>CAZFSZ010000017.1:0-19709 GCA_964521755.1 uncultured Methanosarcinales archaeon | reverse complement strand
ATTATCCATTTTCTCTTCTTTTCTGTTAATTTTTCCATAAAAATCACCAGAAATAGAGAAAAAAGTTAGAATATAAAGAAGTGTAAACTAATTATCAAATTAAACAACAAAACAACCCCATGGCAAAGTTTATATACTAGTTTTTTCAATTCTAAATAAAAGATGGCTGAGTTAATCAAACATTCAGGAAAAGACAGGTTCTTTGCTTTATTGTCTTATCTCTGGGTTCTGTTCTTGATCCCTTTGTTTGCAAAAAAAGACAACAAATGGATTCATCAGCATGCAAAGCAGGGCTTTATTTTATTTTTAGCTGGACTATTGATATGGATTCCTCTAATTGGCTGGATTTGGGGTTTGTATCTTTTCGTATGCTGGATAATAGTCATCATTAAAGTGATAAAAGGGGCTCCTTTTTGGAAAATTCCAATAATTGGAGCTTTATCAGAAAAAATACATATCTAAGGAGGAATTTTAAAATGACAAAAAAAACAGATGATTTTGGAGAATCCCTTAAACAAGGGCTAAAATATCCATGGAACAAGGCTTCCAGGCTTTGGAATATATTGTGGATAATTGTACCTATATTTGGATGGTTTGCAGTGATAGGATACGGAAAAAAGATAGTAAGAGAGCTTATATCTGGAAAAAGAAAAGAGATACCTATGTTTGGAAACCCGTGGGTTAATTTCAAACAAGGAGTCATAGTTACAGTGATGTTCATCCCTACGATGATAGCTCTTGGAATTATCAACATGATTCCAGTTGTTGGAGGAACGCTTTATATGCTGGTAGGAATCTTTATACTTCCATGGATTTTAATGAATTTTTTTATGGAAGAAACTTTTTCCTCATTGTGGGATGTAAGAAAAGCGTTTGACATCGTGTTTGGAAATGCTATGGAGTATATCATAGCTTATATCAAAACATTGATTTACAGTGTGATATATGGCTTGCTTAGCATAGTTCTGATAGGAATACCTGCTTATACTTTTGGTTATTTCTACTTCCTTACAGAATTCTACAGCACATATAAAAAATAAATTTTTTATTTTTTTATTTTATTTCTATTTTACTTCCATCATAAATTCCTTTATGCAGCTTAACAGGTCTCCAGTTGTCTATGATCAGATTTGCATCCAGCCATTCAGATAATTCTTTTGGATTGCCGATTGTCGCTGAAAGTCCGATCAACTGTATCTTGTTTTCCAATAATTCCCTTAACATTGTTATTAATATCTCCAATGTAGGCCCTCTTCCTGGAGAATTCATAAGATGTATCTCATCTATTATAACTGTGCCTACTTTTCCCAGCCAGGGAGCATAATGTCTGATTAAACTGTCTAATTTCTCTGCAGTGCACACAATCAAATCATAATTCTCAAGATAAGGATCATCAGAATCCAGATCACCAATTGACAAGGCCAATTTCATATACAGCCCATATTTTTTCTTGAATTCCTTGAATTTTTCATTAGCTAAAGCTTTTAGAGGAACAATATAGATTGCTTTTTTCCCAGTCTCTAAAATTGATTTGACCATCCCAATCTCTGCAATAAGGGTTTTTCCAGAAGCAGTTGGAGTGCATACAAGAAGATTCTTTCTTTCCAGTAGCCCTGATTTGATTGCTTTCTCCTGTGAAGGCCTGAATTTATCTATATCAGCAACTAAAACATTGTACAACTGGCCGGGAATCTTGTCTTTAATGTCATCAAGTTTCATGAACATAAAGAATTAAAGATTGTTTATAAAGTTATACTATGGTTTTTTCTATTTCGTTTTGATGAATATCAAAGGAACAAGCATTTCTTCTTTGCTAATCCCTCCATGATTTCCAATATACCAATGAGGCTCTTCTAATAAAAAATCTTTCATAATATAATTATCTTTCATAATTAAAATATAATCTCCAATTCTGTGATTTAATTCAGGGTTTGCTTTTTTAATTCCAAAGAAATTTTTATCAACAAGCTTTTTGCTTTTGAATAATTCACATTTTCCTTTTAATTTATTTTTGACTTCTTTTTCAAATTGTCTTGCCTTGTCTGGATGAACATAACAATAACGCGTTCTTGGCTCTCCGCATAAAGGCATACTTAAACATTCTTTTATTTTAGGATAATCATCTAGATTTATTCTTTCTTTTTTATTGCTGTCTATTAATCCATGATCAGCAGTAATAATTAAAGCAGTATCTGTTCCTCTTAATCCCTTTACAAATTTTTCTATCTGTTTATCCAATTTTTTAAAGTGAGCTTCGGTTTCTTTGCTTTTTACCCCAAACTCGTGGCTAAATTCATCAAAATAAGGCCAATAAGCATAGATATATTTCTTTTTATTGTGTTTGTTGATTGCAGTTTTAATCTGCTTAAAAAACCCATCTAAATTAGAATAACCCAATATTCTTTTTTTATTTTCATTGTTTGCATTAATTTCTCTGTTTTTAATCTCCTGTTTAGTTATAGTATATGAACTTGCTTTTATCTTATTCTTGAATTTTTTAAATTTGAAAATATCCTTTTTAGAAATCCCAAAATAATCAAGAGGAGCAGGAATTACTCTGGGAACAAAGGGCAGTACAGTTGTAACCATTCCAATTTCTTTTAAGTTCATATACCATCCAGTTACAGCATGCTCTTGAGGAGCAAGACCTGTAGCAAAAGTAGTTATAGCACAGGCAGTTGTAGGAAGAAAAACAGAAGTTATTTCTCCCTTCATATTTTCTTTTAAGAAGCCGGTTTTGTTTTTTAGATATTCGCTTCCTAGTCCGTCTATTACAAGCAATACAATATTCTTGCTTTTTCTTAATTCTCTGCTTTTTAATAACTTAAGCTGATTGTATTTTAATCTTTTTCCAAATGCTCCTGCAATACTGCTCATCAAATTAACTATACTTCCATCTTTATAATTAGGAGATATCATTTTATTATTTTTTATTTTTAATTAAACTCTTTCCAGTCATTTCTTTTGGCTGTTTTAATCCCATCAACTCAAGAACAGTTGGAGCAACATCTCTTTGCCCCCCTTTTCTAAGCTTTGCTTTTTTCAACTTTTTATTATTGCTTATCACAAAGAAATTAACAGGATTGCATGAATGTGAGGGTTTTGGCTTTCCGTTTGGATATAATTTTTCTTCTGCACTTCCGTGGTCTGCTGTAAGCAAAACAGTATAATCATTTTCCAAAGCAGTATCTATAACTTTTCCCTGGCATTCATCTACAACCTTAACACATTTTATTATTGCTTTTTTTACTGCAGAATGCCCTACTAAGTCACAGTTTGCAAAATTCATCAGAATAAAATCAAATTTCTTTTTCTTTATCTGTTTTTCAGCTTCCTTTGCAATTTTATATGCGCTCATCTCTGGTTTTTGGTCATAAGAAGGAACTTTAGGGCTGGGAATCATTTTCCTTTCTTCTCCTTTGTTGGGTTTTTCATCTTGACCATTAAAAAAATAAGTTACATGAGCATATTTTTCTGTTTCAGCTAATCTTAATTGATTTAATCTTTTTTTTCCTAAAATTTCTCCTAAATCATTTTTGATCTCTTCTTCCTTAAAAGCAGAAACATTTTCAAATTCATCTTCATAAGGAGCAAAGGGAACAAATTTTATCTTAGGATATTTTTTTCTTTTAAAATTGTCAAATTTTTTGTTGAATAATGCTTTACTTAACTGCCTTGGTCTGTCTGTCCTGAAATTAAAGAATATCACTCTGTCATTATCTTCAATAAGGGCTTTTGGTTTATCCTCTTTATCTGTAATTATGGTTGGCTGGATATAATAATCAGTCTTGTCTCCTCTTTTATATGCCATATCAACAGCCTCTTCTGCTGTTTTTGCCTTAAACCCTTTTCCTTCAACAAGCAGGTCATAAGCTTTTTTTGTTCTTTTCCAGTTATTATCCCTGTCCATTGAATAATATCTTCCAACCACAGTTGCAATCTTTCCACCCTGATTTTTTATCTGTTTTATATATTTCTTGGCTGATTTTTCAGGAACATCTCTGCCGTCTGCAAAAAAATGAACATAAACTTTTTCTATCTTTTTTTTCTTTGCCATCTTCAGCAGAGCAAATAGATGTTTTACATGAGCATGCACCCCTTCATCAGAACACAAACCTATCAGATGCAGTTTGCTGTCTTTTTTCTTCACAAAATCCATTGCCTTGTTTAATTTTTTATTCTTGAAGAAACTCTTGTCTTTTATCGCCTTGTTTATTTTTGAATACAACTGCCATACAATTCTTCCAGCACCCATATGAAGATGCCCGACTTCAGAATTTCCTTGAGATCCTTCAGGCAGCCCGACTGCTTCTCCAGAAGCCTTGTTTAGTGTATGAGGATATTTCTTCTTTAGCTTTTCAAATACAGGAGCCTTTGCCTGCTTAATATAATTCCCTTTTCTTTTTTTGGAATATCCCCATCCGTCTGCGATAAGAAGAATAACTCTTTTTTTGGGTTTCATCAACTCTAAGGCCTCCTAAATCTGGTTCCAGCATATCTTACTTTTGATTTTAGTTCCTCTTCTATCCTTAACAGCCGGTTATATTTGGCTAATCTTTCGCTTCTGCATGGAGCTCCTGATTTTATCTGTCCTGCATTTAATCCAACTGCAAGGTCAGCTATAAAATCATCGCACGTCTCTCCGCTCCTGTGGCTGACCATAACACCCCACTCTTTTTCCTGCGCTAATCTTGCTGCATCAATTGCCTCGCTTACAGTTCCAATCTGGTTAACCTTTAACAGCAAGGCATTGCAGCAATTCTTATTTATTGCTTTTTGGATTCTTTTTACATTTGTACAAAGCAGATCATCTCCAACTATCTGCACCTCTTTTCCTGCGCTTTCTGTTAATCTAGTAAAGTTTTCAAAATCCTCCTGGTCAAAAGGATCTTCTATGCTTGCAATAGGATATTTATCAATCAATCCTTTGTAAATAACATTTAGATTCTCTCCTTTCAGTTTTTCCCCTTCAATATTATATTTTCCATTCCTGTAGAATTCAGAAGCAGCTGCATCCATAGCAATTCTTATTTTTCTTACATATCCAGCATCTATTATAGCCTTTTGCAGCAGCAAGATAGGATCCTTGATCTTAGTTAATGGAGGAGCAAATCCTCCTTCATCACCAACATTAACTGCATTTAATCCGTATTTTTTCTTTATTATCTTTTTCAGAATATGATATATTTCCGCTCCAATCCTTAATGCCTCTTTAAAATTTCTTGCTCCAACAGGCATGATCATATATTCCTGAATATCCAGTTTATTTCCTGCATGTTTTCCTCCATTTATCACATTAAAACTTGGGACAGGCATTGTTATCTTTTTAACTCCTGCTAATTCTGATATATATGAATATAAGGGAATTTCTCTTTCCAAAGCACCTGCCTTGCATGCAGCCATACTTACTCCAAGAATAGCATTTGCTCCCAGTTTCTTCTTATTATCAGTTCCATCCAGTTTAAGCATCAAATCATCTATCTTTTTTTGATTTTTTGCATCCATTCCAATTAATTTTTTGGCAATCTTCTTGTTTACATTGTTTACTGCTTTGGAAACCCCTTTTCCATTGAACCTTTTTCCTCCATCCCTCATTTCTAAAGCTTCATGCACTCCTGTAGATGCTCCTGAAGGAACCTTTGCTCTTGCAAATATCTTATTGGTAATCACATCTACCTCTACTGTTGGATTTCCTCTTGAATCCAGTATCTCTCTTGCAACCACATCTTTTATTGCCATCATATCACCTTAAATATCTTCCCGACCATGTCTTTAGACCATCCTTCATCCAGCAGCCTTTTTTTGATCTGCTCTTTTGTAAATCCTTCATCCATGCATTTTTTTGCATAATCTTTTAACTGGATCAGCGATTCGCTGCTTGGACTTTTCCTTGCTTTTTCTTTTTCTAAATTTGATTTTGATATTTTTATCTCGTAAAATGTAAACCAGATTCCTCCTCCAAGTATAAGAATAGATAAAACAATCATCATCCAAAATAAAGCACTGCTCCCTTCTTCATCATCTTCTACAGCCTCTGGCTCATATTCTGTGTCTCCTGCCCCTCCTTGATTATATATCTCATCTGAAGAGGTAATCACTTGGGGAACATATGTGCAGGATCTTGTTTCAGTCCTGTCTGCTTCTCCGCAGTTGACATCCCTGCATATTCTTGTCTGTTTGTTGTTCTGCTGGCATTCTCCCCAGTTTCCGCAGACATATTCCGGCTCACACACACAATTTCTTAATGTGATTGGTTTTTCTTCTGTAGTTCCGCAGTTGTTCTCATCAGTACATGTTCTTGTCTGCTGTCCGTTTACGCATGAACTCCAGTTTCCACATACCCATTTCTCTAAACATTTGCATTCTCCTTCAAGACAAATTTCTGTTTCTGAATCACATTCCTCTAATAAATCCCACTCAAGACAAGGGTCATCATCTATATCTTTACATTCTCCAACTGACATACTATTATTAAAACAGCCAGTTTCATTCTCTTCATCACATTCATCTTCACATTCCAGAACACATTCTCCATCATCACATTCATACCATTCTTCACAGTCAGTTATATTTCCCCATTCATAACAAAGATCAAAATCAACATCATAATAATTTCCACAGACCTGGTAGGCAGTATCATTATAGCAGGATCTTTTACCTAGACTGCTGCATTCATCTGTACAGCTTAAACACTGGCCTCTGACGCAATTTAATCCACTACATATAGTTGTTACTTCCCATCTTAAATATCCATATTCATCTTTTTGACATTTTTGCACTGTTGTTTTATTATAACAATCTTCTTTGCCTTCTTCATCACAGTCATAACTGCAGCCAGTGTCTGTATCCTTTAAATAAAGCGCATCATTATCTTTATTATATAACAATTCATACATCATCCCAGTATGGTTCAATAACATAATTCCGTCTTTGTATTCAATATTGTAAAATTTGTTATTTTCAGTCTCTTTTATCTTAATATTGGTTCCGTCAAAATCAAGGAATAAGAATAAAACTTCACAGCCTTCATCATAATTAGTTACAAAATATCTTTCTTTTTCTTCAGAATCAAGATGAATATAATCTTCTTCCTTATTCAAGCAATCTTCTCGGCAGTTTGAATAATCTTCAGAATCTTCACAAATACCATCTCCACAGTAGACAGGACAGTCTTTTGAGGTGTCTTCCAGATATAATGTTTCATTTGCACTGTTAAATCTCATTTTATAATCAACAGCTTCTCCAGGATATATATCATATGTAAAAATCAAACTGCATCCATTTTCATTGCAGTCTGATTCATTAACTTCAACAGGAGAATTTCCAGCAGTATTTCCTGATGTGTCTGTTACCCATATTCCCTCATCATCTGCAAACTCAAACTTCAGCTTTTTTTCACAAACAGAATCATAATTCAATAAAAAATTCTGTCCTTCTGCAATAACATCTCCTTCATCACATATATCTTCACTGCAGTTCAAGACTACAAATCCAGTTATTCCTGTCTTGTAATCTTTGGTATATTCAATAACAAAAACACTCGAAAAGATAAAAAATATCCATAAGACAAACAAGAGCTTGCTTTCTATCTTTCTTTCTTTTCTTGCTCTGATGCTCATTTTTTCTTTGGAAACTTTTTTGCTCTTCTAGTTAGACTGATGATAAATGCAATAACCAAGATTATAAACAGTGCTACAATCCACAGCCCTTTATCAGCTTTCATCGGTTTTGGCTGTTCAATCTCTGGAGCCTCTACACAATTTCTTTTTTCTGCTGGCTTTTTTTCTTCACTGCCGCATTTATTCAAATCAGTGCATTTTCTAGTTTGCTCCCCATTGACACATTCACTCCAATCACTGCATTTCCAGTTGGGAGTGCAAGATCTGTTTATCGCAGCTTTTGCCGCTGCAGTTGAAATCTCCACCCTTTTGCTTGCAGGTATGTTGATATCTTTTTTGTTGGCTATTGATTTAAAATAAGACATCTCAGCTGTTTTTATTCCAGATAGGTAAACATCAACAGTATCTCCCGGAGTATACCCTTCTACAGGTATAGTTGTTGGATCATCCATCTTAAAGGAAACAAAAGGATATTCATCATCTTTCAATACAGCAGAGGCAATCTCAATTCTACCAACTTTAAAAGTAATCTCTGTTCCATCTGGAAGTGAGGGATAAATTCTTCCATAGACTTTTATTTTATTATAAGAAACTCTTCCTGCAATATTCTCATTGGTTACGTTGATTATGCTTACTATCAGTATCAAAACTCCGACAGCAAAAAATAGAACTGAAAAAAAGCTTTTTATTTCCTTTAATTTATCTTTCATGATTGATCACCTGCTAATTAAATCTGACTCCTTGATTTGTTTTGTTTGTTGATATTTGATTATTTTCATCTATTAGATTTTCATCTGTCTTATTATCCTGATTAAATATACATGAAGCACAACCGATAGGTTTTTCATCATCATCATAAATTCCAAAGGCAAATATTGCTCCAGCAAGCAAGATATAGATTACAGACAATACTATTGCTACTTCTGCCTTTTTATTTTTCATCTTTTTTTAATCTTATTTTTTGAAGGCGCTTCTATCTTTTCCAAAATTATTCCTTCTTTGGTTTTATACATCCAAAACGCAGCCCCTTCTTCTATGTTAAGCTCATCTCTTATAGACTTAGGGATAACTATCTGTCCTCTTTTATCACACTGCACTACTTTTGGTTTCATTCTGAAAATAAGAATATCAGTTAATCCGTTTTTTATAATATATATATTTTATCTAAATTTCTGATATTCAGAATAAAAAGAGCATAAAACTATATAAATATTTTGGTTTATAGTTTCATAATGATATAATAATAAAATAGATTAAATCAGAAAAAATTAAAAAGATAATTTATCCAATATAGCTCATTTCTCCTTCTCCGATCTTCCCTTTAAGTTTTTTCATCGCTGTCTTTCTGCTAACTTCCTGGAGCTCTTCAGTTTTCTTCATCATCTCTTTTTCAAGATCCTTTATCTCTTTGTCTAGGTCTTCAAGCTTTACATCAAGCCCTGTTTTTTTATTGAGAATCTTTAATATCTCTCTTGCACCTTTTACACCCAGATACATGGGATGCCCGTATGTCTCTGCAAGCAAAGAAATAGCAGAGATGTCTTTCTTTTCTGCCAATCCCAGTAACAAACCTGAAACACCCACTATAGGACCTACAACGCCGTATATATTTTCGTCTATCTTTGTACCTTTCTTGTATTTGTTGATTATCTTCTTGTTGTTTCCTGTGCAGTAAACCTTTGGTTTTTTGGGCACTTCCTGTAACCCAATGCCCCCCAATGTCATGATTTCCGCTCCCTTGTATTTTTCTAAGATATTTAATATCTCTTCGCTGAACTCATAGCAGCTTACCTCATCTATAGGCTGCACATCTCCTGCCAAAAATATAAAGTCACTGCCTTTTTTCATCTTTTTGTAGTATATCTCTATTTTTGGAAGCTCTACAAGATTCTCTTCATTGACAAAAACAGAGTGCGGAAATGTATATGAAAATAATTCATACAGTTTTTTAGCTTTTAATTCATCAATCAAAAAATCTACAGTAACCTTCCCTACATTGCCTATTCCAGGCAGACCCTCTATCAATATTGGTTTTTTTAGTTTTGGTTTTTTTCCAAATTGTTTTATTTTCCAGCTCATATTAAACCCCTTTCCCTTAAATCATTTTCTTTTGCTTTTCTTCTGTATTTCCCAACCTTGTCAGTGGGATCATATTTTGCAGGCTTTGGGTTCTTTGTTGCAAAACCGCATTTAGGACATTTTTCCTGCATAGTATATTCGCCGCATTTCTCACATTTCAGAATATGCTTCATTATTCTGCTAATATCCCCTTCATATAAAAAGCTTTTGAACAATTATTAGACAATAAAAACTTCAATTCAATTCAAAGTCTACAATAGGTTTTTAAATATATAAGTATTCTTCAATGCATGACAAAAGAAAAATTCCTATTGGTTTCATTAAGTGAAAACAAGGCAAAACAGCTTTCACAGACCATCGCAAACAAGACCTGCAGAAAAATCCTGAATTATCTTGCTGACAATGAAGCAACAGAATCAGAACTTGCTGAAAAACTGGATATTTCTATCTCTACAGTGCATTATAATCTTAAACAATTGCAGAAAGCAGGATTGATAATTGCAGAAGAGTATCATTATTCTAAAAAAGGAAAAGAAGTAAACCATTACAAGCTCGCAAACAAATATATAATCATCGCTCCAAAATCCACTTACGGGATAAAAGAAAAGCTCAGATCTGTACTGCCTGTTGCGTTGATAGTTGCAGCAGGAACCGCTTTTATCCAGTTCTTCTCTAAAAACACTGCAAGATTTGCTGCAGTCCAGGAAGAAACAGCTCTAAAGATCGAAGAACAGGCTGCTGTAGAAACAATCAGAGCAGCAGATTATGCTCCAGCAATGGCTGACAAGTTTTTCTTATTCTCAAACATAGCTTTATGGTTCTTTATAGGAGCATCTGTAACTTTAATACTTTACCTTTTGGTTGACTGGTTTAGAAACAGGAAATAATCCTTTCTTTATACTAAAAAGAGAAATATTTATATATTAGTTTCCTTAATTTAACAATAATAATCCATAATTATTCCAATATATATCCAATAAAATGACAGAAATAAGGTTTCAGGTAACTGAGAAACTACATGACAATATTCTAAAAATTTGTGACAAGCTTGGAATATCTAAATCTGATTATGTTAAAAATCTAATAATAGCAGATTTAAGAAAACAAAAAGAGGATAAAAAGAAATGAATAAAAAAGCTACTGCAGAACTAGCAGCTCTAACTGCCATAGCTCTAGTTGTTCTTGCTATCGGATTTGCTGCAGTAAGAGACTCTCAAATAACAGGACTAGTCACTTCAAATATTTCTAACACCACAATCAATCAATCCCAAAATATCTCAGATACAAACACCACAGCAGAATCTCCTGAAATAAATAATACAAATACCACTCTAAATCAATCTCAAAACATCTCAGATACAAACACCACAGCAGAATCTACTGAAATAAATAATACAAATACCACTCTAAATCAATCTCAAAACATCTCAGAAACCAATATAACAACAAACACCACATCCAATGAAACTGAAACTACAGAAGATTCAGAGCAAAATACAATTCAAGAACAAGATTCAACCGAGGATACAGATTTTGAAACAGCATCCTTATGCGGAGGCTCAGTTCCTTGTGGTTGTGGAGACACAGTAAATGTAGATTGGAGCATGACAGGCAATTTAAATTGTTCTGGAAACGGGCTTATTTTGGGAAGTGACGATGTAACTATAGATTGTGATGGAAATACATTAGACGGAACAGGAAATGGATATGGAATAGATATAAATAATTTTGATAACATAACAATAAAGAATTGCAACATAACCGGCTTTGACAAAGGAATATCTGCAGAATATTCTTCAGAGATCAAGATAGAATCAAGCACAGTATCCAAAAATGTCAATACAGGCATATACATGTTTAAATCTTCAGGAAATTACATCAATAATTGCAATGTTTCAGACCAGACAGACATAAATGCAGATGGGATAAGTCTTTCTTTTGTTAACCACACTACTCTGACTAACAACAATATATTCAATAATCCAATATCAGGATATGGATTGTATTTAAGAGGTTATAATGTTACATTAGATTCTAACAATATTTACTCTAATTTTTATAATATGCGTCTTACAAATTCAGAAAAGATAACAATAAGAAATAACAACATAACTAAGGCAGTTATATACAATCTTAAAATTTCCAGTGTAAACAAAACTTTAATTGATAACAACAATCTTTCAGATACAACAAGTGGAAACACTTTTGCTATCTCTAATTCAAAATACACAAACATAACTGGAAATACAATGAACAATGCAGCTGCTTTTGGTATTGAATCAAAATCAAACACCAACTTAAAAGTAAGCAACAATGAAATTAAAAATTCTGCAGCTCCAGGAGTTTATATAATATCAACAAACAACAGCGAAATTTCTTTAAATTACATCACTCAGTCAAGTTATGCAGGTATGTTCATAAGAGATTCATATACAAACAACATAACATCAAACAACATAACCTTCAGCGGAGCAAATGGTCTTTATATCTATGAATCCATAGATCAGACGATAAATTTCAACAACATAAGCAATAATGCAGGAAATGGAACTATAATTTACAAAAGCTTTGGCATAAAACTTAATGAAAACAAGATAAACAACAATTCAGAAGCAGGAATATCTTCTTCATATAGTTCAAGACAGTTCCAGCCAAATATATTTCATAACAACACTATAAATAACAACACATACGGTATTTTTATATCATATTCCAATCATACTTTCATATCCTATAATAACCTGTCCTACAACAGTCTGAACGGAATATTAGTTAGATTTGATTCAATATATACAGATATATTCCACAATAAGATAAGCTTTAATCAGGAAAGGGGAGTTTATATTGCAACAGGCTCAGAATACGCTGAATTGCAATATAATGATATATTCAACAACTCTTATTATGGGGCAGAGATTTCATCAGAACATGCTGAAGCAGCAAACAACGATTTTTTCAATAATGATAAAGGAGGAGTTTTAATAGTTAGTCCTCATTTCTTTTTAAGTCAAAACAACATATTCAATAACAATGGATCTGGAATAAAAGTATCTGGTCAGGCAACAGACGGATTAATAACTTCAAACGACATCTTCCAAAATAATGAGTCTGGTATAGAGATATATCTATCAAATCAAGATATAGATGATAACGATATCTATGAAAACAACGGCAATGGAATCAAGATATCTAATTCAGACAATATATCCCTTGCTGATAATAAAATCTATCTTAATAATGGAACAGGCATAGACATAAACGATTCTTTTAATATAAGCATTGATGATGGAGAGATATATAATAATACACTTTATGGTATAAAAGCATACAGCGTAGATAATTTAACTATAGATGATGTTGATATATTAAACAATAACCAGACAGGAATATATCTTAATGATTCAAATGATACTACCATATCAAATAATGAGATAACTAATAATGGTAGAATGGGAATCAATTTAGTCAATAGTCATTACAATTCTTTTATAAAAAATAATATTAAAGAAAACAAATACAGGGGGATATGGGTCAAATACTCCGATGAAAATAATATTACTAACAATAATCTCTCAAAACATAGTTATGCAGGAATTAGTATGTATCATAGTTCAAACTCTACCCTTGAAGATAATTATGTAAATGATTCTAGTTCAGGATTAGAGATACAGCACTCTCAAAAAAGTATTTTAATAAATAATATTATTGAAAAAAATAATATAGGAATTTCCAATTTTAAATCTAATCATTCTATATTAAACAACAATATTGCAAAAAATAATGATATTTATGGAATATATTTGCGCCAAGCTTCTAATTGTGTTTTGAATAATAATACCGTTGCTTTTAATAATAAAACAGGTTTTATTTTGCATTCTTTCTCTAATTCAAATATAACCAATTCTACTATTTTAAATAATAATGAGACAGGCATAACTATTTACAAATCAAGTAATGGAAACCTATTTGAATCAAACATAATAAATTTGAATAGTAAGGGAATATATATTAATTCTTCTTTAAATAATGAAATAACAGCTAATTTTGTTAACTTGAATAATGATGGGATATATTTGGGAAATGCTTCTAACAATATTATTTACAATAATTATTTCAACAACACAAACAATCTTTTTGAAGATAATTATTCTTTTGGGAATATGTGGAACACCACTAAAAACTGCACTTCTGGAAATAATATTTTTGGCAAATCTTGCATCGGAGGAAATTACTGGAGTGATTATTATGGAGTTGATTATACAGGAGACTGGATAGGAGACACTAATCTTCCTTACAAAAACAGAGATTATCTTCCTTTAGTCTCGAATTCAATACCAATAATGAGTTTCATCCATTTGAACAGCACATATGGGGCTAATACTACAGACGAAGATTTAACATGCTATGCAAATGCCTCAGACGGAGACGACGATTATCTAACATATCATGGATTTTGGTATAAAGATGGAGTTGAACAATTAGAATATAAATGGAATGCAACAGAAATAGATTCTGACGGCAACACACAAGGATTTGGAGTAGCAACAGACAAAGATAATAATGTTTTTGTTAGTGGATATGATTATTACAACACAAAGAAAAGAGCAGTAATTTATAAATACAATTCAACAGGCTCACAACTAGAGGATTATTTTTATCCTGACTCTGTTGTAACAGAAACTAATATTAATATATCCTTCTTTGGAAATAGAGAATATAATGATATTGCAGTAGATAAAAATGGAAATATTTTTGCAGTAGGATATTCTACATTATTTAGCTGGGCTGCATTCACACCCCCTAACCCATATCCAACATCTTTGGGAAATCATTCAAACATCCCTAATTTAATTATAACTAAATTAGATAATGATCTTAACAAAATATCAGAATATCCGCCATTGCCCAATTCAACAGATCTTTCAATAGCAACATCTGTTGCAATAGACAGCCAAAATAATATAATTGTTGCAGGCTATACAAACAAATCTGGAAATTATAATTATCTTGTTATGAAATTTGATCCAAATTTGAAATTATTGTGGAACAAAACATTTAACTTTTCAAGCAAAAGCGATTATGCGATGGATGTTGCAGTAGATAAAAGTGATGATATAATTGTAACAGGAAGAACTAAAACAACATCCAATCATTGGAATTTTCTGACTTTAAAATACAACTCAACAGGCTCCAGAATATGGACTAATATATTTACTAATTCAGTTGAAGACAGAGCATATGGGGTTGATGTTGACAGCCAGGACAATATATATGTTGTTGGAAGAACAAAATCCATAAATCCAGATATAATTGTAGTCAAATATAATCCTTCTGGAAGTAAATTATTGGATACAACTTATGGGGGATCAGCAGATGATACAGCTCAATCAATATCTATTGACAGCAGAGACAATATTGTGATAGGAGCATGGACAAATTCAATAGGTGCAGGACAAAGAGATATGTGGATCCTCAAGTTAAATACAAGTTTAGATGAACAGCTTAATTTTACAATAGGTGGAACAGAAAATGAATATGCTTATGGCATAACAACAGACAACTATGATGATATAATCCTAACAGGCTCAACAAAATCATTCCCGACAACAGATACTTATTGGAGGATGTACACTATAAAATACGGGGGATTTGAGACAGGAACATATCCAGCTGGACAAATCGTCAATGTAAGCACAATTAACAGCTCAGAGACAACAGTAGGGGAAACATGGAGCTGTGAAGTTATGTCTCATGACAGCCAGGGCTACAGCCTTTATAATATGAGCAATGACCTTCTTATCATCCCAGATCTACCTCCTTCATGGTCTAATATACAAGTATATCCTTCAAGCCCAACAACATACTCTCCAACACAAAACTATCAGTTTAATGTAACCTGGAAAAATCAAATCAGTGTTGATACAGTTCAGATAGAGCACAACTTTACAGGAACATTGACAAATTATACAGTAACAACCCATGATAAAGATGTTTATTATTACAACTATCCTCCTTTAGCAGCAGGAAGCTATGTATGGAGAGAATATGCAAACGACACTAACAGCCATAAGAATCAGACACCTCAGCAGACATATATTGTAAATAAAGCACCAACATCTGTAAATCTTTCATTAAACGGAATAGAAGACAATATAACAATAACATATCCTCAGACTCTTAATGCAATATACTCAACAAATGCTTTAACTGCAAATATGTATAGAGATGGAAATAATGTAAATTTAGAAAACAACACCCCAATAACATTGGCAGCAGGCTATTATAATTATACTGTCATAAATATAGGAAATCAAAATTATAACGCTTCATCAAAAACCTATTTTGCTAATATAACTAAAGCAAATTCCTCCTGCTCATTAACTTTTGATCCACCAAGCGGACAAGATTATCCTGTTTCAGTTAATGCTTCCTGCTCATGCACAAATCCAGAAGCCAACCCAACATTATGGAGAAATATTTCTGGAACAATGACAAACGTAACTTCAACTGAAAATAATAAACTCATTGACTTGGCTGCAGGAAATAATAGTTATGTATGTAATGTTTCAGAAACTCAAAATTATACCAAAGCATCAAACAGTTCTGTTTATATAATTAATAAATATCCTACTTCCTGCTCATTAACTTTTGATCAGCCAAATGGAATAGTTTATGGAAATCCAATTAACGCTTCCTGCTCATGTGATTATGGAACCCCTGCATTATATAGAAATAACACAGATGTTACTGCAACTGAAAACAATCAGCCAACTATGTTAGCTGCAGGCAATCATAACTACATTTGTAATGTCTCTGGAGATAATAATCATTCATCCTCATCAAATGCAACAATATTTACTGTAAATAAAGCTCCGACATCTGTAAATCTTTCATTAAACGGAATAGAAGACAATATAACAATAACCTATCCTCAGACTCTTAATGCAATATACTCAACAAATGCTTCAACAGCAGCAATGTACAGGAATGGAACAGATATAAGCTCAGAAAACAACACCCAAATAACATTGGCAGCAGGCTATTATAATTACACAGTAATAAATCCAGGAAATCAAAACTATTCCTCATCTTCAAAAACATTCTTTGCTACAATACTAAAAAACACAACAATATGCTCATTAACTTTTAACCCATCATCTCCTCAGACATATCCAGCTTCAGTAAACGCTTCCTGCTTATGCACAAATCCAGAAGCCAATCCTACTTTATGGAGAAATATATCTGGAACAATGACAAATGTAACTTCAACTGAAAACAACCAACTTATTGATTTAGCTGCTGGATCCTATGGCTATATCTGTAATGTTTCAGCAACACAAAATTATACCAAAGCATCAAACAGTTCTGTTTATATAATTAATAAATATCCTACTTCCTGCTCATTAACTTTTGATCAGCCAAATGGAATAGTTTATGGAAATCCAATTAACGCTTCCTGCTCATGTGATTATGGAACCCCTGCATTATATAGAAATAACACAGATGTTACTGCAGCTGAAAACAATAAATTAATTAATCTGCCTGCAGGACTGCATAATTATACTTGTAATCTAAGCAACCAGAATTATACAGGCAAAAACAGTACATTATTTAATATAAACAAAGCAAACTCTTCAGTAAACTTATTGCTTGATGGAAATGATAAAGATATTACTAAAACTCCAAAATCTATAGTAAATGTATCTGCTTATAGACTATCAGGAGAAGGAAATATAACTCTTTACATAAATGGTAATCTGATAGGCAGCGCAGTATCCTATATAGACAATGTATCACAATATAATATAACTGGCTCCTACAACGCCACAGTTAGATACCCTCAAACCCAAAATTATACTGCATCTTCCGAAACCCACTGGCTAACTGTTAAAAAGAAAAAAACTGGCGGAGGAAGTAGCGGAGGAGGCGGAACCACGGACAACGCCTGCGAAGATGGAATAGATAATGATGGAGATGGATTAATAGATTATCCTGATGACCCCGGCTGTACAGGCAGATACGATAACGATGAAGTAGACTGCTATACTGACATAGACTGCACAGGAAATAAGATCTGTAAAGCTCAGCAGTGCATTCCTTGCAGTGAAGAATGGGTATGCACCTCATGGTCTCCAAGAAAATGTCCACAAAACGAAATACAAATTAGAACCTGCGAAGACCTTAATGATTGCGGCACTGAGAAATTAAAACCAAAAGAACAAAAAAGCTGCGAATATGAGGAGCCCGAAGAGAAAGAAGAACCAGAAAGACCATCTGTTGAAAAACCGCAGCCCCCTATTATTTCAGACAAGGCCAAAAGAATAATTGGATATTCTCTAAGCTCTGTAGTCGGAATCGCACTTTTAATCTTATTGATATTCTTGTTAATAAAGAAAACCAGCATATATGCATTGGTCGGAAAACAGATAGACAAGGGTTTACCTGAGTCTCAAATCCTTCAAAATATATCTCAAAGAGGCCACTCAGGAGTAAAATCAGAACAGATATTAAAAGAAGCAAAAATCAAGAAACTAATAAAAGTTATATCTGAAAATAGAGCCAAAGGCTTTGAATTAAAAGATATTGTCTCTGAATTAGCTTCCAAGGGATGGGACAAAAAAATTGTAGAACAAGTAATTAACAGGCTCAAATAACTTTACTCTTTTCTCTCAAATTCACCTTCTCCGCCTTTTTTTTGGATATATTTGATTGCAGATTCAGTATTGTTTTCAAGCATTTTCTCAGCAGTCTTATAATCAGGGGCTTTTACAATAACATTGTATTTTCCTGCTCCTGCATAATTTATGGTTGTATATCCTTTTCCTAATTTCACTGCTCTCTTTAACGTCTTTTTTATTATATCCAGGCCGTTTGAAGCTTCAGATTTTAGGCTTAAGATTCCTTTTATCTGCACTTCAGATGGTTTTATCTTTTCTTTTACAATACCTGTTAATTCATCAGCAAGTTTTTCTTCAATACCCAGTTTTTTTAGGTCCAGCTCTTTATCTACAACATCATTAAAGCACTGGTGGATATATTCATATTTCTCAAAGACCTTGCTGCTTATATTTTCATATATTTCATTAAGGTTTTTTCCAAGCTTTTTTGCAGCTCCTTCGATTATCTTTTCAGCTTTCTGTTCCTGTTTTATTTCACTGCTTTTCTTCCTTCTCTGCCCCTCATTTACTCTTCTTAAGCTTAGATCAATATGCCCTTTTTTTTCATCTATTCTGAGAATCTTGCATATAACCTTTTTCCCTTCCTGGACATAATCCCTGATATTTCTTATTCTTCCAGGACTGACCTCAGAGATATGTATCATCCCTGACCTTCTGTCATATTCATCTAAAGTTACAAAGACAGAATGGTGCTTTACGCTTGTTATTGTGCACAGAACTAGCTCATCTTCTTCAGGCATGCCTTCCTTTTTATACAGCATTTATTCAAGAACCTCCAGAATTCTGGATTTGATCTTGCTTTTTCCTCCGCTGGGCTCTGCCAAGTCTTTTCCGCAAACCAAACATTTTACTTTTGTGCTTGCTTTACCAAATATGATCTGCTCATTCTTGCATTTAGGGCATCTTACTTTTACAAATTTGCTTTTAGTTTCTTTTATATCAGACATAGATAATCACCATGATTAAAATATCATTTAAACTCAATTCTTTTTGCTCTAATCCCTTTTTTTTGGGTATGTGTTTTCTTGCATTCCTTGCATGTATATCTCAAGTCAGTCTTCTTGCTTATCTTTTTCCCAGTCATCTTAAACTTTGAGATAGCAGGCCTTGAATACCTTCCCAGATTACCAAAACCCCTTGCAGCCCCTCTTTTCTTTGCTCTTTTTTTGCTTCCATAGCTCATAGTATGCACACTGCCGAATGTTTTCTTTTTAGCATTAGCTACTTTGTGCTCTGTATGTTTCTTGCAGTAAGGGCAATATCTTCTCACTGTTTTTGGAATCTTCATATGAATTAGAAAATTATAAGGGCTTTAAAAAGGTTTCTAATTCTT
>CAZFSZ010000016.1:17501-20766 GCA_964521755.1 uncultured Methanosarcinales archaeon | reverse complement strand
CTTCTACATTTGTAATATCAACATCAACATCCTTTTCCTCTTCTTCTTCCTCTTCTTCCTCTTCTTCTTCCTCTTCCTCTTCATCATCTCCTCCGCCGCCTCCGCCTCCATTGCCGCAGCCTTCATCTACTTTTCCATCACAGTCATTATCCTTTCCGTCTCCGCACTTCTCAGGAGCACCAGGATAAGTTTGGTTGTCAGTATCATCACAGTCAGCAATAGGAATGTCACAAATAGTATAATTGTCATTGTCATTGTCAAATCCTTCATCTATTATTCCGTTGCAGTTGTCATCAACATTGTTGCAGACTTCGGGAGCTCCAGGATATATAGAAACGTTTGAATCATCACAATCAGAAAGATTCCCGCATACACCTCCTGCTGTCTTGTTAAATCCATCAAGATCAAGATCAATACAGCAGTCTGTATCATTAAGATCAACATTTCCGTCGCAGTCATTGTCATTGCTGTCATTGCAGCTTGTCTCTGGAGACTGATAAGGAGAATCTTCATTTGCATCATTTCCGCAGCAGTTCAGATTACCTCCGTTTGAAGTCCATGTAAATCCGTTATTTTCGCAAAAATACTGGCAGGTTTCATTTGTAAACCCTTCATCCACTATGGTGTCACAGTCATTGTCCTTTCCGTCGCATATCTCTGGAGCACCAGGATAAGTTAGATTGTCATCGTCATCGCAATCCCATAGTTGATGGGGACATCCTCCTGGACCAGTTTTATTGTAACCATCATTATCATAATCTATAGCACAAGGATCAGGACAATCAACAGAATCTGCTTGATCTATAAAACCATCGCAATCATTATCTTGTCCATCAAAACAGCTTACCTCATACCCTGGTTCATAAGGAGAATCTTCATTTGCATCATTTCCACAGCAGTTTAAATTTCCTCCATTATTGGTCCATACAAAACCACCATTTGTACAAACATATATACAATTTTCAGCAGTAAAAGTATCATCATCCATAAGATTACAATCATTATCAATTCCATCACACACTTCTGGATTGCCTGGATATCTTAATGCATTGTTGTCATCACAATCTCCACAATTAGTGCTCCAATTATCACCATCATCGTCTGCCTCACATGTTGCAACACATGAATCAACATCACAATATCCGCTTGAATTACAATAACCATAACTAATGTAACTTGCATTTCCCCATATATTTGGCTCACAATTCAGATAACCACATCCAGAACCAATACAGGTTAAATTTTTATAAGTACAGTTTGTATCGGAGGAACATTTAATATCCACATCATCAACTGCAGTCAATGTATCATATCCAGTTTTATTGCAGGTAACATTCCAGTCAAATGTTCCTGTAGAACTAAAGCTTCTATTATATTCATAAAGATTTATTGAGCTGTTCCATTGCATAAATGCATTTAAATCGCTGAAATTAATTGAACAATTTGCTAATTGGATTTCTGAAGTAGAATTTGTATAGTTTGCAAAGAATCTTACTTGCTGGCCTACTATCCTTGTCTGACCTCCAAAAGGCATTCCTGTATCTACTTCATCCCATATTGTCATGTTAGTCTGGTTTCCGCTGGTATTGCCTCCTGAATAGCCAACATAACCAGTAAATCCATCATCATTTAAGACAACTACACCAACAACAATCACAGCTAAAGCTAATACTGTCAAAATTACAGCCTCTCCTTTTTTACTTTTCATCAATTCTTTCAGCTCCAGTCAATCTTTTTATTTGTTTTGGTCTTGTAGTATATTCTAATTTTACTTCTATTTTCATATAATATGTAAATTAAAAATAAAATAAACTGCAGTATTAACATAAACTTAGCCAAAGGACAATACATCAAAAACAAAAACAAGATAAGCAAAACTATAGACAAGAACAAAACAGCCTTGTGCCTTTCATAGTTTATATTCGGCCTTCTGTAATACTTCTTTATCAATATAATTGAAAATAATGCTGTCAATAATATCATCAGGATAAGATATATCATTGGAACAGTGCATTTATAACTAGGCTTTTCTTCTTCAGGAATTCTTTCCTCTTCTTCTTCAATCTTCTCTTCTTCCTCTACTGGACATTCTCCACAATCTTCAGGACAATTCTCGCAGTTCTCTCCTACAGAAGAAGCAGTTGTACATATTCCATCTCCACAATAAAAGCTTGTGCCTCCTCTTCCATCTGTAACTTCTGCTTTCTCAACAGCAACTTCCTCTTCATCAATTCCAAATCCTGAAAATCCGCTTACAGTAACTTCAAAATAATCTTCAACAGTATTCTGCACTGCCTGTGAAGTTATATCTGTCCATCCTCCCATGCATATCTCTCCTGCAAAATCCCATGCATCACATTTACTTAACCTCAATCCTGCTTCATTGTTAAAGTTCAAATTATTATAATATATCCTAACAACAGCATCGCAGATAGTATAAGTGCTGTTTATTCCATAAACCGCAAGATAATCATAAACACTTTCATTCCTTGATATTCCAATGGTTCCATTATTGTCAACAGCAAGATTCACACAGTTAAGCCTTATACTTGCATCCAAGCCCAAAACATCATAAAACAAATCATAATCTATATCTGTATGGTTTTCTAATTTAATTCCATTAAAAGAGTAAAGATCTATATTTTTATTTGTCTTTGAAAAATAAACTGTCAAATTAACAGGAATGCCGTTTAAATTAGAATCAACAGCATTAAACTGCACATTTAACAGCACATTTCCTGCAATAAAATAATCATCAAATATATCTATATTACCGTTTGTATCATTCACTATAAATGTTACATTATGTCTTCCAGCAATTACAGGAGCATATTCCCCAGAGAGATCAACCTGAACAACAGAACCATTTGGAAGTGTAATATTAGCATATTTATCATCCACTGCAAAATTATCTGTTGCTGTAACATTTAAACTCACATTATATCCTACAGCTGGATCATAAGGATCTATTGAAGTAGTTAATATTGAAGGTGGAATAAGATCACAGTCCGAATCATTCAGATCAATATTTCCGTCGCAGTCATTGTCGTTTCCATCACTACAGCTAATTTCATTAACTTCATAAGGAGAATTTTCATTAGCATCATTACCGCAGCAGTTCAAACTTCCATTATTTCCTATCCAGGTATAATTATTAGCAGCACAGACAAAAGAACAATTCTCATTTCCAAATATCTCATCAACTAAACTATCGCAGTCATCATCAATATTATTGCAGACTTCAGTTGCATTTGGATTAATGCTT
>CAZFSZ010000016.1:0-17401 GCA_964521755.1 uncultured Methanosarcinales archaeon | reverse complement strand
TATCTCCATCGCAGTCATCATCAATATTATTGCAGACTTCAGTTGCATTTGGATTTATTGAAGCATTAGTGTCATCACAATCTCCGCAGCTTACAGAATAATTATCATTGTCATTGTCATTTTCACAGACAGCAGTGCATGTATTTGCAGTGCAGGTATAGATAGCAGAACATTCGTTGCTTACATTGTCTGGATAATCTCCATATATATTTGCTCCGCATCCTCCAACACCACATCCGTCTAAAGGACATATTGTAGCACTGCAGTCATTATCCTGAGTATCGTCATAAATGCATATTCCTGAACTATTGCACACTGCGCAAATTCCACAGTCATTTCCCTGGCTTGAGCAGTTGCTCCATACTCCTGCTGTGCATGTTTGGTTTCCTGTACAGTTTCCAGAACCGCAGGATTGAGTTATATTATCAATTGTTCCATCGCAGTCATCATCAATATTATTGCAAGTTTCATTTATTGGAGTTCCTGGAGTTGCATTACATTCTGTTCCTGTCTGAGAAGCATTGCAGACATAAGTTCCATTATTCTGACAAGCTCCAATTCCAACTGTACAGTTAGTTCCTTTCAAAGGATAATCTTCATCAATTAATGTATCGCAGTCATTATCTTTATTGTCGCATAATTCTGTAGCATTTGGATATATGCTTGGATCTGTATCATTACAGTCTATAATCCCGCAGACTCCCCCGCTTACATTATAACCATCTCCATCACTATCAACACAAGCAGATGCACAATCATTATCATCAAAATCTGTTAATCCATCACAATCATTGTCATTGCCGTCAGTGCAATTTGACTCATTTATTTGATAAGGTGAATCTTCTCCTGCATCATTTCCGCAGCAGTTCAGTATTCCTCCATTGTTTGTCCACACAAAACCATTATTTGTACAAACATACTGGCAGGTATCATTTTCAAATCCTTCATCTATATTACCGTCGCAGTCATCATCTACTCCATTGCAAACCTCTGGAGCACCCGGATAAATACTTGAATTAGTATCATCACAGTCTGGAACAGGAGAATCACAGATTGTATAACCATCGTTATCATTATCAAATCCTTCATCTATTGTTCCATCACAATCATTATCTTTATTGTCACATATCTCTACAGCACCAGGATATGTTTGATTGTCATTATCATCACAATCTCCATCACATTCAGTATCAAATCCATCATTATCATTGTCTGTTATTGAAGTTGTGTTTGAACAGTTTGCAAAACAAGTTCCATTGTTAATACAATCAAATGTGTAATATGTTCCATTATAGCATCCATCTGTTCCGCAGTCTGAATCATTATAACATGCAATTGGAAGTCCTTCATCAATATCTCCATCGCAGTCATCATCAATATTATTGCAGACTTCAGTTGCATTTGGATTAATGCTTGCATTGTTGTCATCACAATCTCCATCACATTCAGTATCAAATCCATCATTATCATTGTCTGTTATTGAAGTTGTGTTTGAACAGTTTGCAAAACAAGTTCCATTGTTAATACAATCAAATGTGTAATATGTTCCATTATAGCATCCATCTGTTCCGCAGTCTGAATCATTATAACATGCAATTGGAAGTCCTTCATCAATATCTCCATCGCAGTCATCATCAATATTATTGCAGACTTCAGTTGCATTTGGATTAATGCTTGCATTGTTGTCATCACAATCTCCGCAGCTTACAGAATAATTATCATTGTCATTGTCAGCTTCACAAGTTGCATTGCAGGTATTAACAGTGCATGTATAGATAGCTGAACATTCATTGCTTACATTGTCTGGATAATCTCCATATATGAAAGTGTCGCATCCTCCTACTCCGCATCCGTCTGGAGGACATATTGTAGCACTGCAGTCATTATCCTGGCTATCATCATATACACAGTTTCCTGAAGCATTGCATTCTGCACAAATTCCGCAGTCATCTCCCTGGCTTGAGCAATTGCTCCATACTCCTGCTGTGCATGTTTGATTTCCTGTACAGTTTCCAGAACCGCAGGATTGAGTTATATTATCAATTGTTCCATCGCAGTCATCATCAATATTATTGCAGACTTCAGTTGCATTTGGATTAATGCTTGCATTGTTGTCATCACAATCTCCATCACATTCAGTATCAAATCCATCATTATCATTGTCTGTTATTGAAGTTGTGTTTGAACAGTTTGCAAAACAAGTTCCATTGTTAATACAATCAAATGTGTAATATGTTCCATTATAGCATCCATCTGTTCCGCAGTCTGAATCATTATAACATGCAATTGGAAGTCCTTCATCAATATCTCCATCGCAGTCATCATCAACATTGTTGCAAACCTCAGTTGCTCCAGGATATATTGAAGCATTTGAATCATTGCAGTCAACAGGACCGCATTCTCCTCCTGTTGCATTATATCCATCACCATCATTATCCACACAAACAGAGATAACATTAAAATAAATGGTTCCTGTAGCTATATTATTTGTTGTATCATTTACAGTTATAGTAATATTATATCTTCCCGGATAAGTAGTATTTGTAAATAATGCCTCATACAAACCAATTGTACTATTATACGACATCTCAAGAACACCAATTCCATCTCCAGGTATACTTACATTAACTAAAACAGTATCAATAATTCCATTATCAGTAATATTTGCCCTTATCCATACAGGATCTGAAGAGTTAAATGATTCATTGAGATCAGGTTCTGTTATATTCACTGAAGGGACAGTATTGTCAATTACAAGGGTAGATTCATTTAACTCAATTGTTTCAACAAGCCTGTTGTTGCTGTCATAATAGCTTACATTTGCATAATTAGTGACGTTTGTTCCATTAATTACTGTAGAATTTACATTTGTATCAAAACCAGCTGAATAAGATTCTCCAGCATATATAACAGAAAAAAACCAATCAATAATATTGCCATTCTGTGTTCCTCCATTTCCAACAGATTGTATCACAACTTCATCAGGGAAAGCATCACTAAAAGTTACATTAATTGCATCTTCTGGAGAATAATCTCTCTGTGCAAAGGCTATTTCCATGGACTTCAATTCATCATTTCCTATCATCTGAGAAAGATAATATAATCCTTCTGCATTCTGTACAATACCTGGATAAGCATCTGAAACATTATTTTCAACAACAACCCTTGTATCCCAGCTATCACCATCATCATAAGATATAGCAATAAAAATATCATTTGATGTTCGGTTATAAATCTCATCGTAAGCCCATTCATTGTCAGAAATATTTGTAGTGGATGACCAAGCCAAATATAGGTTGTTGTTGTTATCTGAGCTCAATGAAGTTTCATATTCTTTATAAGGTCCGTCACTTATTGCAACTCTGTTATCATCTAAAGCATTGAAAACTAAAGGATCATTAACCTTTGCAAAATAGATATCCTGGTCAGATATATTTGTTTCATCAGGATCAGTAGGGGCCCATGCAAAATAAAAAGTATCATTAATTATATGTATTTCAGCATCAACATCTCCATAACTGTTATTTGTAACTTGAGTTCCATTATTTGACCAGCCGGTATAAAATTCAGTTGAATTGTGTATATATAATTCCCCGTCATTACTTTCATAAACAACATAATACATTCCAGATGAATCCTGCTCAATAACTGGCTCTCTTTCTATAGCAGAACTGTTGATAATAATATAAGGGTTGCTCCATGTAATACCGTCATCACTTGAATTTATAATCGCCGCATCTCCGTCTCCCCATATGCTCCCGTTAGATTTAAGATGAGTATATACAACCAATATATTTCCATCACTATCTTCAAAAATATTGGGAAAGATATCATGCTCTGCCTCATCTGTAATCTTTGTTTCAGTCCAGTTTGCACCTTTATCATCTGATCTCAAGATATAGATATCATGATTTCCTCCATCCATATTAGCATTTATATTCTGATTAAAAACAATTATTAAAGTTCCTTCCTGTGTTTTAATCATCTGAGGAGAATCTTTAAATCTAGTATTATTGGTTAGCTTCTTTACATTACTAAAGAACAAAGGAACTATACCTGATGTTAATGAAGCATTGCACTCAATATCATAGTTTAATGAACCCCCAACTTCTGCAGGATCAGAAGAATCAATCTTATTGCAGATTAATTCAGGCTTAACAACTTTGAAAAATGTGGTTTCTGTATTATTTATATTCCCTATAGTATCATTTGCAATTATTGTAACATTATAAGTACCAAGAACAGAACTCTGATTAAAATAAGTTTCATACCTTGTAGTCATATTGCTGTAAGAAAGATTTATAATTTCAAAACTTCCTCCAGGTAAAGTTATATTGGCTTTTACTTTATCTACACCAACATCATCATCAACATCTGCAAACATCAAAACAGAATCGTTGATTCCATACAAAACATCTTCTACAGCAAGATTAGTGACATTTGGAGGGGTTGTATCTATAAAAGTATAATTAATTTTAATACTTCTATTATTTTCTCCCCAGTCAAAGTTTCCTGCAGTATCATATCCTCTGCAGTTCCATGTGTAATTTCCATTGCTTAGTTCCAGGGTCCACTCTGAAGAATTGCTTGTTCCTGAAATACTTGTTGTCTGATTCAAACTGAATGATTGGTTAGTGGAATTAGTAATATACAAACTAATATTCTCTAACCCAACATCATCCTCAGCAGAGCAGTTAAATGTTATATTTACTGGATCAGAAGAATTATTGACATAATTATCAGCAGGATAATTGAGGCTTATATTTGGAGGATTGTCTGCTGCTGTAGAGTTATAAGTCACATTAAAATAAAATACATCCCAATATCCTGTGTGTGTTGATGGTGGGCCCCCTTGCTGAGTTAACTCAGATTTTGCCAAAGCTCTTGTTCCAGATGCTCCAAAGAAATGAGAACAGTTCCATGATTCACTTGAAGTCACATCTGTACATATAACTCCAGGATTTGCAGTCTCTCCAGGACAAGTTGTTGTTGCAGCTGTATAGCTTGCTCCATTATCAGCATCAACAGAAACATCACAGTTCTTTACTCCTTTGCTTCCTGAATACCACCATTCATAGCATATCTCTACTTTTGTTATTGAATCACAGTCTGTAACACTTGAATTTACGCTTTCTATCCTAACACCTGCATAAAAATTGTTTACTGTAGAGACATGTGTTTCAGTAGTTCCATCATCAGATTCAAGATATGAGCCGTCAGCAGCATCGCAGGAATCTGCAAATGTGCCGGGAACAGTTTCATCATCCTCAGCTGCACAGCTAGTCACACTCTCAGCAAACCCAGGATCTTCTGGAGTCAAAATAAAAGTATATTCTTCTCCTGGAACAATATCCATAAGCTTTACCCACTCTCCAAAGCAGGTCTGTTCTGTAAAATTCCAGTCTTTACATTTGTAAAGTTTTGTTCCTTTTGCTGTGGCAGTCACATTTGCAGAAGTAAAGTTTGCAGAGGTTGGATCTATTGCATAAACTTCTATGAATTTTCCCTCTTTATCTTCAGGAACATCATCTACCTGGATAAAATCTGTTTGATTATTTTTCAGCTTAAGCTTTTCCACAACTATCTTTTTTATAGGATGATTATCAAGGTCAATCTCCACATCATACTCTCCTTCAGTAAGATTTGAAACGACATTTCCCATCAAATCCTTTATTCTGGTATTTGATTTCAGTCTTCTTCCTCCCTTTTCTTTCAGTTCAAATCTTGCTGGTCTCGCTTTTTTCCCTGCTGTTTGGTTTGTGTCTTCAGTAATATTTTCAGCCCATTCGTACACAATTATTTCATTGTCCAAAACAAGATTATCAGCATCTTCTGCAACATACACAAGATAATTTTTATTCAACACACCGACATTATTCAAAGTCCATTCTATCTTATATTTCTCTTCGCCATAAAC
Source organism: uncultured Methanosarcinales archaeon (assembly GCA_964521755.1). Lineage (GTDB taxonomy): Archaea > Nanobdellota > Nanobdellia > Woesearchaeales > WJKL01 > WJKL01. Next base: position 11,484 of record CAZFSZ010000016.1, on the reverse strand, counting down.
AGAAACGATTCCTCCGTCTGCTTCAATTACATCCCAAGATGAAGGATAATATTCAATATAAGTTCCATTTTTAACAGCTGCAGGAAAAGTTGCATTCAATCTTATGGTTGCATTCACTCCAGCAGGAATATAACTTTCAGTACAATTAATACAGAAAATATTTCTTTCAATAACTGAATCATTTACATCATAAATAGATAAACCAGTATAACTAGGTTCAATAAGGAATAAAGTAAAACCAAAAGCCAATAAAAGCAGAGCAGCCAAAATATGATATTTAGACTCCAAAATCTTTCTTGAGTTATTTTTAAATTTCATCTTCTGACCAAAACCTCTTTCTTGTCAAACTTGCATTTCCATAATTTTAAAAACCCTTCAACCTCTTTGGCAAACTTTGCAGGAACCAACAAAACAGTTCTTCCAGGATTATCTATTTTGTATGATTTAACAATGCCTGATTTTCCGTCTCTTCCCTTTAGAGCATAATAGAACCTGACCTTGTCTTTTTTCAACAAATGCTTGGTAGAATAACTAAACAAAACCATAGAATTATACTTCTTCCCCTCTACCAAGATACTTTTTTCTGCACTCATATACTTTATGTTATACTATTTAACATAATTCCTATATAAATCTTTCTAAAATAGATTTAAATAGCTTAAATAGCTTAAATGTTAAATTCATTAACAAGAACTATTCTTTCTCAATTGAATAGATTATCTCATCAATATAGAGTATTGTCCCTTCTGCAACATCAAGTTCAAAATCATAGCTTCTGCTTTTCATCCCAAATAAAGCGCATGTATCTCTGCAAACGCCTTTAAATTGGGTTCCATTTGCATTTTGGACAAAATCTATTATTCTCTCTTTTTTGTTCTCTTCTATCTCGCTTTCGAGCAGTGAAGCAAACGCCTCAAATTCTCCTTTATTGATATCTTTTAATTCTTTTTCAAAATCAGGCAGGATATCTTCTTTTCCTTTTTGCCTGAAAATAATATCAACATTATCCTCTTCTACCTTGTCGTCTGCTTTATTTACAGCAAATCCTGTTATTTGTACCAGCGGTGAATCATCTGCTTTGTTTGTATACACTAAATACCTGTTATTTTCATTGATCAAAAATATATTCACTTCCCCATTTCCAATTATCTTTCCAGAAATTAAAACACTTTTCAGTTCTATCGGTTTTTCTGTATTAGAAACTAAAGAATAAGTCTGATTTTTTAATACAACCACTTCTAAATCCTCCAAAGCATATTCAGCAGTAACATGCCCTGTAACAGATGGTTTAAAAGAAAGAAATACAAACATTCCTCCCATAAATAAAAAGATAAAAAAAACCTGCAGTTTTTGCCATTTGTTTAAGCTGGAAAGCATTCAAATCCTCTTTTTTATTGACTTAATCTTCTTTTTAAGTCTCTTATACTGTTTTTTGGTTGCTTTGTTTTTCAATTTTTCTTTTAATTTTTTCAAATCTTTTTTTAATTTATTGAATTCCTTCTCTTTCACACAGTCGTTAAAATTTTTCTTGATCTCTTCAAACTCCTTTTCAAAAGCATTGAATGAGTCCATTAATTCTTTGTTCAATGCTTTATATTCTTTAAATTTTATATATCTTTCTTGAAACTCCTGAAATATCTGCTCAAACTTATGAGAATTCTTTTCTATATTCATATCTTTTTTTCTTATATCCTTAAATTTCCTATCAATCTCTCTATCTACATCTCTAACTTTAGAATAATCAAAAGAATCAATCTTATTCTTAAATGTTTTGAACTCTTTTGTAATTACTTCCTGAACTTTTTTTAACGCATCAAAATTAAGATTCAATGCTGCAATCTCTTTTTCCTGCTTCATTAATTTAGTTACAAGATTGGGCTTCATCGAATTCAACAATGAATCATGCTCCTCAGTTTTTGCTTTAAGATATGCATTCCCCTCATTTAACTGTACAATATCTTTCTCTAATTTTTTTAATTTTTTCATGATTTCTTTTTTCTTCATTTTTTGGATTTCCTCTTTCTTTTCCTGAGTTTTTTCTTTAAATTTTTAACATAAACTTTTGCTATATCAAATTTTCCAAGTTTGATCTGTTTCTCAGCAAGCTCTAATTCTATCTGCAAATCCCTATTCTTTCTTTTTGATCCTAATTTTTCTATCTTATTTCTTATTCCTTTAATTTTCCTGCTGTATTTGAGATATTTTTCCAATTCTTTCTTGTTAAGACCTTTTGTCCTGTGCATTACCGGCCTAAATTCAATAAAATAAGGTTGTCCTTCATTATAAGAGCTGTTGCTCAGCAAAGCAGTACCTGTTGGAGCTTTAACAACAGAACGCAAAAATTTCTCTCCATATTTGTCTTTAATTCTTGCCAAATCTTTTTTATCATTTGTCTTCATCTGTATCTGTGTGGAAATGTTTGCCTCAATCGGACCGACCAGATCCTCAGTAACTTGGGAGATAAGTACAGTTCCGATTCCCCATTTTCTGAATTCTCTTACTGCTTTCTCGAGGGCGTTGATTCCTTTTTTAGAACCTCCGTACTTAGGCAGCAGCCTGTGCACTTCGTCAAATATGATAAGTGTATTTAATTTCCTGTGCTCATCCAGATCGCTCTTGTAGATATTCTTTATCGTGTTTGCTATAAATGTATTAAGACTTCTTGAATTCAGTTTATCCAATAAAATGATGTTTAATTTGTCTTTTCTTAATTCATCTAATTTTAATTTCTTTCTTGGATGCTTGATTTGGTAAACTTTTCCTCCAAAACAACGTGCATCGTTTTTTTTCATATTAAATCTCTTATATTTTTTCAGCATCCCTCTTGATTTGCATTCTCTTAAGAATCCTGTCCACTGTTTTGTTGGATCAAACACAATGACAGGGATATCTTTTTGAAGCGCTTCTTCTACCATAACCTGAGCAGACATTGTCTTTCCGCAGCCTGTTGTTCCTGATATCAATGTATGGGTCTTAAGATCATTGAAATTAATATATGCTTTTTTGTTCTTATGTACCAGTTTACCTAAATAAGCTGAATCAGTGCTTTTCTTTGGAATTTTAGAGCTTTTGACTTTAACAGGGCAGATCCCTTTGGATGAAAGGTCAACCCTTGATATGATAAACATGCTCCATAATATTGCAACTATTAACCCCAATAAAACCCATAATCCTTTGCTAATATTCATAAACTTTACATTATACCAGGGAACATCAACATTAAACTTTGTAAATAATGGAATCTCCTTGCCCTTGAATTTTGCATTAATATACAAGATATATTCTCCGGTAGCAATCCCTGATGGCATCTCAATCTCAACTGGATATGAAATTACATCCTTCAAATACACCTTGTCTTCCATAAATACAACATCCTGTTTTTCTCTGCTGAATTCCCTAAGATCAGAAACTGCAAGACCAGTTATTTTTCCTATAGTGTCTGTTGAAAGGTCCATAACCAAAAAGCTAAGGATAACTTCCTCTGTTTCGTTTGTTATCAGCGGAGCTTTCCTTAGATTGAGCTTGAACTTGAGCTTCTCTCCAGGATTAACATTCTGAGATATCATATCAGCATCCAGGTCTAAAGTCTCTATTTCAGGCCTTGCAAGCCTCTTTATTATCTTTAAAGTTATAGGTATTGTCTGATTGTTTGTTGAGGATACAAAAAGAAGCTCTCCCCTGTAAGTTCCTGGATTCTTGTTTGCAAGCACCATTATATCCAGTTTTTTTTCACTGTTTGGGGAAATAGTTAGATATCTTGAATCAAAAACAATGGAATCTGCAATCTCTCCGAAACTGTCTGCTCTTAAAAAGAGCGATATATCCATGTTATTCTTTATGTTTATCTTTTCTGCTCTAAATTCATCTTCCTGCATTTCAAAAAAAAGTTCTTTTGACTCTGGCTTAAAATCATCAAGCCTGTCTGTAATATTCGTAAGCCTGACTATTTCCTCCTGAAGTTCTCTTATACGGCTGCTGCTTCCTCCTCCCCCGCCTGTATTCCCTCCAGTATTTGGGCATATTCCGCAATCATCCTGGCAGTTTGCGCATGACTCTCCATCTGATGAATCACATCTGCCGTCTCCACAATATGGGCTTAACTTTACATAAACAGTAACATTTGATTCCAAATTTCCATCAGAAGTAGTAATATTAACCTGCCTTATTCCTGTATCTTCAGTAGTTGAATTCCAATATCCTGCAGCATTAAAAGGCGATGTAAAATTAACAGTTACATTATCCCCATTTGGATCATAAACAGTATAATTTATTTGGACTAAATCTCCAGCATCTCCTGTATAATTCCCAGCATTGATGACTGGAGCAAACTCTTCTACATCAAAAGAGCCAGAATGTACACTATGGCCTGTTATCAAATCAAAAGCCACTGCACAACTGATTAAAAGAATCATGCACAATATCCAAATTAATAATTTATTTTTCATTTTTTCTCTTATTAAATTTCTCCAAATATCCTTTTTCAGATAAGTAAGCCATAAAAATATTTTTCACTTTTTCTGCATCTTTTTTTCCAAAACCTTTTACAGAATTAAGTAGTTTTTGTTGTTCTTTATCCAATGAGATTGATACTCTTTTTGCCATTTTACTAATTAGTAACTAATTTGTTCAAAATATTGTATAATATGTTACAATTATGTAAATAAATATAAAAAGGTTTCGATTCTGCCGCTAACTAAATAATTCCTTGATCCAACTAAACAATCTGCTTAAAAATCCAGTGCCTTCTCCAACCCTCACAAAAGCACCAGTTATCATACCTTTTTCTTTAGGAAAAATAAACTCTGTCTTTCTTTCTGCTAAACTCTCTTTATCTTCTGCCTTAACTATTGCTGTATAAGTTCCTTTCTGAGCAGTCTCATCCATATCAAAAGATGAAACATACAATGCTTCAATATTGTTTCCAGAATCAAATACTGCTTCTTCATAACCAGCAATTATTTCATCTCCAAATTTAACTTTAACTTCAACATTTTCAATATCTTCATAGCCGTTTTTATCACTAACCTTAGCTTTAACTGTTAATCTATTATTTTTCAAATCTGTTGTAACAAGAACCACTTTAACAGGAGAATTACTGATATCTGCTGTTGCTTGAGAAGTTACAGCTGCTGTGCTAAAAGAAACAGACAATAAAAATAAAAGAAAAAATATTAATGCATTCTTTAACATTTTATTTCTTTTTCTTCTTTTTTGGTTTTTTTGATAGTTTCGAAAAAAAATATATCATTCCGGTAATTATCAAAAACACCAATATAGTTATAACGATTATGAATGTTCTGTTTACCGGCTTTGGAGGAACATACATATTTTCTTTTTCTCTTCCTGAAACAACATTAACCTTAATAGGCAAATCACAGGTATCTATCTTAACTGATGCTCCTGCTTTTTTTGAAGTTGGCTCGCAGGAAATGCAGAAACTTGCTTCATATGTGCCATAGTCCAGTTCATCTGGAACATCAACAGTTCCGTAAATATCCTCTATTGTTCCCGCAGGAACAACTATCTCATCAGAATCAAACTCAATATTTAAAGGAGATTTCTCTTCTAAAGAATAATCGCATGATAGATTATAATCGCTTGTAACTGTCTGTATCTGAAATTTAAATCTTCCCGATTCACCTGGAAGCAAATTCAGCTCAGCAGGCAGAGGATTGGTCACCCCTGCAAAAACTATCTGGGACAAGATTATTATCAACACTGCATAGATTATCTTTTTCATTTTATATATTTAAACCTCTTTTTATGATATAGTTATTGATATTGTTGAATTATATGTTCCTGCTGCCAAACCAATTGGCGGCCTTATATGATAATATGTATTTAGAGTTTCATTCAGACTTGGATTATCACATCCTGCTGAACTGCACACCTCTAATCCGGAGGAAGGCTCAAAAGTTCTTTTGGTTCCATCCATATAAACAGGCGCTATTGATCCTTCTGTTTCGCTTCCGTGCTTATTGTCATCATCTATCTGAAAGTCTGTTCCATTTAATATCCATGTGTCTGTTCCTGATGTTGGATCAGTTGCATTCCACTGCAGATGAAGGTTGTCATTTCCCCAGTTAGTCATGACAGCCAAACTTGTTCCGTTATTCCACTGTCCCAAAACAGGAGAGCCGTCTCCCAAAGTTACAGTTGAAGGATAATCAACAGCCTTTAAAGTTCCGTAAGTCCATGAATCTGTTCTTTCAGAATCGATTGTTCTTGCTCCTGCCTGGCTTGTAGCATTAACGTACCACTTATAGTTTGAACTTGGAGCCCTAAAAAATTCAGGGGTTGAATCTGATGCTGTCTTATTTACACTGAATGTAAATGTGCAAATGCTTCCTGTTCTGCTTACTGAATCAAGCTCCCATCCATAATCCTGGATTGCAGGACTGCAGGAACTGGTGTTAAGGCATAAAGATAGATAAACATTTCCTGATGAATCACAATCATCATCAGTATCATTAATTGTCACCCTTGCTGCCACTGTAGCATTTGAATGTTCAACAGGATTCAAAGCGCATGTTGCTGCTGTGCAGCTTGAATAAACACCTCCTGCATCAGCCATTTCAACATTTGTGATGTCAGGAAGAAAATCATACAATATTAAAGTTGTATTATAATAAGATGAATTTGCTCCATTACCATCTCCTGTCCATATACTTACATAAACTGTGTTGTTTGCATAAGTCTCTTCTGAAGTTCCCCATGGAATTGGATTATCTACGGATTCTCCTGCCTTGTTTGCATTGTTGTTATTTTCATATGTACCATCTCCATAACCTGTTCCAACTCTCAGATAATATGTTAAACTGTCTGCAGGCCAATGGTCTACACTTCCGTCATCATCGTCAGTTGCTGTCCAGCTCAAATCAGGTGTCTGATCATGGGTTGTTCCTGGGCTTAAGTCTGAAGGAATATTTGGAATACTGTTTATCAAAGTAAAATTAGCATCTAAAGCTGTTCCGTTCTTTTGTCCATCATTAGGTGTTAATCTAATATAATAAGTCCTGCTTGTCCCTGAATATGCTAATCCAGAAACAGATTCAATATAATCTGTTGTTGTAGTTGTATAATTTACATTGCAGTTGTTTGAATCTCTGTTGCTTGCATTTGTTGCAATGCATACATAAGTTGTTACAGTGTCTCCATCATTATCAAAAGCTGTCCAGTTAATATTTGGAGTTAGATCGTGGGTGTCTGGATTTGTTGATGAATCCCAGCTTGCTGCTCCGTCCTGAATTTTAAATTCTGTTGGCTGGTCAGGTGCTGCATTCTGTATATTTTCTGAAGAAGAATTAACAGGATCTCCAGCTAAACCATGCTCATCTTTTGGAGTTACTTCACATTTCCAGTCTTCTCCCTCAGCAGTATTTGAACTGCTCAATATAGCTGAGGTTTCTCCTGGCTCTTCTACCCCACCTTTAAACCATCTGAAAGTTGAGCTTCCTTCTGAATCTCCGTCAGCATCTGTAAAAGAATAGTTACAAGTTAAATCCTGTGCAGAAGTTGCACCATCAGGAATAACCTCGACAGAACTTGCTGAAGGTGCATAATTTACATAAAAAGTGTGTGAAGCAGCTGCTGAACATTGTCCAGGACAGTCATTATCATCAGCAGGACAGTCGCAGACAAAGAAATAAGCAGTATTGTTTGTTGAATCTCCTTGTTGAGCAGTATATGTGCATGCCAAATCAGCATCTGTGCTGTAGGTATTATTATGCTCATTGCAGTATTCTCCTCCAGTGCATTCTCCGCTTGTATTAATTGAATTCGTTTTACACACCCTTAAATTATGAGTGTCAGAAGCATCTGTATCCCCATGAGAAGTCATTGAAAAAGTAATGGTTTCTCCTACATTCTTGTTTCCATCCACAGAAGCATCAGATGTTGCTCCTGTTATGGTAGGGATAGCATTAGTTAAAGTAAATGAAATTGAATCATTTACAGTCCCATTATCTGTTCCGTCATTTGGAGTTAATTTAACATAATAATCTCTTGATGCTGCCCCCCACGAATAATCCCAGTTGGATTCAGCTTGTGTAAATGCATAGTTTGGGTCTGCTGTCAAACCAAAATCAACAACATTGCACGAGTCATTGTCAGTATCTGCTGAAATACATATGTATGTAGAGATTGCATCATCATTATCGTCTGTACCTTCTACCCATGTAAAAACCTGTGATTTGTTATGGGTTGTAAATGGGCTCCATCCAGTTGGTGCAGGTGGTGCAACATTGCCAACTTCAAATGTCCCTGTCGGTGTTTCTGTCTGTGCAAAAACAGCTGAAACAAGCAAAGAAGATAATATAAATATTAATACTGCCTCTTTTTTCATTTTAATTTGCTTAACCTCTTATTAAACATTTAATATAAAATACCCATATAAATATTTTTCCTTACTTTTATTTTAAGATGCTTTTTTCTGAGCTCTGTCATATACTGTCCATATTGTCTTTTCATTTCTTTTTAACAGCTCACCAATATCATGATAAGTCATATCATACTGCTCTTTAAGATATACAACCGTTGCCTCTAATACGCTGAATTTTCCTTTCAATATATCAACAGGAATATTAAACTCTGTATCTGTTGGATTTAATTTTTCAGGCATCTTCTCTTTTGCGTTTTTATATGACTGCCATATTGTTTTTCTGCTTCTTCCCAATAATTTTCCGATCCTTGCATAGCTTAAATCAATATTCTCTTTTAAATATTTTACATCTGTTTCCAAAGGACCTAATTTTCTGTTGAAGATTGTACAAGGAATCATAATCTGTTTTTGTGCAAGATTCAAAACATCTACAGGAGAAAGATTGTATTTTCTTTTGATCAGGTCTACCAAAAGCTTTAGTACTTTTATATCTTCATCTTTTTTGAACTTGGAACTAAGCAGATTCTGTGTTTTTTCTGTTTTTTTAATCTTATTCCTTTTTTCCATTCTAGCTGCTCTTGATACTTATTGTATTGTTGTAGGATTGTGATCTTGTTCCTTCTGGAATCGTACCCCTGAAGAACAGTTCATCTGTTAATTTAGGGGCAAGATTGTTCAAAGCAATAATCTGTACAAAATCTGTACTAAGTGAAATATAGATTCCATCTGCTGTATCAGAATAACTTGCTCCACTAGCTGTGATATTAACAGAAGAATCAGAAATTCCAATAAAATCTTCACCTTTAACACTTATATTAATAGGCTTATTTCCTGTATTTTGAATTACAAGAGGAAATGCATTTGAACTATTAATAGTATCTCCTGGATTTCCAGTAAAATTGATATAAGGTGTACTGATAGAATGTGCAGTAAGAACATTATAATAATAGCTTGAATTTTCATTGTCAGATTCTCCATTAGTAAGATTCACATCAACATTTATATTCCAGTCTCCTGGATTTCTCCAGTACTCCATTGTCCATGTTGCATTGCATATAGCAACTCCGGCAAGTTCTGCTATCTCTCCTGTAACAATATCTAATGTAGGGGCTGCATAACTTCCAGAACCGTTCCATATCCTTATATTGCATACATCAACAGCAGAAGTGTGGGTCAAATTAGCTATCAGATTAACGCTAACATTACTTTCCTCAATAGGATTTATCTGTACTCCTTCAGTTATTCCGTCATCATCTGGGGTTATTGATATAGAAGTTATGTTAATTCCTATAATATCTCCAGAATCCAAATATCCATTTCCCCATGTATCTGGGTCATTATAATCTCCTCCAATCCAGAATTCCTGTCCTTCTCTTCCTGTGCCGTTGTCATCATCATCAAAAGCAAAACTTATTCCAATAACATCTCCTCCAGAAGGACTGATTCCTAGATCGCTCCATGGAATCGCTGTCTCTAATATATAGCCTGTATCGGTGTCAGCATTGTTGTTCAATGTTCCTGTGTAGCTTACAGCCCATGTCATTGAACTGTTCCAGGATGTGTTGTATGCCCATTCATAACCATATCCTTTTCCTTCCCAGCTGTGATTATTGACAGACCACATAAATTGCGTCTGGTTTTCAGTCATAGGATTTGAATTCTTTGTATTATGTCTGTCTATAAACATCTCAAAAGCATCATCATTGTGCGGACTTCCGTCCCTCTCTCCTGCAGCTGCAGAATCACCCCAAAGCTCTGTATCAGCTATATCTGCAGCAGCATAAAGATAATTATTGTCCCACATAACATATATTGTTGCATTGTTGTCTGTTCCTGTCAGTTTAATATAGTCTGCACTGCTCCACTCTTCAAGATCTGCATCAATTACAGGTGTTCCATAAGTTATGTTTATCGGATTGTATGACTGCGAAGTCAGGCTTCTGTTCTCTCCCCAATTTTCATTTCCAGCAGCATCATATACAAGGCAGTTCCATGTGTAATTTCCCTCTTGAAGATAAACACTAAAAGAAGATTGATTTTCAGTTCCTGAGACAGATGCAGTCTGGTTAAGCTCAAGATTTTCATCTAAACTCTCTGTCAGATACAAACTTATGTTTGCCAGTTCATTGTCATCCTCAGCTGAGCAGGTAAAGGTCACATTTCCAGGAGAAACAGTCTCTATCCTATTATTCAAAGGAGAATTTAAAGTTATGTTTGGGACAGATATATCAGCCAAAGTAGAAGCAGTATCATTGACATCAGTGTTATTCACATTACCTAAAGAATCCTTTGTATGGATGGTTATTACATATTCTGTATCCATATCTAAACCAGTTGCATTATAGAAATTATTTGATGTATTCAGCACATTTGCTCCATCAATATAAATTATTGATTCATTAAAGTCAGTATCTCCAGGATTTGTCCAATTCCAATATACCCATGTTGTTCCAGCAGACTGATTATCTAAATTATCAACTGAAGCAGGAGGATTTAAACAGAAAACTGTTTGGTATTCATAATGGGTTGAATTCTCAACCTCTCCGCAATAATTCTCATCATATTCTGTTCTGTTCCTTTCCTGTTTTATAGTATCATTTACATAACATACACTGATATTATACCAATCTGTCCATGAGGTATTTGCTAAGCTGGGTGTGCAATAATCACAGGACAAGTTCTGCTGCTCTGTAAATGTCTGGTTAGCAGCGCATCCATAAGTATCATACTGTGTAAGATTTCTTTCCTGGGTATAATAGTCTTCAGGCTGGCATTCTGTTATATTATACCACTCTGTCCATGAAGTGTTTTGATAATCAGGGCCAACTAATTGATATTCATAATAAGTTGTATTGGATGTTTCATTGCAGTTGTTTGCATCATATTCTGTTTTTTCTCTTGACTGGTTCATCTGGTCTGCAACACAGCCAATATTCTCCCATTCACTCCATGAGGTATTAGTCAGATTTTCAACACAAGATGCTACAGTATAACTTACATTAAAATACAAAACATCCCAATATCCTGTGTGATCTGAAGGTTTTGCTGGTTGCTGAGTTAACTCAGATTTTGCCAAAGCTCTTGTTCCAGATGCTCCAAAGAAA
>CAZFSZ010000015.1:0-21456 GCA_964521755.1 uncultured Methanosarcinales archaeon | reverse complement strand
ATCAAAAAAGAAGGAACATAAACACTAAAGAATATAATTCAGCTTAATAAGTACGATATAGATAAAAAATTAAAAAAAGGGATTAAATTAGATTCAAAGGTTCTAGAAAATATTGAAAGACTAGAAATATATTTAAAACAAGTATTGCAGGATATTGATGAAAAAAAGCCAATATTTTCTGATTTAAGAAAAGCAGAATATGAAGATTTAAAGCTGGTTGACAACCTTAGAAAAGAGAATAGTGAAGCATATGGTGCATTAAATCTTGTATTAAGAAAAATCCATAAAATATCTAAAGAGTTTAATGAATCCAGGTTTGTAGAATTATATGCATATTGTGAAAGGCTGCTAGAATCTCTTGAAGCAACAGAGGAGATGCATTCAAAAGAAGCATATGATGTTTTAAAGAGATTTCATTCAATGATAAATTCATATGATCTTTCAAAAGAGAAGATAAAGCAATTTATCAAAAAACATTCTGCTTTTTTTAAAACAAAGCCAAACAAAAGATTAAAGAAGAAAATAGAAAAGATACTCAAGAGAAGGCTTGAAAAAGTTCCTGTTGGAGAGAAAGGGCCTACAATCACTGCACAAGAAATTGCTCAAGTAAAAAACAGGTTAAAACAATATTTTGATTCAGGAGAATTTTTAAATTTCATAAAATTTTATAATCTTGATAAGATAAAGGTCAATATATCTTTATTCGGAAGCTTAGTAACAGGGAGAGCATCTAAATACAGCAAATATATTGGTATGCCTTCAGATTATGAGAGGATAAGCGACGTTGATATGGGGATTGTCATTGACAATGCTGCTTTAAAGAATATCAAGCTAAAAGGAAGATGCTTATTCAAAGCAGGCCAGTACTACGGCCCTTTTTACAATAAGAATGCGGAGAAAATGGGTCCTTTTCTTAAGATATTTGAATTTGTTGACGATCTTAGTTTTGCCAAGAAAACAAACAGAAAGATAGGTTTTGTAGTGGTAGATGATGATTTTTACAAATCAAATCTAAAAAAGGAAGCGCATATAGTCCTTTTTGAAAAAATAATCAATTTGAATTAATCTTCAGGAATATACAAGAATTGAGAATCTGATTTTGAGATTTCAAGAAAACCAATAGAACCTCTTTTTAGTTTTTTTCTTTTTAATCTTACTTCATTAAGCCCGTATTGTTTTTTATAAGGCAGAGTGCATTTCAAAGCTCCGTCATGGATATGCCCAAAGAAATTATATTTTATATCATTATCTTCAATAAAATTTCCTAATTTTTCTTCTCCTTCCGGGTTTGCCTTAGACTTTGGGGAGCGGTGTGTTAATAGAATATCTAAATTTTTATCTGAAAGCCTTTTTATATCGTTATTACTGTAGTTTTCTCCAAGCGCTCCGATATCTATGCTTAGGCTGTTCTTTTTTATTGTCTCAGAGCTTCCATTAGGCATGTATCTTATATTATCATAAAAACTTATCTTTAGTTCTCTTTCCAATAAAGATGCATCATCGTGATTGCCAAGTATAAAATATAAAGGCGTGTTTGAGAATACGCTGTTTTCCCCAAAAAAATAATCAGCCTCATCAGACTGCCTATAATAATTTATAAAGCCTAATTCATCAGGATCCTTTTCAGCCATTTCATGAGTTACTTTATCTAAAACAGATTGCTCGTTGAATACAGTCAAATCTCCAACCTGCAGGATTGCATCTATTTTAAGACCTGAATATTCCTGCCATTTTTTTAGTTTGCTTAACCCTAAAGATATGTGTCCGTGAAGATCTCCAAGGATTCCAAATCTTACAGCATCTTCTGATAGGTAATAAGAATCACTGAATAAGCTTATAATTATCTCTGAAAGTTTTCCTTGTTTTTTAATAAAGGTAAGTTCCCTATCTAATGCATCAGTATAATCTAATTGTTCTTTCATACTGAATAAATTAAATCTTATTAGTTTATAAAATTTACTACTTAGAAGATACAATTAAACATAAAGTTTATAAACTCTTATGGTTTTTATATTATACAATGACTGTAATCAATATGATGTCTTTTGGGGATTCAGGAGCAGCAGTTGCTGATGAGCAAAGCTCTGGATCTATGAGAAAATATAATGTTGCTCAGAAATTAAGATTGATAGATAATTCTGTGATTTGCGGAGGAAGCGGTTCAGCTGATTTTGTCAATGAAGCTTATGATGTAATTGAAGAGGAAATAGAAAAAGATAAGAAAGAAAAATTTCCAGAGGATATCTACGAGTTAACAAAAGCAGTTTTAGGAAGCCTGAAAGGGGCAAAGATTGACAAGATGCTTTTTGACAATTATGGAATTAGGTATGAAGAGTTTCAAACAGGCTCTAAATCAGGAGAAAAACTCGATGATGATATTAAATCTAAAGGAAATGAAGCAATAAATCACCTTTCAAAGTGATTGAGAATTTCAATTTTGCTTGGATCTATTTTTGATGATAAATTTGAGATATGTTATGTAGATAATACAGGTAGAGATTCTAAAAAAATGCCAAGGCCTTACAGTTCAATTGGTTCAGGAGCAGATGAATCTGACAAGGTTTTGTCGAGATATGTTTCTGAACTGCCTAGAAGCAAAAGAAATAATATTAAAGAGGTTGAAGGCTTAATAAAACTGATTGAAGCTACAAATGCTTCTGCTAATTTAAATATAGGGGTAGGAGGAAATTCTTCAATTGTTTATATTGATGAAAAAGGAGTTAGGATTCCTGAAGAGAATGAATGCATACTGGCAAGTGAGATTGTTGAAGGATATACAAGAGGATTATTGAACAAAGCTTTTGCTTATGAATCTATTGAAAAATTGGTTTTAGATGGAACTGAATTTGAATTTGTTGAAAAAAAGATGAGAAAATCTGCTAAAGATTGGGATAAATTAGATAGTGTTCTTAGAGGATATAAAGTTTAAACCTCAATAAACTTCTGCATCCTATTTACAAAGTTTTCTGCTTCTTTGTAGAGTTTCTCGTATTCAGGGCCTTTTATCTCTTTTATCTCCCTGTGAGTTATGCCTTTCATAAGCTTATAGAACTTGTCCATTGTCTTGGTGTATTTTGCTTCAAGCTTGTGTTTTTTTACCAGATTCTTATTTAGAAGGTCTGCAGCGTGCTCTGGAGATGGAGGAGCTACTCCTACATGCATCAAGGCTGCATGAGTTGCATCAATAACAGCCCAGTACAGGTCTAAAGTGGCCTGAAGCAAATGCCATTTTGAGTTGAGAAGTGTTCTTGGAGCTCTTCCGAAATACACCCATACTGATTCATGGGTAGGTTTTATTCTTCCCTGTATCAATAATGCCTGCAGAGGATCAAAGATATCTTTTCCTTCTATTGCAATGCCGTCTCTTAGTATATTTATTGCAACCGGGTCTCCTGCTCTTATATATTCCCAGAAAGAAGTTAAAGTCATTGAAGTTACATGCAGTTTTGTAGAGACTTTTCCTATTGTCTTTTCTACAACAAGCCTGTATGCCTGTATAACTTCCCTGGTCATCCTTATTGAAAGATCATCAACAACAACAAGAACATCGATGTCTCCTCTTTCACTTACAGCAGAGGTGTTTCTTGCTGCTGAGCCAAATAAGACAACTGATTTTAAGAATTCTCCAAATTCGCTTTTTAATCTTTTGGCAAAAGACCTAACTACAGTAACATCTTCATTAGGATATTTTGTTATATTAGGACTAGTCCCTCTTTTAACTGTAAATTTCAATGTATCCCCTCTTTTTATCTTAAATAGTTAGAATTAGTATATAAAACTTACTGAATTATTTTCAAGAATTTAAGAGTCATCAAAACCAGAATAGAGATTATGCAAATATTCAATAGGATAAAGAACAGGTCTGTCTTTGAATGTGGAGGTTGTGAAAAACTCAGGCTCAAGAATATCTATTATGCTTTCCAATAAACTTTTTTTTATCCTGATTACTTGAATTGAATTTGAAAAAAATCCAATATATGCTTTGTTTTTTGACCTGTAGTCATAATCGCTTCTTTTTTTAAAATCAAGATTATTGTCTAATATTTGTTTTGCTTTTTGGAGATTTTCTTCATCAAATCTTTTATTTTTCCCTTTGATTAAGTAAATCTCATCAAGCATATAACAGATAACAGTAAAAGAAAATATAAAAAGGTTGGGAGTTATGCTCTTTTATATTCTTTTTTTTCTTTTTTGATTATATAAGAAAGATATGCATATTCCTGAATCTTTGCTCTTGATATCTTCTGGGTTTCGTGCTCTGAGCTTTGCAGGTCAAATTCTGTGATTATGCTGTTGATAAGCCCGAAAAGGGCATCTTCTTCACTGAACCCCCCGTGGCTTCTGAAAACAACATCTAAATTTTCAGGAGAATGAACACCCTGGTAAAAATTTGATTCGTCCCTCCCAAAACTTACAAGAATATCTCTGCTTAGATTATAGGTTATATTCTCAACGCCATTACGATGAGAATATAAATGGGATCCTTGTTTAACAATTATTTTATCTTCTTTTTTAATTTTTGGTTCTTTTCCTTGTTCTAATAATATTTTCTGTGTCATTTTTTGTCCTCCAAAAAATATAATTGATTATTTTGTTTTAAATATTTTTCCATTAAATTTAAATAGAAGTGAGACATTAAAATCATATCATAGAAAGGTTTAAATATATAGACTATTTAGTTAAATTAAATATACCAAATGGTACAAATAAATGAACTATTAGGAAATAAAGAACTGTTTAAGATAATTGATTTTTTTATAAGTAATCCTCAAAGTGAATTTTCCCAGACAGAAGCAAGGAAAGGAATAGGTATTTCTAAAACCACTTTAATAAAATGGATAGATAAATTAGTTAAAATGGATTTAATTGATTTAAGAAAGATAGGTGTCTCAAATTTATACAAATTAAATAGAGAGAATTCTGTTATAAAACAAATCAAAATATTGAAGAATCTTTTAATGCTAAGACCGTTAAGGGGTATCAAAGCAGAGGTTTATTTATACGGAAGCGCTGCAAGGGGTGATGATAAAGGAGACAGTGATTTTGATATTATAATAATAGGAAAATTGACCAGAAAAGAAATAATTGCTGATATTGATAGTCTGTCTAAAAAATTAAAAAGAAATATCAGTTTTAAGATATTTGGCAAGATTGAATGGAGCAAAATCGCAAGAAAAGACAAACCATTTTATGAAAGAGTAGAAAAAGATAAGATAAGGATAGAATGAATATAGGAAAAGCAATTGAAGAAGGTATTTTAGAAAGAATTGAAGTAGACGAAAAGCTAATCAGCAAGGAATTTTCTGAATCTGTATATGATTTTGAAAAAGCAAATAAAGCATTTGAGGAAAAAGATTATAAATGGTGTATTGTTAAATATTATTATTCTATGTTTCATTCTGCAAGGGGTATATTATTTAAATTAGGATTCAAAGAAAGAAAACATTTTGCAATTAAAATTGTATTAGAAAATTTAAATATCAAAGGGAAATTAGAATCAATTTATGTTAATGATTTTAAAGCAGCAGTTTCTGCAAGAGAAGATGCTGATTACCATTATTCTTATTCAAAAGAATCTGCTGAACATATCAAAGACATTGCAGAAGAATTTAATGATAAGATGAATGATTTAGTTAAGGAGTTATAAATGGCAAAAGAAACACTGGATAAGGTTTTGAAAAAAGAAGTAGAGCCTTTTTTAGATGAATCAATGCATAAACTGCTTGGAGTTACTATATCTGAATTTGGAAAGGATATAACAGACAAGATAGAAAAGAACCCCTTGATAGCGTATGATATAGACACTTCCTTGAATTTCAAGACAGCAAAAAAGATGTTTAAGAAGCAGTTCTTGAAAAGGGTGCTGCAGATTCATTTTGGGAATGTTTCTGCAGTTGCAAAGGCAACAGGACTGAACAGAAGAAGTGTGCACAGGGCAATAAAGAATCTGAATATAAAGGTTGACAAGATAAGGAAAGATATGCTTAGATCTGAATACTACAGAAAAGAGGCAGTTGAAGGCATCTTAAAGGACACATTAGATGATTACAAGACAGTGATAAGACCAAGCAGGCTGGAAAACATGTATGAGAATGTAGATAAGCTAAGTTCTGATATCATCAAAAAATTGCCCGCGATAGAGATGAGCTGGGATTCTGCTGAAAGGATGTTTGAAAAAGCTTATCTTAAGAAAGCTTTGAAAGAGAATAAAGGAAATGTCTCAAAGACAGCAAGGAAGATAGGGATAAGATATGAAACACTGCACAGGAAGCTAAAGAAGTTAGGGTTGAAGTAAAGAAAGTAAAAACTTTCAAACTTGAATTTTAAAAATCCAAGTAATCTTTTTAAAGTTTTAATACAATTTTTTTCTATGGACAATCAGAAATATATAACCAAACTTCAGTTTGTAAGAGACAATTCAAAAGATCCTTCTAGTTTTGATGCTTTGTTTTACGAAGTAGTGAGATGTGTTTCTCCTTCATCAGAAACATATGAAAAAAGAATAAATTGTATTGAAGCCGAATTTTACAAAGTGAGGAAAATAGTCAGGACAAAAGAAATAAATATTTTGAATGGACTGATGGAAGATATAGTTTCATGGCTAAGAGATAGTGGATACAGGGGTTTGGAAAAAATACTTACACCACAGGAACACCTGATAATAGGAAGCACAGGATGTGAAAAGAATGATCCTTATTTTCCTGTTGGTCTATCTGATGAGGAATTAAGTCTTGATGAAGTTGTCAAAGCAAGACATCTTCAATGCAAGATTATTGGTACTGTATGTAGATATATTCCAAAAGAGATGATCAGGGGCATATCATTAGAAGAATTAGATGATAAAGGAAATACTGTAAGAGATCCAAGACCATTAGATATAAACCATGATTTTCTTACAGATTACAATAAAAGAGAAAATTTTCCTTGTCAAAGAGACTGATTTATTTTTTTTATCTAAATCTCTAAATTTATCAGCTGTATATTCCTTCTGTAAAATTATTATCTTTTGCAGTGTTTATCAGCGTCTCAAGATTGCCCTGTGAATAGATAAATATTGGAGAATATCCATTGTCTTTCAGAAGTCTGTCCCACTCGGTAATATTTGTTTCATCTGCTACATGTATCATTGCTTTTTTCTTTCCCTGATACATAAATATACAGTCTATGTTCCTTACAGCGTATTCGTCATTTACAGAATCATAAAGTTCAGTATTAACATTTATCTCATAATTATCAATTACTAAAATATCAAGATAATTCTGCATCTTATCTGCAATAATTGCATCTCCTTCTACTTCAGTTTCATACACGATCGGATTACTTTTTTCTTCTCCTGAGCCACAGCTAATAGAAGATAAGCCTAATATTGCAGCAAGTCCGATTTCTATTATTTTTTTCCTCATATTGTCTTAACTATAATTTCTTCTTTGTTGTTTGATTCATCAACCTCAATTATCTTGTTTGCAGGATCAACTTCTGCATAGGCATAATATGTTCCTAAACTTCCATAATCAACCCATCTTGTGATTATCCTAACTTCTCCAGATTTAAGTTCTTCAACAACACCACCTATAATTACATTATTTCCAGGATTTAATTTCCATTCAACATTGTTTAAAGTATTATTTCCTGTATTTTTAATATCAAAAGAAAATATTGTCTTGTTAAACTCATTATTGTTCACAACAAGATACCTCAGTTCAACATCATTTATTCCAGTTAGATCTTCTTCACATATTCCATCTGAACAAGAAGTGCATATTTTCTTTATCTGAATATTGTCTAAATGAATGCAGCTGCTCCAGATTGTTGCAGGATTTTCACAATTAAATGTTCTGTAAACTTGCATCAAATTATTTCCATTACAGTAAGGCTTTCCAATATATCCGCTTGTACCGCAGTCTGATGAGAAACTACAAGAATCAGCAACACATGCCCCATTTAAACAACTAGTGCAATTTTCTTTTAGCTGCTTTGTATCTTTGTAAGCACAATAAGAATCATTTGTTGAATGATTTCTGCATGTCCAGTCTCTATAATTTTGATAAACATCTGTTCCTGAACAATAGCTGTCTAAAATATATCCATCTGTTCCGCAGTCTGAATCTAAAGAACAAATATAATCTGAAGAATTATCTGCAAGACAAATTCCTGAAGAACATCCAAATTCACAATCTTTTTTTCTTTCATTATCATCAGAATATGTACATGATGAGCTTGCAGTTCCTGCATTAAGACAGGTATATTCTCTGTAATCCTGCCAAACATCTCCACCTAAACAAGACCTATCTCCAACATATCTATCTTTTCCACAGTCTGAATCAGAATAGCATACAATATCATCACAGCTTCCACTAACACAACTTCCAGAACAAGAATCTCTTAGCATTAAAGATTCAGAATGATTGCAGTAACTTGAGACAGTTCCTGGATTTATACAATTATGTTCTCTGTAATCCTGCATCACATTAAATCCATCACAATATCTGTCTTCATAATAGCCGTCTGTTCCGCAGTCTGAATCTGAAAAACATATTATTTCTTTACAAATTCCATCTGAACATGAATCACATGTTTCTTTTAATTCAATATTTTCAGTGTAACTGCAGCTTGAATTTGCAGTTCCTGCATCTAAACAGGCATATTCTTTTTTGACTTGCATCAGATTATCTTCATCACAATAAGGATGCCCTTTCCATATATCTTCTCCACAATGAGAGTCTAAACTGCAAGCAATACATAAACCATCATCACAACCATGAGTACATGTACTATTGAGTGTCTCGCTTGTTGAATTTGAGCAGGAAGATACAGCAAGTCCTGGGTTAGAGCAAGTAAATTCAGTAAAGTTTCTGTAAACATTTCCAGAACTACAATAAGCAGGGCTGTAGAAATCTGTTCCGCAGTCTGAATCATCAGAACAAGCTATTGGATCGCAAGTTCCATTTGTGCATGTATCTATACAATCTTCAAAAAGCAAAGGTTTTGTTGTTGAAGAGCATACACTTTCATCAACAAAACCAGGATTTATGCAGACTGGCTGAGTAGCATTCCTGTAAACATCGTTGCTCATACAATAAGAGGAGGAATAATTTATTGGACCACAGTTGCTGTCCTTAAAACAAGTTACATTTTCTATAGCTGCCAAAACATCTATCCTTGGCCAGCTGTCATTATTCCTGAATATGTGCTTTCCTGTTTTTACCAAAGCATCCTTTATCATGCTCATATTTGAAGAGAGATTATTTAAATTATAATTTTGTCTTAGGAGAACTCCTGAAGCTGAAACAAAAGGTGTTGAAAAAGAGGTTCCTGATTTTGTAGATGTGCCTCCCCCTCTTTTAGTAGAGACTATAGATGACCCTGGAGCAAGTAAGTCAAGACTTGTTGGATGTGTCTGAGTAAACCAAGATATTGTATCGCTTTTTGTAGTTGACCCAACTGAAACAGTGTATGGAGAACATCCAGGATAAGATATGCCGTCAGAATAACCTTCATTTCCAGATGACGCTGTTATAAACATATTATTGTCTCTTGCTGTTTTTAGCTGGCTGTCTACAAAAGTTGGACAGAAAGTATCATTGTATCTTCCTCCTCCGCCTATGCTTAAACTTATTGCAGTTATGTTATACTCTGATTGATGATCTATACACCACTGCACTGCACTCTGAACATCAAAGAATGAACAGGAGCCGCTGTTGCAAGCTCTTACTGCAGCTATCATAGCATCAGGGGCAACAATATGCATTATGCCTGCTATATGTGTTCCATGCCCGTCTTCATCCATAGGATCATCATCATTGCTTACATAATCTCTTCCCAATATTGTGTAATTTGCAAGCTCTGTATGATTGTAATCAACACCGCCGTCAACAAGGCAGATTGTTTGTCCTTTTCCTGTAAGATTTACACCTTCAACTGTCATGTTATTGACATCATCTGAATTTATTATTTTTATAGAATCTTCTCTTGCATAATAGAAATATCCATTTTCTCTTACAACCTTGACATTCGGATGTCTTGTTATCTTAGCAAGAAGATCAATATCATCAAAGCTGAAATTAAGAGCAGTTACATAACCAAATCTTCTAATATAGCTTGTGCCTTTTTTGCCTTTTGCAAGTTCAGAAATTATCTTTAATGGTCCTTTGTCATTTAAAAGATCAGATGCTGTATAAGGGTCTTCTTCATCTGTTATTACAAATATTATCTTGAAATCTTCCGTTGAGGGTTTTTGTTGTTGTTTTTGGTTCTCTATCTTTTCTTTAATCTGACCAAATAATTCACCTCTAAATTTAAATTTTTGAAACTCTTCAAGACTTGAAGAAGCATAAGATATGCTGCAGAATAATAAAATAAATAAAAATATAACTATAATCCCTTTTAATTTCATACCCATAATAAAATAACAAGATTTTCAAATATAAAAAGATTGGGTTTGAAGTGATCAGTTAAAATATTTATAATTTACAGTTCTTAATATCTCAATGCATTTGTCATAATTTTTTGAAAGCTTTTCATTAGATTTTAATCTTGATATCCACATATTTTCCTGGTCTTTATCTAATATCAAGAGATCTTCTGATAATATTTTTTCAGCTGCTCCTGCAGCAAGTTCATAAAAAGATCTGCCCCTGTAAAGAAGCTCATCGATGCTTAAAACTCTTTTTCCTTCTGAAAATCTATCTTTAAGCTGTTCTGCTTCTGCCTTGGTTAAAAGCAAAGAGGGTTTGCTGGTCAATCCATAGAAAACAGTAATATAGTCTGCGCTGTTTCTGAAAGATTCATATTCATTTGTTCTTTCTTCTTTTGTATCTTCTTTTTCAAGATTTAAATTAAATCTTTTGAATAAATCAGTCATATAAACTGTCATTAAATGATCTTCATTTGTATCTGGTATTTCTACAAATTTGTTCAGTATCTTTGCTATCTCTTGTTCCAGATCTTTATCTAATGGGTTAAAATAATCTAAAACCTGTATTGATTCCAAAAGAATATCCTGGTCTGGAATCTGCTGAAAGGCTTTTTTTTCTGGAGTAGTTTCTTCTAAATTGTATAAATCAAGAATATGCTCCCATCCTTTTTTAACAGCATTCATGAAAAACAAGATAGTTCTTTTCGGGCCTTTTATCTTTATTCTTCCGTCTTCTTCTTTGTTTATTTCAAGATAGTATTCTGTATCTGTCATATAAATAAAAAGAAAAGGTATTTTAAAAAGATTCGTTTATTTAGATGTGACTTTTTTGTCTCACTTTTAAGGTGAAGGTTTATAAGTCTAGAATGCTTATATATTCTGTGGTGACAATAATGTCACAATAATTAGAAAGTGTAAACATGGTATGGTTTGATGAAAGTTTAAGGTTTCAGTTGTGCGAGACTGGAATTGACGGAACTATGGAGACAATTAAGACTAGCAAAAGCTCTATAAGCGGATTTACACCAGGAAAATAAGTAAGATTTCCAGTGGTTAGTTTTAGGGATTAAAATTTTACAATAAAAATTTAAATAAAATGGGATGCGGATATGATTGCAGACTGGAAAATGTTGTAAACAGTTACAATAGTTCAACAAGTATTCCTCAGAATTACAATTCTGCAAGTTTAAGTGAGGGAATTGATTATTTGGTAGAAGCTGAAGCAAGACAGGTATTTGAGCCAAGAAAAGAATATAAAGGTCTTGAAGAGGTCAAGAAAGAGGTATATGCTGACAGCTATAGAAGCAAGAAAAGAGTGACAGAAAGCTATTCTCATGTTATGGATGATTTTCTGAATCCAGAAAGAGGATTCAGTGCTTTTGTCGGAGATACTGAAGAGCTGAAATCTTTAGTTGAGGAGACCTTCTTAAAATTGACTGGAAAAGATTTTCCAGATGATGTTCAGCTGAATTTAGTTGATGGAAAAGAGATGAAGAAGATGCATTCAATGAATGTGGCAGGGTTTGCAGTTAACAGAAAACATCTTGGGCTTATATCTGAGATATTTATCAAGAAAGATTCACTGGACAGGATGATGCTTACAATAGGCCATGAGTTCGGGCATGTTTTGACAAGAAGAATAGATATTCCAATAGATGAAGAAGCAAAGGCTTTTGCTTTTTCACTGGCATGGATGAAGAAGATAAAAGAAGAGAATATCGGAAATTTAGCTACAGCGATAAGATTAGATACTCCTGCTAAAAATGGGGTTCATAATACTGCTTTAGATTTTGTCTTAGGTTTAGTCAATAAAGGGAAAGAAGCAATCGGTGTTTGGATAGATATAGTAAAAGGATTAACAAGAGTTGAGCCAAATGCCAAAGAATTATTTTAAAGATTTTATGGAAGATGAATATTTTTTTCCTGGGATAGATTACAATACCTGATGTGATTATTATGTATCAAGCAAATGAAAAAGATCTTGAAGAGATGCTGAGAAGGCTGAAGATGATGTATGAAACCACAACACCTGCATCTGCGATCATCCCTTGTGCTGCTCCATCTAATAGAGCAGGATATGACAGGGATATCAGTGATATTGCTAAAGGAATGTACGGAGAGGAGGAAAATCCTTTGAAGGAATATGATGTCAGCAGCAAGTCAATAATAGACAGTTATGGAAAAGGAGACAGTTTAGCAAAGGGCCTTTACGGCAAAGCCGGAGACAGCTATGGAAAGTATTCAGGGAAAGGGATAAGTTATAGGGGATTAGGTTCTGGCGGAAAAGCAGGAGGAAAAGGTTCTGGAAGTCCTTCCAGCTCAGGATCAAGCAGTGGAAGTTCTGGTTCTGGAGGAAGTTCTGGGTCAGGAAGCGGTTCTGGTTCGGGAGGAAGTGGAAGCTAAAATATAAAAATTTTTAAATTCCAATTTCTTTTAAGATTATATGAGATTAGAGCAGTTAAAAGGGGTATTTGGCTCAACTACAAAGGCATTAGAGATACTTTATCTAAATTATAATCTCAAGCCTGTTGTAAGGCAGGGATTTTATGACAATGAGATTGGAAGGGTAAAGGATTTCTGCAGAGCTCATGGATTTGCATATGAGACTGCTCCCTATAAGGTTATTCTTGCTGACAAGCAAAAGCGATATTCTGACAAGGGGTTTAAGGCAAGGGTTGATGATCCAAGAAGAGGTATGTTTTTCATATACATCTCAAAAGATGAAAGAAAAGCAACAGAAGCAAGGATATTTGAGATGAAAGACAATCACAAGGAACTGGGGTTGATACTTGGATATCCTGAATGCTGTGTTGATTTTTTTGTGGAGAACTGGCCTGAAAGAAGCCAGTTAGACAACAGCTATGTCTTTCCTGCACTAAAGAACACAGACGGATATAAATTTCCTTTCTATACAAATATAATTAAGAGAGGGCAAGATATTACTTTATTGAATCATTTTCCTCATTCTTTTAAATGTGAAGAATCGATAAATATGTCAAAGGACAGGCTAAAGATGTTGTATGAATTGGAAGCAAGGACAGCAACAGAATTGGTTCATGAACTAAAATGCAAGGTTAGGATTGGGAATAGGACAGTTGAGTTTTCGTAAGTTTTATATATGGATAAGGGATTCTCTTTTTGTGATTAATATGAAAACTAACAACATCCCCCTGGGACTTGATTGTTAGATTCATATCTATTATTCTCTAATATTTTTTTAAGAAAATAAGGATGATACTATGCTCTCTAAAGAACGAAGACTAAAACTGAAAAAGAACATCTGGAAATTTTATCTGTATAGAGTATTCTGCAGCATGATGTTTGTGAATGTAATCTATGTTCTTTTCCTAAAGAGCAATGGTCTTTCTATGACACAGATCATGATACTTCACAGCATCTATACTGCTTTATTTATGATTTTAATAGTTCCTTCAGGAATTTTCGCAGATATTATGGGAAGGAAGAAAGTTATAGTATGGAGCACTTTATTTTTTGCAGCTGCTTTTGCTATACTGGCTGCAGGAAGCAATTTTGTGCATTTCCTGTTATCTGAGACGGCTTTTGCTCTTTCAGGCGCTATGTGGAGTTCTGCAAGGACTGCATTTTTTTATGACAACCTTAGAGAACTAGAACAGGAATCAAGATTCAAGAAATTGTTTGGAAATGTTCTTGCTATAGACAGTGCTTTTTTTGCAATAGGAGCATTGATCGGAGGATTTTTGGCTACATTTGGACTGAGAATACCAGCCATCATGAATATCATACCTGTTATGATAGCTTTGCTTATATCCTTTACACTGACTGATACAAAGAAATTCAAGCACAAAGATAAGAACTATCTTAATCATCTAAAAGATGCTGCAGTATTTGCTGCAAAACATCCAAGGATAAGGTTTTTCATAATATATTCAGGGATAATGTTTGCTGTATTTTATACAGGGTATATGCTGTATCAGCCATATCTGGTGGATGTTGGAATACCTATAGCTGCATTTGGGATTATCTATGCTGCGATGGGGTTTGCAGGAGCATTTGGAAGCAAGATATCACACAAGATAGAAAGCTGGACAGGAGAAAAAAAGTTCCTTCTGCTAGTATTAGCTCTATCTTTCCTCAGTTATTTTGGATTAGGAAAGATAAGTTTGATAATAGGGATAGTGTTTCCTATATTGATATCCTTCACTTCAGGAATATTTGACCCTGCTATAGCTGACTATATGCAGAAGCATGTTGAAAGCCACAACAGAGCTACAGTCACATCCTTGAATGTACTTGTGATACAAGGAATGACAGCAGTCATCTCTCCTTTTTTTGGATGGATGGCAGATATCTATACTGTACAGGCTGCATTTAAGGTAGCTGCTGCCATAATGATCGTAAATATATTTATACTATCATTGATGTATACAATTGGATGGAGAAGATTAAGAAATAGTGAGAAAAAGATTTAATCTTTGCCAAGAACAGCTTTGCAAACATTGCAGACTTCTTTTCCTTTTACTTTCTTGGTTGTTACGCCCCATTCAAGAGGAGAATCGCAAGAAGGGCACTTCTTCATATCCGGGGGGTTAAGCGCATCTATCTGCATCTTGAAAATATCAATTGAAGAGTATATTTAAAGATTATGTATATAATCTATATCAACAGTTGATTACAGAAAAATCACGAAGATGTGTTTTTTTCTAAAAAGCATCAAGTAAAGTTGGCTTCGCCAACAAACATGATGTTTTGCTTTCGAAAACATCAGGTTTATAAACTTAGATTACACTAATATTCTGTAATTAGGGGGTTCTGTAGAGGTAATAATATGAAAACTACTGAAGAAAGAGTATTTTATCACAATCTTGAAAGATACAGATTAGCTGGACTTAATATGTTCATAAATCATGCTGAAGAATATTTTAAGGGGCTGAAACAAATCCCTGTTTCAAAAACAGGATCTATTGACAGTGATTATGTTCTGTTCACTTTTTCTGACGATCTATTAAAAAGATTTGTTAATGATATTGATTCTATTAAAAAACCATATGAAGTTGCGATAAAATATGGGTTTAGGGGCCATAGCAAAGGAGGGAAAAACGGAATATTCTACCAGAGAAAAGAAGGCCAGCGTATGCTGCGTAAAACTGATAAACTTATCAACAAACATCTGGATGATGTTGTGAATGATCTGGAAATAAAAGCAAAAGATGATATCGATAACCTAGAAAAGATTAAGATTGTCTGGCATTGCCAGGAAAACAAAAGAGTAGTCGGAGCTTATAATCCAAAAAAACAAAGAATGGTATTTCTTGATTTTGCAGAATATTAGGCAGCAAGTTTTATAGGTGTATTTTTAGGAAATTTATATTCTCTAAGCCCGTTTGACTGGGGTATCGGGCATGCTTTCGGTTTTAACTTTGTTTTGAAATATACTATATTGACCTCCCCTTGTACACCTATCGCACCAAAGAAATTTTTTATCTCGTCAGATGACATAGAATCTAATCTAGCCACCAAAGTAGCTGTGCAGTCAAACACTGCGACAAGGTCCCCCTCTTTTCTTTTTGGAGATCCTATCAGCTCTTTTTTGACTTTTGTCTGCTTTGCTTCTTTTTTAGACATAGCTCTTCCATACATTCTTTCTTCTTTGTAATGCGTCTCTACATCAAATGCCTGAAGTTTTGTATTTATCTGTTCAACCAAGTCAATAAATTTCATTATTTGATTAGCCATTTTTTCCATGCTAGTGAGTTTTCTTTCTACTTTTGTCCCTTTTGTCCTATGAAGTTTTGTTTCTTCTTCAATAAAATCAATTATTTCCTGAATCCTTATTCTGACTAGTCTGGATAGATAAAAAGCATTGGCCATATAGTTCTTGAAGATTCTTGAGACATGGAGTTTCTTTTCCGTGTATGCTGTATATTCTTTTTCTAATCTTAATAATTCCTCTTCTATATCTTTTAGGTTGTAATTGATATCGTTCTCCACCTCTAAAATGCTCTTAAATTCATCCTTTAGTCTCTTAAGATCATCTATTTTAAACTTGTCCAGCCTTAGAGAATATTTTCTTAATATGAATCCGCTTTTTATAAGAATGTTGTCTTTGATAGTTTCCTCTCTTCTTAGGAACTTTATTAAAAAAGATTTTAATGAATCCAGTTTCTTGTTTATATCTGAGATAGTGCTATAAACATCTGACATATTCTCCTTTAAGAATGATTATTTATATATTTTTATATTTAATGATAGGAATTCCATTAAACCAGTATTTTTTTCCCTTTTTAAGAAATCTGGGCTGGAATATTTTGTTGTAGACAAACAAAACTGCATCTTTGTTCATTTCTTTTATTAGTTTGTCTTCAATTCCTTTGTAGAATCCCTGGTCTGGGTTGATGAAAATAAAATCATATTTGGATATATCCTGCTTTAGATAATCTCCACGGATGAATTCTGCATTTTTTAGATTTAGGTCTTTTTTTATCTTTTCTCCTACTTTGAGCAGTTTTTTGTCTATCTCGATTCCTGCAGCATCGGTGAATAGTGATGCAATAAGGACAACTTTTCCGTCTCCAGAGCCTAAGTCCAAGAAGTTCTTGTAGTTTTGAAGTTTTATCTTTGTAAAGAATTCATATACATCTTGAGTAGCAGCAGGACCCCATATTCCCTTTTCTGTGTCCTCTACAGTGCCTTTTCCCTTTGCATAAAAATTCTTTTCATAGAAATCTGAATACTTTTCTTTTATTGCGTGGAATTTGTCTATTCTAATTTTACCCTGCTCCAAAGAGAATTGTATATAGAATCATAACCGGAATCAGAAGAAGGGTTTGTATATTTGCAGCTTGAATACATTATCTCAGGATAAAAAAATTTAATATATTCTTTCATTTTACTCCATGGGTACATCGCTCCACAATGACCAGTCTTGTGAAGGCGAATAAGGGCCGAACACAAAATAAGGCGGTTTGTTCTGGCCAAAGTAAGAGTAATGAATATCTCCCCAGCTTTGTCTTGGCTGGTCTGTTCTTGAAACAGGACCATGAGCTCCATAAACTGGAGAGCCAAACAATTTCCATGTTTTCATCAATCCGTGGAAATCTGACAGATCAGTTGTTGCAGCTGCTCCCGGCTCTACTGTTAATGCACCTTTATATCCATGTTTTCTTAATATTTCAACCATCTCTTTGACAGGAGTAGAGCCGTCTCCGGGAGTCAGATGCTCGTCCTGATAACCATAATTGTCTGCAAGGTGGACATTTCCAACAACCCCTGCTTTTGCAAGCTCTTCTGTTTTTTTTAATACCCAATTTTTGAAGTCTGCGTCATTCTGCTGCACTGATTTTTTGGAGTCATTTTGCCAGTATTTTCTCCAGGTATTCAGGTGGCCTGTATCGAGTGTTGCTTTTATATGGGTATTGGCCAGTTCGTTTGCTTTTGCCTTGTTATATCCTCTTTGTTTTACAAGCTTTTCAGCCATCCTTTCCCTGCTTTTCAACACCAGTTCTTTTAACTCATCAGGATGCGCTCCAAAGCTTTCAGGATAGATATTTTCCATTGTTATGAAAACGGGCTTTTCCAATTTTTTTGATCTTGTTGTCTCAAATGCGTGAAGCCCTGCATCTGCATATGCGTCAAAAGACTGGTCCAGAGCATATTTTTTAACAGACTTGATGTGTTTTTGGGTTTCTTTTGACTGCTCTGCAAGCTGCTCCTGTGAAACAGATGATTCATGCTCGTATTCCATGCTTTTTTTCATACTCTTTATAGTATCTTTGATTACCTCAGAAGGAAGTTTATATTCAGGAGGGACTATGCCTCCTGCCAGTCTGCTTATCTCGCTTCCGTGCTCTTTCATAAGTCTCCATTTTTCATCTTCAGGTGTGGCATCTTCTATTTTTTTATAGAAATCCAATGCATTCTGCAGTTTTTTAATGTCTTTTCTGTGCCTTTCAAAATTTTCACCATACTGCAGAGCCCAACCTCTTGCATGCCCTTCGTTTGCAGCCAAAGTTGCCTGCAGATATGCTTCTTCTGGTTCAAGATATTCATTTGGATGGCTTGTTTTTAGATCTGCAACAGATATTCCTTTTTGTTTTGCTTTTATTTCATTTCTTTCCCGGGCTTCTTTTTCAAAATCTTTCCAGCCTTTAAGCTCTACCTTAAATCTTCCTGTATCCGAGTCATATTCAGGAACACGATCATCTATGCCAACAACATTTCCCTCATAATCAACATATTCTCCGTCTTCATTTATGAGCCATACTGGTCTTGGAACTTCCTGGTTTTTTCTTACATTGGTCATAACCTGTCCTGTCCTGTCATCTACAACAGGAACAACTGCCTCTTCAGGCTCTTCTTCATATGATTTAAAAAGCCTTTTTCCTGTTTGAGAGTCAAATGCCCAGGGCTCTTCTGATATTGGCCTTTGGAATTCACCTGTATGCACAACAACAGATCCTCCCTCAGCTGTGTCTGCTGCAAAATCTATTGCTCTTCTGATTTCATCAACTGCTGTTTTTTTCTGCTCTTTTGAAAAATTTCCAGAACGGGGGTCCATTCCAGCAAGGCCCATTATCCCAAAGCCTGCATGGGTAGTAAGATTTACTTCATTGATCTCAGCAAGCTCTCTTAATGCCTGTCTTTGCTCTTCGCCGTACATTCCAGGAGTTTGAGCCTGCCTCTGTCCTCTTGTAGCTCCAGGGAACTGTATCTCCAAACTGCCTGCACCTGACCTCATCTTTGCAGCTATTCCCTGAATATTCTGGGCAGCGATTCCCATGGGAACACCCTGCCCTATATCTCCAACACCCACTCCTATGTCATTTGTTGAAGTCTCATCTACAGTAGGTTTTCCATAATCCCTGTCCATTGGACTTGTATAGCTTGTGAATTTTACCATTTCAGCTTTTTCCTCAAATTGATTAAATTTACCTCTTATACATTGCGTGCTTCATTTTTTCTATCAACACCATCTCCCTGGCAACATCTTTTGTAATCTGGCCTTCAGGGTATTCTCCGGTTCGTATTGCTTTAAATGTTGATTTATTGGCGTATTCTATATTACCAAGTTTTTTCTGCTCTTCCGGTGTTACATAGCCTCTTTCTTTGAAATTTGAATAAATGTTTTTGGTTTCGTTATAAAGTGTTTCTGTAGGTTTTTTGCTTAATTCCTGCAGATATTCGATATGATGCTGTTCTTCTTCTGGTGATAGTTTTGGTGCTGTTTCTGCAATATTTTCAAGGGCACTGGGCTTTTCTTTTTTTTCTTTTTCTTTTTTTTCTTTTTTCTTTTTTCCTGATGAAAATCTTTTTGCCCTGAAAAGCTCTCTTTCCTCTGATGAAAATAATTCATCAATGTCAACTGCCTTTAGCTGAGGTATTGGGATGTCCCTTAATTCATCTTCAACATCAGATTCGTCTTCAGCCTGTTTAAGCAGTTCCTGGGCTTGTTTTATCTCTTCCTTGTCCTTTTCCTGCAGTTCTTTTAGTTTTTTTATCCTTTCTTTTGGTGAAAGTTTCTTTAGTTCTTTTATTTCTTCTTTCATATGTTATTTAATGTAAATCAGTTTATAAACGTGAGGCTAATTTAGCTTTACCACATGACCATTCCGTGTGATTTCTTAAAATTCTTATAAACCAAAAACAGCTGGCTTTTAGCAGTAGCGATTGCCTCATTACGATTTGATCTGTCTTTTATCTTGTTTATCTTTGGTTTTTTGGGTTTTTTGGGTTTTGAAGGGCCGAAAAATTCTGCCTTCAATCTTGAAAGTCCAGATGGTTTTTCTTCTTCCTTTTTTTCCTCTTTTTCTTTTCCTTCTGCCTCTTCAAGATATTCTTCGAGTTCGTCACCCATCGCGTCTATGGCCTCTGCCAGTGATCCTGATATAGATTTCATCAGCTCAAAGTCTTCCTTGTCCCTGAATTTTTTGAAATTTTCAATCTGCTCTTCTGTCCATGCATATGCCCTGAAATTCATCTCCAGTTTTCCCACATGGACCGGCCCCCTTTGATAGCCTTCCTGCTGAAAAGACATTGAAGGCCTGGTTCTGAATAAAAAACTGCAAAGTATACAGGGATGATATATTCCAATTGGCTCCTTTGCTGCCAGAAATTCCACTTCAACCATCGAGCCTTCAAAAGCAGCAACCATATCAGGAGTCATCGCCTTTTCCTCATCAAGCGTAAGTCTTCTTATATGCCTTAAATAAGGCTTTACCCACGTCATATACATCTTTATTGCAGTGTAATGCTGTCTTAAGTATTTTAAAGTAAATCCTCTTCTGGTTTGGATCTCCTTGTATGTGTTTTCTTTCCATATCAGAAAAGTCTTTAGTTTTCTTTTAAGAACCTCCCTTACCTTGCGGTTAAATCCGCCCCTTGTTCTTTCAACATAATCGTCAACTTCTGCTGATTTTTTTGGATGGGTTGAGAAAAAAAGATCTGGAAGAGATGTAAATGCAACTTCCCTTGCCATCCCATATACTGAAGAGGGATTTTTTGCTCCGCCTTCAACCATATCTATCCATATCCCTTTAAGGGTTATTTCAGCAGATTCTTTTGGTCCTCCAGGCAGGGGGTTTCCATTTTTATCAACACCTATGCTTTCCCTGTAATATGTCAGCCTTTCATCGATAATCCTTAGCTCCCTTACAAGCTGGAATATCTCTTTAATCATTTTTCCAGTGGTTGCAAGAAACTGGGAAACCTTGTCCTGCTGAAGGCCTATTCTCTGCTGAGATACCCCAAAGAAAGCAGAGTTTTCAGAAGCTGAAAATGTATCTATAGTCTTATGCACATGGGGGAAAGCAATGTCTTTGCTTACATAGTTTAAAGTCCAAAAATATGATTCCTCTACAGAAAGATTAGGCGATTCCCAGTTTATCCTGTATCTTTTAAAAGGCGCAGGATAGCCTGTTTTAAGATACTGGTTTAATGCTTCTTCATGTATTTCTTCGTTAAAATCTAATTCTTCCAGAAGCTCTGTTTTTGACATTTACATACCTCTTTTTATTGTTAAGTTGTTAGGAGTATTTAAATATATTTCGATTATAATTTATTTAACA
>CAZFSZ010000014.1:0-21950 GCA_964521755.1 uncultured Methanosarcinales archaeon | reverse complement strand
AGAATATATATCAGCACTTTAGAAAATTAGGGGGGGGTTTATCAAAGCATTCCATAACCAAACTTTCTAAGATATAAAATTGTCTTTTCTATCTTTGGATTAAGAGTTGTTTCTGGACGGCCAGTTTTATGATCTTTTAGACCGTCCCAGCCAAATTCTTTGTATTTGTCTAAAATTTTATAGATTGTTCTTCTATTGATTTTCTGAGATAGTGCAATTTTAGAAGTTGAAACTCCTTTAAGTTTTTGTTTGACTATCCAAACGCGTTTTTTGAAATTTAGTTTGTACATTCATATCACCCAAAGGTGATATGTACTGTGCCCTTAAAACGTGATAGCACAGTAATTATGTATAGCAGACATATACTTATTTGGATATCCTTTTAAGAATATTTTTTTTGCCTTTCCAGTCAAGCGCCTCTTTAAGAACTTCAGAAATATATTCAACAGGAATTATCTTAATCTTTTTCAGCTTTTTCTTATCTACTATTATATCTTTTACATTTGATTTTGGAACAATAATCTTTTTTATGCCTGCTTCAACAGCAGCCTCTACTTTTGCAGAGACCCCTCCGATTGGAAGCACGTCCCCTCTTACAGAAAGGCTTCCTGTCATCGCAGTGTCCTGCCTTATTGGAACTTTTTTAAGGGCAGATATTATTGAGGTTGCCACAGCAATGCTTGCTGAATCTCCTTCAACACCCTCATATGTCTGCAAAAACTGCACATAGATATCATACTTCTCTTTTATGTCCTCTCCAAAATATCTTTTTACAATAGCAGAAACATTCTTTATGGCTTCTTTAGCGATCTCTCCAAGTTTTCCTGTTGCCACTATTTCTTTTTCCTTTCCTCCCGGAGTTACTTCTGCCTCGATCGGAAGTATGATTCCAGAATAAACATCTTCTCCGCCAATCACAGCCAGGCCGTTTACTCTTCCAACTTTTTTACCTTTGATGACTATAACTTCATATTCCTTTTTTCTTTCGATATATTTGTCTGCAATCTGCTGTTCAAGTGTCTTTGCAATCTTCTTTGCATCAGTTATATGTTTTGGCTCTACCTGTTTTGATTTTTGCTCTAAAGCAACATCTCCTGCAGCCCTTACCAGCCCCCCCAATTCCCTTAGCCTTAATGTCAGATGCCCTTTTCTGTTTGCTCTTCTCCTTGCCTCTTCGATTATCTCAAGAACAGCAGCTTTGCTAAAATGAGGTATTTTTTTGTCTTTTTTTACTTCCTGGGCAACAAACCTGGCAAGCTTATATTGATTATCAGTATTGTCTTTCATTGTTTTTCTCATATGAACTTCATAACCATAACCTCTTATCCTTGACCTTAATGCAGGATGCATCTGTTTTAGTGTTTCAATATTTCCTGCAGCTATAAGTATAAAATTGCACGGCACAGGCTCAGTCCTTACCATTGCCCCTGCAGACCGTTCAGACTGCCCTGTTATGGAATATTTTCCCTCCTGCAGTGAAGTGAGCAGATCCTGCTGTGTAGAAGGCTTTAATGTAGCAATCTCATCTATGAATAAAACACCATTGTTTGCTTTGTGTATCATACCAGCTACAACCCTTTCATGTGCAGGTGTTCCAAGCCCTCCGCTTTGAAATGGATCGTGAAGTACATCTCCAAGAAGCGCTCCTGCATGGGCTCCTGTGGCGTCATGAAATGGAGCCTGTTTTTTCTCATAATTGTCTACGATTATTTTTGGAGACTGGGTTCTATTTCCTGCAAATTTCTTGTTCATGTTCATGAAAATTACAAAGGCCCCCAGAAATATCATCCCCCCTAAAAAGAATGCAGCAAACATTATATCTGATTTATAGTATGATCTTATCCACCACGGAGCAAGCATAGCTATAACAGCAAGAATAAAAATTATCAAATTTTGGCTTTTGAACATGTTCATAGTCTGAAGCTTTGACTTTGAAACCAGTTCTCTTCCCTTGCCTGCAGAAGTTGTTTTTATCTTAGGCTGATTCTCATCATTTAGATTCGGAAAAGAAAGCACATCAACCAGTTTTTCCTTGGGGAGCAGCTCTGCAAGTGCAAGCCCCAGCATAGATTTTCCTGTCCCAGGCTCCCCTATCAGCAGAACATGCCTTCTCTGCTGTGCTGCTTTCTTTATCACTTTTACAGCAGATTCCTGGCCAATTACTTGGTCTACTATCTTCTTTGAGGTTTTTATCTCCTTTGTTGACTTAAAACCAAGATTCTTAGGCATATCTTCTGGAAATTTAGTGGTTTTATAAAGATTATGTAAAATTCCTCAATATAACTTAAATAAAGAGTTTTGATTATTTATCAAGACAATTCAAAACAGCAAATATTAAATATCAACTTTTGTTTTTTTTATCATATGAATAAGATTCAAAATATATACAATATTCTCCATAAAAAATTTGGACCTCAAAGATGGTGGCCTACAACATTAGAAGGGGAATTACATCCAACTTATCACGGAAAAAAACTTACAGAAAAGCAGAAGTTTGAAGTTATAGTTGGAGCAATCCTAACTCAAAACACTTCTTGGAAAAATGTTGAAAAAGCGATTTTTAATCTAAACAAGGCAAAACTTCTAAATATAGATAAAATAAGATCAGCAGAAGAAAGAACCATTGCAAAGCTTATCAAACCATCTGGTTATTTCAATCAAAAAGCAAAAAGATTAAAGATAATTGCAGATTTCTTAAGCAAGAACAAAAAACCATCTAGAGATGAATTACTTGCAGTGAAGGGTATAGGCCATGAAACAGCAGACTCTATCCTATTGTATGCATTCAACAAACCTTTTTTTGTAATTGACGCCTACACAAAAAGAATTTTCTCAAGAATTGGAATCTGCAAAGACAGATGCAGCTATGAAGAGCTCCAAAAAATTTTCCATGATTCTTTTCCAAAATCCCAAAGGATATTCAATGAATATCATGCATTGATTGTAGAGCTTGCAAAACAGCACTGTACAAAAAAACCCGACTGCAGTTCCTGCCCATTGTCTAGATTCTGCGAAAGACTTATATAGTCATTTTGTTTATGATGGGTTGATGAATACAATAATCCTGATAATCTTGGCTGTGGTGATAGCTTTAGTATTGCTTAAGATAACTAGGAAACTGATCCACACTGCTTTTTTTATAGCATTGGTAGGGATTGTATTCTTTTTATTGAAACATTTTATAGCAGTAAAGGGGTAATATGATAGAATCAATAATCTGGATCATTCTGATAATAGTAATTGGTATAGTTATGTTTAAGATAACCAAATCAATATTAAAAACAATGTTCTTGATTTTTTCAGCAGTTTTTCTAATAGTTTTGATTCTTGGTTTTTTTGTCGTTTCCGATGCAATGGATTTCAATGAAAATTTCCGGGCACAGCCAAGCCTATTCTTGTTGGGTGACTCAGAAAGATTGACTGCAGGATTTTCAGGAATACCTAGTGGGGAATCTCAGTTTACTTTTCTTTCAGAAGAAAGATTAGGACCTTACAATGAATCTAATCTAGGAAATATCTTACAAAATAATTATAAGCTTTTCCTGATAAAAAGAGAAGCATTCGATTCTGTAGATGAGATAGAGATATCAAATATAAACACTACCAAGCAGGAAATCTTCAATATAATTGATTCTGAAACACCTGTTTATGATTATCTAAAACTTCAGCCTGAGAAAATCCATGAATCGGTTCTTCCGCAGGCAAAAGAAGATTTTTTATCTCAGATGGACATAGAAACAGAAACAGAGTTCAAGGGGATAATGCTTGCAACATTATTCAGCAAAACAATGGAAAATCCTTTATTTTTATTTAGTCAGTATCAAAAAGAAAACATTGTTATATACCCTGAAACAGCGATGTTTAAATTCATAAAAAAGATGCCTCTATCATTGGTTGATAACCTGATAAATGTAAAAAAAGGTGAATAAAAATAGGAATACTTGATAAGTTATTTTTTTGGAGAGAAAAAAAAGAACCTCTAGAGCCTGTAAAACCGCTTGATCTTGGAGGTTTAGGAAAAGAAAGTGAACTCGGTTTGGATAAAGATACTTCATCAGGAATGCCTTCAAAACCTGAAACACACTCAACATACCCTGGTATGCCTTCTCATGAACCACCACAACATGAATCATCTCCTCAGCACCCTTTGCCTCCTGAAGAACCTGCATCAGCTGCTTCATCTTTTGAGCAGGCAAGATCATCCCAGGTTCAAACATCTGTTCAGGCTTCTTTGGAAAAAGATATTCAGGTTTTGACTGCAAAACTTGATTCACTTAAAGCCATACTTGACAATATAAATCAAAGGCTGGCAAATATAGAGAGAATAGCTAATGAGTCCCAAAAAGAAGAATATCAGTACCAATACTGAAAATATCAAGTTCTTGATAATTGCTTTAACTTCTGTTGCAGTAGTTATCCTTGATCAGATTGTTAAATTTATAATAGTAAAAAAAATACCTCTTGGCAGTTCTGTTCCATTAATTCCAAAAATTTTATCCCTTACATACATCCAAAACACAGGAGCAGGATTTGGTCTTTTGCAGGGAAATACAAGGCTTTTGATATGGTTTTCTATAATGGTAATAGGAATTATACTATATTTTTATGAAGCGATACCTGAACAAAAATCAGCCCAGGTTTCAATCGCTTTGATATTAGGGGGTACATTTGCTAATCTTATTGACAGGATCAATCTTGGATATGTTGTTGATTTTTTTGATGTAAGTATATGGCCTGTTTTTAATATAGCAGACACAGCAATAACAGTTGGTGCGGTTCTTTTGATTATTTACATCATAAACAAAAAATAATGAATTATATCATGTCCAAGGCAAGGTTTATATATTATATTCTTTGAATCTATAGATATGAAAAACTTCAGAATAGCTGTAAAATCATTTATTGTGAAAAACAATAAGCTGCTGATTCTAAAAAGAGCAAAAGATGATAAAGAACAGCCTTCGATATGGGAGATTCCAGGTGGAAGATTAGAGCCTGGAGAACACCCTGTTAGTGGTCTTAAAAGAGAATTAAAAGAAGAGACAGGCCTTGATATTGAAGTCCTTCATCCGATAAATGTGCAGCATTTTACAAGAAAAGACAACCAGACAATAACTATGCTTATATTCTTATGTAAAGCTTTGAATGATAATATTCAATTAAGTCATGAACACTCAGCTCACGATTGGATAAATCTTGAAAACTGCAAAGAAAAACTTACAGATTTTTTTCATAAAGAAATTGATATATACAACAGAATCTATAAAAACTTAAATCAATAAGATAAAAGATATTATAAAAAAATAGTTTTTATTCTACGCAGTTGCAGGCCTTCTTTCCGTCTTTTGCAGCATTTTCTTTGCTTTCATACCAAACCTGGTTCTTTTTCTTTATCTTCTTTGCCCAGTCGCATTTAGGTGCATGGTATTTTGTACCTGACTTGCTTGCTATGTATTTTCCCGGGCTAAAGTCCTTTTTCAAAACCTTTGAAGCTGGTCTTCCCTCTAAATCCAATTCATCATCCTCAGTCTCTTCAAGATTTTCATTGTCTTCTTTCTTTATCAAAGCCACTAAAAACCCCAATCCAGTTACAAGGATAGGAAGGATAATCTCCTTTATGCCAAACCTTAAAAAATATATCGCAAGCAGGTTAATCCAGTTTATAGAATAAAACTTGATTATTCCACCCCACCTGTTCTCCCCAGTTAATATCTTGTATGTTAGGTTAATACCAGTTAATAAGAACAATCCCAGAAGCACTAATTCAACCTTAAAAAATAGATTTCCTTTTATGTCAAATACTATTGATATCAGGCTTAAAAAAAGGACAAACATTACTAAAAGAGTAATTATTGCTGAAGATTTGTTTTCCCCCATGTTAAATTTCCTAAAAGATAGCTTTTATTTAAATATTTCTATTTTAGAGTAGTAAAGAACCAGTAAAAAGAATTAAAACTCTTTGACATTCTCCATTTTTTTCAAATGGCCTTTTCTTTTAAGATACTGCACCTGGCTTTTGGTGTATTTATAAATAATATCTCCTTTTTCCTCTCCGCCTAATTCCCATGGCTCAACAATAACTATATCTCCTTCTCTGACCCATAAATACCTTTTCATCCTGCCTGGAATCCTGCAAAGCCTTTCGTTTCCGTCTAAACACTTAACTTTCATCCTGCTTCCGCCAACTCTTTGGGAAACAATTCCAAAAACCTGTTTTCCTCTTGGAAGTTTGATTCTGCTGATCTGCTTCTGCAGTTTCTCTTTCCTTGCAGCTTCTTCCTTCTTTCTGCTCATATTATTCTTAAATCAGGCCCCATTTATAAGCATTGCGATTAAAATAAAACAAAAATATATTCGATACTTTTTTAAACAATTGAAAACACAACCTATCTATGAAAAAGATTGATAGGCATTTTATAGCACCAGCTTCCATGCTCAGAAGAACAATCTCTTTTTTGATTGATATGATTATAATAAATTTTGTAGTTTTCAACCCATTTAAAGGCATGTTCAAAAGGTTAATTCCAGCAGAACAGAGCTATGGGGCAGCAAAAAATTATATTGCCCAGAACCCTCATCTGATAAATACAATAACTTTCTTGTTTTTGATAATAGGGATAATTATTGTTTTCTATTTTACTGTCTTTGGATATCTTATCCAGCAGACCCCTGGAAAAATTATCACGGGATTATATACTGTTCCTGAAAACAAAAAAATATCTTTTTGGAATTATTTTTTAAGCAATCTAACATTTATTCCAGTGTTTCCCTTCTTTTTGTTGTGGATTATTGATCCAATATATATGTTTAAATCTCCAAAATCACAAAGATTGATGGAGAAACTGAATAAGATACTTGTAGTACAGAAATATAAAAAATAAAATTACTGGTTTCAAAAAGTTTATAAACAAATAAAACAAATTAAATCCAAAATGAATCCAGGACAAAAAAAGAGGCTAAAAACAGTTTTGATTATCTTAATCATATTCTTCCTGGTAAGTTTCTTTTTTTCAGGTCTATTCTCACTATTTATAAGCAAAGAGCCAATAGGTAATATAGCATTGATCCCAATAAAAGGGATAATATATGTAGACGGAGGAAATAGTTTTGGAGAGATTACTACCAGCTCTACAAGTTTTATAGAACAGATTGAAAAAGCAGATAAAAATCCTTCAATAAAAGCGATTGTTCTGGATATCAATTCTCCAGGAGGCTCTGCAGTTGCTTCAAAAGAGATTGCAGATAAGATAAAACAAGCAAACAAGACAACTGTTGCAGTTATCAGAGAAGTTGGAGCATCAGGAGGATACTGGGCAGCGTCTGCAGCAGATTATATAATTGCCAATGAAATGTCTATTACAGGCTCTATTGGAGTCATAGGTTCTTATATTGAATTTGCAGGATTATTAGAAAGATATAATATGACATATCAAAGGCTTGTTGGAGGAAAATACAAAGATATTGGGGTGCCTTTTAAACAGCTGCAGCCGGATGAAGAATCAATACTTCAGTCAAAGATAAACAAGATCCATGATATATTCATAAGATCAATCGCTGAAAACAGGGATATCTCATATCAAAAAGCAAAATCAATCTCCACAGGAGAATTCTATCTTGGAGTAGAAGCACTTGAACTTGATCTTGTTGACAAACTTGGAGACAAAGACACTGCAGAAGAATGGCTGAAAAAAGAGCTTAACCTCACTGAAATAGAATTTGCTGAATATAAAAAAGAAAAAACATTCCTTGATCTGCTTATGGGAGTTATTTCTCCCCAGTCTTTTATGATTGGAAAAGGCATCGGCTCTGAATTAAAAAATACCTATTCGTCTAAACTAAAAATAATTACTTAAAATGGCATATAAATTTAAGCTAACTCCTGTTCCTATATTGTCCAGGCAAATCAAAGAATACTCAGCAATGATTGCAAAATCAAGGAATGAAACCATCAGCTTAAGGAAAAAAATTACCTCATCTCTTGAAAAGCTCAAAAAAGCAAACAACAATCTTACAAAATTTTCTGTTCAGAAAGCAAAGCTGAAGGAAAAAAACCCAAAACTAAAAAATACATATACAGAAAAAAAAGAAAAAGTAAAAGACCTTTCAGCAGAAACAAGGCTTAATTTTGTCCATCTTCTTAAAAAAATAGATTCAATTGTCCTTGATTTAAAAGAGATAATATTTAGTGCAGACACACTATTATACAAAGAAAATAAAAATCTCAACAGGCTTCACAAAGAGATTAAAAAATTAAAAAACAAAAAATTATCTGCAAAAACAGCAAGCCAGATAAATATTCTTAAACAGGAGATAAAATCAGCAGCAAGAAGGCTTTATGAATCAGCAAAAGCTCCCGAACTTTTAAAAAAACCTTTTACTAAAAAGGCAACAAACCTTGAAAAAACAATATTTGAATTAGGTATTGAATCAGCATCTCTTGAAAAAGCCCTGGAAAAATTAAATGTAAATAATATAAAAGAGATAACCAAAAAAGCTGAAAAAGAGCTTGATAATCTTAAAAAGATAGAGCTTGCAGTTGTTTCTCTTGTACCTGAAATCAAAAGCCATTTTGCCTATATAAGAAGCCACCATTATCTTCTTGAACCTTCAGCAGCAGGAAGGGTTGAAGACAGGCTTTCAATATCAGAGAAAAAGCTTGACAGGATATTGGATAAGATAGAATCACAGGCAGAAAAATTGTTTAAAGAAATTTCTATTGTTAAAGAAATAAAATAATATAAATATAGAATAAAGAAAAAAAAAATAAAAAATCAGAGATTTATTTTCTCTTTTTTCTTCTTTTCTTTTTCTTCTTTTTGCCGCCTCTTACCATCTTGGCAGCTGAGATATCTCCTTTCTTGTCAACAAAGTAAAGGTAGCCCTTTTCTTTCTTTACACCGACTTTTGCAACTTTCTTTGGCTTGCCTCTTGCTTTTTTCCTTCCTCTGGCCATCTTTACTCTTGAAACATCTCCTTTCTTGTCAACAAAGTAAAGATATCCGTCTTCTTTATCTACTCCTACTTTTGCTACTTTTTTTGCCATTTTTTATGACCCCCGTAATTTTTTTAAGACTAAGAAGCCTTATCTCTCGTCTAAAAACTAACTAGTATTTAAATGTTTCTAAATATTTCTTTCTGAATCTCGTCGAGAAATAACATAAACCTTATTATTCTTTCTTGCTTTCTTGTCTAATTTAACTGCAGTTGTTTTTCCTTTCCCTGCTTTCTTAACTTTCTTGTGGTTGATTTCCATTGATTTAAGTTTTTGCTCATAAACCCCTGTTTTATCTCCCTGGACCATTATCTTATCTCCAACTTTCAATCCTCTTGATTCAATTTTGATCTCTGCAACCATAATCTTGTCATAAAAATGAACCACATTCCCGATATATACCTTTTTCTCTGTTGCCTTGCTTCCATAAGCATCTGTAAAGTCCTCAGGCATTGGCTTTCCCAGATAAAATCCTGAAGAAAATCCTCTGTTATATACCGCTTCAAGCTCTTTCATCAATCTTTTAACATCTTTTTTATCAAGCTTTTTGTCAACAGCTTCCC
Source organism: uncultured Methanosarcinales archaeon (assembly GCA_964521755.1). GTDB lineage: Archaea > Nanobdellota > Nanobdellia > Woesearchaeales > WJKL01 > WJKL01. Next base: position 12,395 of record CAZFSZ010000014.1, on the reverse strand, counting down.
TGTAAACTTCAGTCACAGTCTTGACATATTCAGGGCTTCTCATCCTTCCTTCTATCTTGAATGCATCTATACCCGCTTTCTTCAGTTTTTCAATAAAAGGCAGTGTACACAGGTCCTTTGGGGACATTATAAAATCATTTTTTAATTTCAGTTTTTTCCCTTCATCATCTATCACAGTATATTCTCTTCTGCACGGCTGCAGGCATTCCCCTCTGTTTGCGCTTTTTCCAAACTCAAACTGGGAGATAAAACATCTTCCTGATACAGAAACACACATCGCTCCGTGGATAAATACTTCAATTTCTATACCCTTTATTTTTTCTTTGATATTTTTTATCTGCTTCAGACTGCACTCTCTTGCAAGGATAACCCTTTCAACACCGATTTTTTTGTAATATTTTACAGCTTCTGAATTAGAAACAGAAGCCTGTGTAGAAAGATGGACAGGAATCTTTAATCTCAAGGCCTCTTTTATTATGCTCATGTCCCATGCATGGATAGCATCAACTTTTGCTTTCTTGACTTTCTTCAATATATTCTTTATCTTTTCTAATTCTTCTTCATGGATGATAGTATTCAGAGTAAGATACGCCTTAATATCATTTTCATGACATTTCTCAACAACTTTCTTCAGTTCGTTTAACTTAAAGTTCTTAGCTTTTGCTCTCATACTGAACTCTTTAAGCCCAAAATAAACAGCATCAGCCCCTGCCTCTACTGCTGCTTTTAAAGATATCCAATCTCCTGCTGGAGCGATTAGTTCAGGTTTTTTTCTTTTCATTCTTCTTCCTTTTTCTTTTCTTTGTCCAGTTTGATCTCAATCCATTCTTTTGATCTCTTCTTCGACTTTTTCATAGTTTATGACACCTTTTTTATCATCTGCAAATCTAGGGCATGCAGTGTTTATCCATGATTCTATAAAAGGAAAATTCTCAAACTCGGCAGGATTCAGAGTATTGTCTAAAAATATATAGCATTCTTTATCTTTGGCTTCAAGCTTCTTCTTCAGCTCCAAAGCCTTTTTCATTCTTTCCTGCCCCGGCTTTGTGCTTACCAATATTCCTATCTTTTTAGACGATAAAAACTTGATCAATAATCCTTTCTGCTGTTTTTTATATTTTTCAATATCTTTTTTCTTTATCCTGCTTATTTCATCTGTTAAAGGATTCGCAGTCACAACCTTCTTTCCTGTTTCCAATGCAACACCTAAAGGATGAAAATTTCCTGAACCGACATACAAAAAAGCATCAACCTTATCTTTGATCTTCTCAGCTGCACCAACATCACAACCCAATATCTGTCCCCCTATAAATGCCTTCTTTCCTTTATTTTCTAATAATTTCTTTATCTCTTTTAGTTTATGTTTGAGCTGGATAGTTGCAACTAATCCAATCTTATCTGGGAGCTTTTCTGCAGCCTTCTCTACTGTTTTCTTGACATCAACATCACTTTTGGCTTTTATATTCATAATTTTCATAATAAAAAAACAAAGAAAAAGAGGTTTAAAAAAGTTTGTTTATTCAAACATCTTTTTATATCCAATCGCAGGATGTCTTGTAGCCATCCAAAGCTGTGCCTCTATCTCATGTCCATCTAAAAGTTCAGAACCGTGAACAGCCCTTGTCAAAAGCCTGTTTTCCATCAAACAAGCAAGATTTGAAGGAATAACCGGTCTTGGGTCAACAAGTATGTCGTTGTCCTCTCTTGCCATCAAATAATCCAGTGCAGCCATCGCAAATTTGTCAGGCCTTATAGGGGGATGCCTGTATCTTGCTCCTCTTCTCATGTTTGCATTGCTGTGCGGAAGATTATTGTACAATGCATCTCCGCTGATGCTTGTGAAATCAAACTCAAATGCTTTGCTGTATTTATCTTTCTCTTCAACTGCAAGGTTCTTCAGTTTAACAGGGTAATATTCTCCTTTTTCTGTTGTAGAAGGCACCATCATGATCTTGTTTGGTCCTTGGTCGCTTTCTATCTCTATGTTTTCTTCTATCCCTTTTTGTTTGCATAAATAAGATATTTTTTTCCCTTCTATCAAAGACATCAGAGAGAATATCCTGTTTCTGTTGTCTGTCTTGTTGAAATATATCAGTCCCGCATAAGCAAGATAGTTTTGCCCAACATATTTTTTTGAAGCTTCTTTTGGTGTCAATCTTTTTTTGTTTATCTTTTCTTTATGTGGAAGGTATACTTGTATAAAATCTCCTTTTTTCCTCCAGTTGTCAATATAAGGAATAAGTTCTATTTCTTTTTGTATATTTAGATATTGGCCGTTCTTAAGTCTTATTAACTTTTCAAGAACATGGACTCTTTTTTCTCCATTTGGTTCTACTCCTTCAAACTCCCTTATATCTTTTACATTAGGTCTCTTAAAATAATCAATGAAATCAATTCCTGGTAAAACAAGCCCGAATTTGCTTGCCTCATTCACTTTTATAACTTTCTCAGCTATCGGTTTCACACATACAGGTCCATACTTTCCCACTGTTTTTCCTGCCTTCTTCACTTCAGTTGGCTTTTTTACGGCTCTGCTGCATGCATCACATCTTCCAGCTTCTTCCAACTGTATAATTTCTACAAGTCCTTTTTTGTATCTCATTTTTTTGCCTCAGACTAGTCCCTTTAATAGAGTGTAGTCAATAATTTTAGAATCAAAAAATTTGAGCACGAACCAAAAAACAACCCGCTCTTATAATATAATATATCTTAGATATATAAAAAGGTTATGATTATTTAAAATTCATCTTTAGAAATCTCAAAATACTCATTTAACGAGAAGCGTCAGCCTGCCTTTCCAGCTCTAATTTCTTTTTAATAGCAGCAGAATCATTGCTTAATTTATATGCATTGATTACCTCATCAGCTAAGCAGTCTTCAATCTTTTTTTTAGAATTAAATGATTTTTGATAAGCTCCCTGGGTAAAAAATCTTAATGCAATATCAATTCTTCTTTGTGGAGCACATTCAACTGCTTTTGGATATCTTGCTCCTCCATATTCAATAGTTATTATCTCTTCTCTTGGCGCAGCATTTTCCAGAGCCTTTACAAAGACCATCACAGGATTCTCTTTTGTAACAGCTTCAATCTTATTAAAAGCATCTCTTACTATATTGTATGCGTGGTTTGCCTTTCCAGTGATATGTCCTGAAGATCTAAAATGTTTCTTTGACTTATGGCCCGGCACCATAATCTTGTTTATTAGTCTTTCAACAATAAAAACATCAGATTTATGGAACCTTTCACCTGCATATTTTGCCCCTGTCTTTGGAAGTATCTTCGGCTCAAGGTTGATATAATTTATCAGTCCTTTGTCTTTTATCTTTATATCTTCAGTTCCCCATTTGTTAAAAGCTTTTATCTCCATTTTTATCTTCTAGCCTTCTCTATTTTTCCTTTTAATAATGCATTCAGGCTTTGGTCATTGACTTTTATTACACACCACCTGACTCCAGGGATATCTCCTTTTGCTCTGCCCATCTTTCCTCCGATGCATTCAATAGTAACTTCATCATGCTCATCTATCAGTTTTGTTGCTCCGTCTCCAGGTGTAAAAGCAGTTACTTGTTTCCCGTTCTTTATAAGCTGAACCCTTACGCATTTTCTCATAGCTGAGTTTGGCTGTTTTGCCTCAAGCTGTACTTTTTCCAGCACAATACCTTTTGCCTGGGAACTTCCTTCCAACGGGTCAGCCTTTTGCTTTAGGTTAAGTTTTTTTCTTTTGTATTTGGGAGAGAGCCATCTATCTTTCTTTCTTCTTTTCTTAAGCTTTCTTGCAGCTCCTAATCCTCTTGCTTTCTTTGACATTTTAGTGTATTATTCTGGATTAAATATTGATTTAAAAAGGTTTCGAAATTACAGGGCAGTTTCGAAACCTTTTGCATCAGTAAACTTTGCTTTCGAAAATACAATGTATCTTTAAAACTAAGACTTTGCAACCTTTAACTCTTCAATATCAAAATATCTTTTAACTACCTCTTCATAATTTCTTAGGTTAGACGCTTCTCTTCCTATCAAATAACCTCTTGTTTTGTTGTCAACCGAAACAATAGTTACAATCCCTTCATTTTCTGATATCTCTTTTGCCTTGAGAGGATATATAACATTCTTTACAAACTCAATAAGATCATCATTTTGTTCTATAATCTTTACTTTTTTGTTTAGTAGTTTTTCCAGCTTCTTTATATTAGCGCCTTTTTTCCCTACTGCCATGCCTGCCTTTCCATCATCCACTATAAATATCAGCTTGTTGTCCTGCTTAAAACAGTCTTTAGCAGTAACTTTAGTGATTTTCCCAAAAAGAGAAATATATTTCATCGTTTCAATGTCAAGTTTAATCTTTGCAGCCAACTTACGCACCTTTGCTTACACCAAATAAAGAAATAGAAAACGGTTTTTTGCAGATCATTCCTAATTCATCATTCTTTTCTTTGAGATTAACAACTTCTGTTTTTGAAAAATCAGCATAATAATTAACATCCTTTTTTACATCTTCAGGACAGTTGCTTGTGACATAAACTTTGGCCAGCTTATTCTTCTTTAATCCTTTTATAACTTCATTTGTGCCTATAACTGCATTTCCTTCTTTTATTGCTTTCTTTATATCTTCTATTGATCCCATTCATTTCACCTTTGTGATTAATCCAGGCAGCCCGGTTCCTACAGGAACAGGCTGGTTAAGCATAACATTTTCAACAACTGAATTAAGCTGGTCAACTTCTCCTGCAAGTGACGCATTGATTATATGCTTTATAGGAGTTTCAAATGAAGCCCTGGCCAAAACAGAAGCCTTCTCGCTTACAATACCATATCTTGTAATTCCGTTTACTTCTCCGCTTAAGCACATTGTATCTGCAACCAACATTACATGTCTCATGTCAACATTAAGGCCCTGTGCTTCAATGACCTTGTTTACTTCGTTTATTATAACCTGCCTTGCAGCTTCCACACCCAAAACATCTGCAGTTTCGTAAATATCATTGGTTGTTGTTCTTGTTCCGTCAACTTCTTTTAATTTTAGAATCTTTTTAAGATTAGACCCTGCGCTTATTATTATGAATTCATTGTTCCTTTTTACAGGCAGAACCTGTGTTATTCCTTTTATTCCCTGTATATATGCATCTTTTATCTTTTCTTTTATCTTATACACATCCTCCATAGAGTCTTCTTTTCCTTTGTGTTTTATTATTATCAAATCATCTTTCTTTTTTATTGAAGCTTTTTTGAACTGTCTTTTTAAGGCGCTGACCACCTTGCTGTTGATTATGCCTATCTCTTTCATCTTCTCATCATCCAGCTTTAATTCAATCTTGGAGTCAACGATACTTACAGTGATATCCACTAATACATCTTTTAATGTGCTTTCTTTAATAGAAAGTGCAAGTTGCTTGATATTTTTTCCGGTGCTCCATGGTTTTTTAAGAAAGATTTCCATCATCGGTGTTTTTATTGTCTTTCTTGCGTCAAGTATTTCAATTATCCTGGGAAGCCCTACTGTGATGTTCATCTCTGCGACCCCTGCAAAATGGAATGTGTTAAGTGTCATCTGTGTTCCAGGTTCTCCTATAGACTCTGCTCCCACCAATCCAACAGACTCTCCTGAATTTACTCTCATTTTCTTGTATTCCTTAAATGTTTCTTTTAGCACTTTGTTTACTCTAGTGTCAGACATTCCTTTTGTTTTTTCTTTTATATTATCCAGAATTGATTCCGGAAGCTTGTTGTTGTATTTTCTATAATTTTTAGTCATTTTATTTCACATTATCTATTATTCTTTGGATATTTAATGTTCCGTCCTCACTTTTTGAAACATCAATTCCATCCTCTCCGTATTTGAACTGAACAATCTTTCCGCTCGCATCCCTTACTGTTTTGTCATATTCAACTTTCAGGTCCTGCATAGCGTTGGCTAATCTTCTGTATAGATATCCTGATTTTGGGGTTCTCAATGCCGTATCCATCAGTGAATCTCTTCCAGTTATTGCTCCAAAAAAGAATTCATGAGGTTCCAGCCCTCTTTTATACCCGTCTTTGATAAATCCTCTTGCTCTGCTGCTTAAGTCCCCTTTCTTGAATATCGATAAAGTCCTTTCAAAATAACCTTTTCCAATCCTTTTCCCTCTCAGAGCTTGCTGCCCTACAACTGCAGCCATTTGAGCCAGGTTAAGCGGGCCCCCTCTGCTTCCTGAGTCGCTCATGATAGAGCTTCCTGTGTTTTTGTCAAGATGGTCAGCAACTATATTTCCGCTTTCATTTCTTGCTTTATTAAGCAGCTCTAAAATCTTTAATTCCAGGGTCTCTTTCATGGTTCTTCCTGGAAATATTTCCAGCTTTCCCTGGTGATATAGGCTAATAAGATTATTTACTTCACTTTCAGCATCGTTTAATATCTTCCTAATTTTTGTTTTTGCAATTTCAGGAAGGTCTGTATCAGACAATGCGGCAGTGAATCCGTGTCTTGACAGATAAATTGTTCCCAATTTGAATATCTTTCCAAGGATATTTATAGCAGAATTTTCTCCGTATCTTTTATGTATGTTTCTCAATAACAATCCGCTTCCTTCCCCCAGATTGTCTCTGTCCATAACACCTTTTATTAATTTTCCTTTCTTTATTACAACTTCATTGTCTCCTTCTTCATTGGATGCTCTTGATTTTCCTTTAAATTCAAAATCTTCAGGAAGAACTACAGAAAATATTTCTTTCCCGCTTATTTTTTTCTTGTTTGGAAGCTTTGAAAAGTCATCTATCCCTGAATCATGCAGGATACTTACTGCTTCTTTTCTTGAGAAGCTTTTTCTTTTAGTAAGAAGATAATTTCCTGATATTGAATCCTGAATACACCCGATTACACTTAATCCATATCTTGGAGATATAAGCTGGGTCTGTACTTCCATCAGGATTTCAGCCTCAGCCCTAGCCTCTTCTGTCTGAGGTATATGAAGGTTCATCTCGTCTCCGTCAAAGTCAGCGTTGTAAGGATGGCATACTGCAGGATTAAGCCTGAATGTTTTCCCCTTTAAAACTCTGACCTTGTGGCACATCATGCTCATCCTGTGCAGGCTTGGCTGCCTGTTAAATATTGCAATATCTCCTTCCATCAACTGCCTTTCTACAATAAATCCTGGCTCCATCTCTTCAAGAAGAGCTTCCTGGGTTTCTTCTGTAATCTTCTTTTTCTTTCCGTCAGGCCTTATGATATAATTAGCTCCAGGATATTTTTCCGGCCCTCTTTTCACAAATTCCTTTAGATATTCAATATTCCATTCTGTGACAATCTCAGGAACACTCAGTTTCATTGCCACTATCTTTGGCACCCCTACTTCATTAAGATTTATCATAGGATCAGGGCTTATAACTGTTCTTGAACTGAAGTTTGTTCTTTTTCCAGCCAAATTATGCCTTATTCTTCCGCCCTTGCTTTTTATCCTTTCAGTTACTGTCTTAAGTGGCTGGCCGCTTCTGTGCCTGGCAGGCGGCAATTGCGCTACATTGTTGTTGAAAAATGTAGTTATGTGGTATTGAAGAAGATCCCAAAGGTCCTCAATTATTATCTCTGGAGCTCCTGCATTTATATTTTCAAACAGCCTTTGGTTTATCCTTACTATATCCCCTAATTTATGAGTTAGGTCATCTTCGCTTCTTTCTCCTGACTCAAGTGTGATAGATGGTCTTATCGTTACTGGAGGAATAGGCATTACTGTAAGAATCATCCATTCAGGTCTTACATATCCAGGCTTTAATCCAAAAACAAAAAGATCTTCATCAGGTATCCTTTCAAGCCTTGTTCTTACTTCGATTGGGCTAATCTTCTTTTCATTTTCTAAAAAGGCAGTTGGTTTTTCAATGGCTATCTTTTTCTGCCTTGCTTTGCAGTAAGGGCATTTATTTACTGTTTTTAGTTTTCTGATTATTTTCTTGACTTCGTCCCTTCTTCCTTCCAAGCCTCCCTCAATCTCAGCTTTGTCAAGTCTTGTCTTGTATCTGTTGACTCTGTCTTTTGGGATAAGCACTTTTCCGCATTCCTTGCATGTGCTTCTAAGAAGATCAAGAACAACCTTTATGAAACTGATATGTACTACAGGTCTAGCAAGTTCAATATAACCAAAATGACCGATGCATTCCTTTAGTTTGCTTCCGCAGGTTTTGCATCTTAATCCCGGGTCGATAACCCCTAATCTGATGTCCATCAGACCCCCGTCAACAGGGTAACCTTCTTTGTCATAAAGTTCAGGAGTAACAACCTTTGCAGTAGCCATCTTCTTTATCAGCTGAGGGCTTGCTACCCCAAAAACAATATTTTCTACTTTTTTGTGTACATGTTCTTTGGTTAAATCTATTGCTTTTGCCATTTTAAATTTTTTATTTTTAATATTTGTTTGCCAATCCCAATTTAGGATATACACATAATGATTTAAATTCATCAAGTATAAGCTTAAAAGCATAACTTATCTCAATGTCAGATATCTCTACATTATCTCCGCAGATTGGACAATAACTTCTGTTCTTGTGAGAGTCATAGATTGCGATAAGCCCGCATTTTTCACATACAGGTACTCTTGTATTGTCTGAATCAAACCTTTCCTTCAGCAGCAGGCTTGCTCCATGAGCAACAAAAGTGTCCTTCTCCATTTCTCCAAGCCTTAATCCGCCTTCTTTTGCTCTTCCTTCAGTAGGCTGTCTTGTCAGTAGCTGTATAGGCCCTCTTGCCCTTGCATGTAATTTGTTTGCAACCATATGTTTAAGTTTCAGATAATACATATTTCCTATGAATATTTTTGCCTTGTATGTTTCTCCAGTTCTTCCGTTATACAAGGTTTCAACCCCGTTTTCTCTGAATCCTAAGGAAAGAAGTTCTTTTCTTAGATCAGCCTCTTTTTCAGAATGAAAGGTAGTTCCGTCAATATATCTTCCTGCTAAAGCACCAACTTTTCCCCCTATCAATTCGATCATATGTGAGATGGTCATCCTGCTTGGAATACCATGCGGTGAAAATATTAAGTCTGGAGTGATTCCACTTGCACTGAATGGCATATCAGTTTGAGAAACTAATAATCCAATTATTCCTTTCTGTCCGTGTCTTGAAGTAAATTTATCTCCAATTTCAGGGATTCTTTGGTCCCTTATTCTTGCCTGAACTAATTTATTTCCTTCTTCATTTTCAGTTATAAGTACAAAATCAACAATTCCTTTTTCTCCGTGGCTGACTGCAACTGAACTTTCTCTTCTGGTTGCAGCAGCAAGATTATACTCATCCAGGCTGCTCAAAAATCTAGGAGGGCTTGTCTTTCCTATTATTACATCCCCTTCTGAAATCTTTGCTTCAGGATATATTATTCCGTCATTTTCCAATAACCTATAATCATTTTCGCTTTTATAGCCTTTAACTTCTTTGTCAGGAACACCTATCTCATCCACAAGACCTCCGCTGTATCTAAGCTCTTCAGCTACACTTGGCCTGTAATAAGTGCTTCTTGCAAGCCCTCTGTCAACTGAGCTTTTGTTTATCACTATTGCATCTTCCATATTATACCCATCATAGCTCATAACTGCTACAACCATATTCTGCCCGCTTGGATGATTTTTGTCTCCGTATATATCATGCATCATGGTTCTTACAATAGGCGTCTGTGGGCTGTGAAGTAAATTTACATCCATATCCATCCTAACTAAATAGTTTGCAGCATAAAATCCAAGAGCCTGTTTTTGATTTTTGCTCCCCATATTTACTCTTGGTGTTGGGCTGTGGTTTGCAAAAGGAACTAAACTTGCACATAATCCAAGCATATCCATTGGAGATATCTCAAGATGGGTATGTTCAGTTCTTAGCTCCTTTTCAGTAAATGCGACAAAAGAATTTTCCTCTTCAGTTGCATCTAAAAATTCAATAATACCTTGTTTTACAAGATCATTCCAGTTTAAATCCCCTTTCTCAAGCTGTTTAAGATGATTCTCAGTAAGCATAGGTATACCATCTTTTACAACGATCAAAGGTCTTACTGCCCTTCCCTCATTGCTGTTTAATAATACAGTGTTTGCCTTTTCATCATATCCTACATTGCAGTTAAAAGAGATGCTTCCTTTCCTCCTTTCGCTTTTGAAATTCTCTATAAAGTTTATTGGATCTTCTGCTTCCCCTATATATTTTCCGTTTAGATATATCTCAGCAGTCATTTTATGAGTTTTACTCCTCCAATCTGTTTAATTTGTTTGATAACCTCTTCTTCACCTGCTTCCTGCGTTGTTTTGCAGAGCAAAGAAAGGTTTTTCCTTAATCCAATATTTGTTCCTTCTGGTGTTTCAATAGGGCAAAGCCTTCCCAGATGTGTTGCATGCAGCTCTCTTGCCTCAAAATTTTCCTGTGAAGCTGACAAAGGACTTACAACTCTCTGTAGATGACTCATCATATCCAGGTAATTTAATCTTTGTATTCTCTGGCTGATACCTTTTCTTCCGCCTACCCAGTTTCCTGTAGCCATAGAGCTGTATATCCTTGAGGTTAGTAATTTTTCTCTTATGATTACTTTTATTGAAGGAAATTTCCCTCTTTTTACAATTCTTTGAAAATTATAAAGCAGATCCCCTATCAGTACTTTTAGGTTCATTCTCAATAAGTCAGCAAGCAGATCCCCGCTTAATTTAAGCTTCTTGTTCATATAATGATCTTTGTCATCTGTCGGCAAATTTTCATTCGAGACATCGATGAATCTTTTCATCATTTTGCATAGATTATAAGCTTTGAACATCCTGTCTTTTTTGTCTGTTCCAAGATGAGGGAGCAGATATTTGTCTATGATATCATTTATCCTTTCAAGCCTTATCTCTCTGGATTGAGTTATACCTATTTTTTTTGCAATCTTGTCCAGCGCATCCTCTTCACTTTTAATATCAGTGTATTTATACAGGTTAACCAGAACTTCATCATATTGTTTTTCTTCAGAAACAGCTTTCATGATATCTTCATCTTTGACTAGACCAAGCGCTTTGATTATCATTATCATAGAAACTCTCTTTACTCTTGTGAATGTAAGGTTTATTGTCCCATTCTTCATCTTTTCAATCGTATGTGGGATCTTGTATGCTCCTTTTTCAGAAAACATCTTTCCAAGATATTCGCTTGGGCCTGTGCTTGCTTTTTCTACAAGAAGATTGTTTGCTGCGAGATCTTCAACATTAATAAGGACTTTTTCTGTTCCATTTATTATGAAATATCCCCCTGGATCATCAGGGTCTTCTCCTTTTTCTATAAGCTTATCCCTTTCCATGTTGTTCAGATGGCAGAATTTGCTCTTAAGCATTATAGGTATATTTCCTATCAGTGTAGTGAAGCTTTCCCTCTGTACACCATTTATATGTGCTGAAACTTCAATATACATCGGAGCAGAATAAGATAGTTTTCTAAGTCTTGCCTCTGCAGGATATATCGCTCTTTTGCTTCCGTCAGCCTCTATGATCTCTGGCTTTGTAACCCAAATCTTGTCAAATTTTATCTTAAATTCATCCACATCTGGAGGGATAATGGTTGGCTCTATCTCTTTATTTTCATCTACAATCTTCTGCAGTTCATTATCTATAAAATTATTAAAAGATTCAATAGTTGAATCAACAAAACTTTTTTCTTCAAAATATTTTTTTATTAATGTTTTGTGTTTATTCACTTATTACTCCCCTGTAAAATATTGCTTTTCCTGCAGTTTCACTTTTTCTTGTTATCTTTATTATGTCCCCTTCTTTCACATTCAACTTTTCAATAGCAGGATCTTCTTTTATTATTTTAGGCAGCTCAGTCAAAGAAACATTATATTTTTCCAGAAGCGCCTTTTTTTCTTTTTCTGACAATTTTTCATGCTTTGGAATCAGAACATGATTTTTAACATTTAATTTCTTTTTTTTCTTTGCCATTTTTTTATTATAAAGTGGGCCGGACGAGACTTTCTTTTTAAGGCTTGCGCCTTAGCCTATTCGAACTCGCGACCACTTGATATCTTTTGTTAAATTAAAAGTCAAGTGCTCTTTCCTGCTCGCGAGGCTCGGCTTTACCTCGCCAAGTACCAGGCTGAGCTACCGGCCCAATATGCGGAAAACATCCGCTGACGCCCTGGTCGGGACAGTCAAACACAGCCCTTTAATAAATTTTTTGGACTTGAAGTTTTTTGAACCCGAGTTGAAGCCTTTATGCGAAGCAAAAAGACCGCTTTTAATCTTTCCGCCATCACGACAGGGCTTCGTGCTAGGCCAGGCTACACTACCAGGGCTTTTTCCTCTCAAAAGCCTATTCTTCCATCTATAGAATTATAAAAGCTTATTCAAGCTTCTTTTGACTATAGAAAGATGAATCAGGCATAGGGCTTGAATTTTTTCATTATTTATAAATCTTACTGATTTTTGAAAGGAA
>CAZFSZ010000013.1:0-22929 GCA_964521755.1 uncultured Methanosarcinales archaeon | reverse complement strand
AGAATTTCTATACTGGAGTATATAGGTTTATGTTAACCAGTTTCGGTACTATACACTGATTATATTTTATGACAGAAAAAAATGAGGACATAAAAAAGCTTAAGAAAAAACTTAAGGAATATAAAAAAGAAGACATAAAATTTAATGAACCTCATTTCACACAACAATTACATCTAAGAGAAGGCACTAAAAAAGAAGTTATTGATAATTTATTAGAACCAGAAAATTTAGTTTTTTTATATAAGGAAAAGGGAAAGTATGGGGACACTGTACATTGTTTGCATTTTAAATTAAGCAATACCAGGACTCTTAGACTTCCTGTAATCTTCGATAAAAATAATAAGAAAGGTTTATATATACTAACCTATATTAAAAGATATAGGTCATGGCAAAATATGGTTAAGAAAGAGTGATCAAAAATGGCTAAAATTGTTTCATATGATAAAGAAAATGATATATTGTCTATTCATAAATGTTTTTCCAGGGATGAAAAATTTAAAGGAAATATAGATGTTGGAGAATTGATATTAGACGTTTCTACAAAAGGCAGAATAAGAGGTATTGAGATAATTAACGCAACTAAATTCTTTGAAGATTTTGATATAGGGGGAAAAATATTAGAGAATATTCTTGATGCTCAATTTACTGCGTCATTAAAACCGAATAGAATAATGCTGGGGATAGTGATTAAAGCCAAAAATGTAAAGAAAGAGATTCCTGCTAAGATAGCTGTTCCTTTAGAAACACCAGTTTATTAAATTCTAAATTACTCGCCCTGTTTTGTTATAAATGGAGATGTGGGTGAAGTTGATGTTTGTTTCACTGGATAGAGCGTAAAGAGTCCAGATAACCAGTTACATTTTTTAAGTGTAAAGTCACACTCACAGGAGAAGAGACAAACTCATATACTCGTTTGAGCACCTGTTCGTGTGGGTCACTGGTCACTGGACATAGAGCGTAAAGAGTCCAGATAACCAGTTACATTTTTAGTGTAAAGTCACACTCACTATATTCGTGTGGGTCACTGGTCACTGGACAAGTACCTACGTAAACTATATAAATCAATTCAGAATTAGTTTATTGTTTATGTCAACCGATGAAGGTCTGAAGGAAATTTTGTTTCCTTATGATAAAGTCAGGAATATTCAGAATGATTTGATTAAGGAAGTTAAGAGATGCATCAAATCTAAGAAGAACTTAATTGTACATGCTCCCACTGGGCTGGGAAAAAGTGCAGCAACTCTGCCTGTGGCATTAAGTTATGCAATAAAACATGGATTGACTGTTTTCTTTTTGACTTCCAGGCATACACAGCATTTGATTGCCTTGGAGACATTAAAGGAAATAAAAGAAAAATATGATACAGATATTGTTGCAGTAGATCTGATCGGAAAGAAATGGATGTGTCCTGTTCCAGCAACAGATGAATTAAGTTCTTTTGAATTTGCTGAATATTGTAAGTCAATGAGAGAAGATGGAAAATGCGAGTTCTATGTCAATTCCAGGAAGAAATCAGGAAGACCTACAGTCAAGGCAGAGAAAGGAGTTAGTGAGCTGAAAAGATTAAGCCCCTGCCACTGCGAAGAACTGATCAAATATTGTAATAGGGAGAAGCTATGCCCTTATGAAATAAGTTCATTGATGGCAAAGCAGGCTTCTGTAGTGATAGCTGATTATTATTATATCTTTAATCCAACAATAAGAGATATATTTTTTAAGAAGACAGAAAAATCAATAGAAGATGCTATTATTATTATTGATGAAGGCCATAATCTTCCAAAAAGAGCAAGAGCTTTGCTTACCCAGAATTTGAGTTCTTTTTCTATAAGTAATGCATTGAAAGAGGCCAGAAAATTTGGATATGAAGAAACTGCAGATTATCTTTTAAAGCTTAAAGAGGTATTTGAAAATTACAAGGATGAATTTGTAAAAGCAGGACAGCAGAAATTAGGTCAGAAAAAATTTTTTGGAATAGACAACGAAAGGTTGATTAAGAAAAATGAGTTTTTGGAAAAATTAAAAGAAGTTGGAGAATATGGAGATATAATTGCTAATTTTGAGTTAGCTGCTGAGGAGATCAGAGAGGAACAGAAAAGAAGCTATATTGGAAGTATAGCAAATTTTTTGGTTAAGTGGGGGGGTCCTGATGAATCTTTTGCAAGGATATTAAGCTCTAAAGAATACAAAGGAAGAAAAAATGTGATATTAAGCTATAAATGTCTGGACCCTTCTTTGATAACAAAAGAGGTATTTGAGAAATCTTATTGTTCTATAATCATGAGCGGGACTTTAACTCCAACAAATATGTATAAAGATATTTTGGGGTTTAGTGATGATGTTGTTGAAAAAGAATATGGAAGCCCTTTTCCAGAGGATAATAAGTTAAGTATGATTATTCCAGAGACTACAACAAAATATACAGCAAGAGGCCCTGAGATGTATCAAAAGATTGCGCAGAGTATTGGGAAGATTGTGAATAATGTTCCTGGAAATTCAGCTGTATTTTTTCCAAGCTATAGATTAAGAGACAGTGTAGACAGGTATTTTACTGGAATCTGCAGAAAAACAACTTTTTTAGAGATGCCCGGCATGAGCAAGATGGAGAAGCAGGAATTGTTAGAGAAATTCAAAAGCTATAAGAAGACAGGAGCAGTTTTATTGGGGGTTAGTGCTGCAAATTATGCTGAAGGAATAGATTTGCCTGGAGATTTATTGAAAGCAGTAGTTGTTGTAGGGCTGCCTTTGCAGAGGCCTGATATGGAAACAAAAGAACTGATTGATTATTATGATGGAAAATATGGAAGAGGATGGGATTATGGTTATACGTTTCCAGCTATAACTAAATGTCTGCAGGGAGCTGGAAGATGTATAAGAAGTGAGAAAGACAGAGGAGTAATTGCGTTTTTAGATGAGAGATTTGCATGGGGAAGATACAGAAAATGTTTTCCCCCTAATCTGAATATTAAGATAACAAGAATGTATGAAGATAGGGTTAAGGAGTTTTTTGGTTGAAGAATTCTTTTTTATTTTTAACATATATTTCTAAGGATGACAATATGATAGTAAATTCAAACTCGTCTTTTTGTTTTTTTCTTTTTAATTGTTCATAGAAATCGTCTAATGCAATATTATGTTCTTGATAAGTATTTTCCCAGATATATTTTATGGTTTCTTTTTCTGAGATTTGAGGATGGAGTCTGTTTAAAGGATGAAATTTGGGTAGTTTATAATTCATATTTAGATTGATTATTGATTTTTTATAAATATTCTTATTTTTTTTAATAAAGCGTTTTTTAGTTGAAAATTTGTAGTTTTTGACGTTTTAATACTTTAAAGTAGTTAATAGCTAATTCTGGTATTTGAGAGGTTCTGAATAATGAATTCTTAGTTTAAAGCCAAATAGACTTAACCACACCAGTATACAAAATAGGTATATTTATATACTAGTATATGTATAAAAATTACATAACAAAAAAGAGGTAAAAATGATAGATATGAAATGCATAAGTTTACAGGAAGATTTTTTGAAGGATGCTTTATTGACACAGATGAGGATGCTGTTGGATAAAAGAAATCTTAAATTTACGTGCGAAGAAGGAGAATATTCCTTTGCTTCATAATCAAAGAAGGCTCTCTTAATATTCTTTCTTCCACCCCTCACACCCAAGATTAAAGGGAGCCTTTCTTTTTAATTCTTAGCAAATGCTAAGAATTTTGCAGATCAATATCATATAGTCTGAACTAAACGAAAGAGCAGCTGCAGGCTGTCAGGACTTATAACCCGATGCATATGCTTAGGGCGGTCTATTCTTTCGTCAAAAGATGATATCAGCAAGCGGAAAGCTTATCAAAGCGATGCTTTGATTTGTTTCAAATCATGTATGGGCTATCACATGGAAGAAACAGCTGAATAGTCAAACAGTAGTTCAAGACTTTATAATTAAGGGCAGGTCATTCCTGCTCTTTTTTTACTTTAAAATGGACAAGAACTTAGATTAAAATGAGAATTAGAAATGTTTTTTTTTCGATAATCATAGTATTTAATCTATTTTTTGTGATGTTGGCCTGTTTTATATCCAAGAATTATGACACTTCTTTGTTAGGGGATCTAGTAGATGTTTTTAGTTCTTTGAGGATTTAACTGCAATAGTGCTTGGAGATCTTCTTCCTATAGTTGGTCCGTTGGTTATTTTGAACCCTGCTTGTTTAAGGTTGTCTCTTACAAATCTTGCACAGGAATAAGTTGAAAGTTTTGCATTAGGTTTCATCTTTTTGTAGATGTTTTTAAAGAATTCTTTTGTCCACATCTTTGGAACTTTTGCAGGAGAGAAAGGATCAAAGAAGATAAAGTCTGCTTTTGTTTTAATAGATTTTATTTTTTCTTTTGCATCTCCAAAGAGCATTTTTAGTTTGATGTTGTCTTTTTTGAAGGTTGTTTTGTTTTTATTTAAGAATTGTTTGATGAATTTTTGAATTATTGGATATGTTTTGAAATCTGTATTTATTTTTAGAATTTGTTTTAATATTTCTTTGTCGTTTTCAAAACAGTATATTGTGGCAGGAGTTAAATCTAAAGCAGCTGCTGTATTATAGCCAAGACCGAAGCAGATGTCAAAGATAATTGGATTGGGTTTTTCTGTTATGTTTAAAGCTTTGGCGTGTTTTTCAAAAGCTTCTTCTCTTGCTCCTGATTTTGTGTGATAGTGGTCTTTGTATTTTTCGTTGTAGAAAGTTATGGATGAGTCTTTTGTTTTTATCGGTTTCATTGGTTTTGAGATAAATTATTCAAGAACTGCTTTTATCCTTCTGACACCAGCAGCAGAACTTTCTTCTTTTTTTATCTTGAATTTGCCTAGTTCTTTTGTATTCTTTACATGTGGACCCATGCAGATTTCTTTGGAATAGTTGTCTATAGAATAAACCCAGACTTTTTCTGGATATTTTGCTCCAAATTCTGCCTGTGCTCCTGATTCTAGTGCTTTTTTCAAAGGCATCTCTTGTTTTTTAATTTTTAGTCCTGCTTTGATCTGTTTGTTAACTTCATCTTCAACAGCTTGAAGTTCTTCTTTTGTTAATTTTCTGTCAAAATTAAAATCATATCTTAATCTTTCTGAGGTTATGTTTGAGCCTTTTTGTTTTATCTCTGGATCTTTTAAGACTTTTCTTAATGCTTCTCCCAACAGGTGAGTGGCAGTGTGGAGCTTTGCAGTTGCATCAGATGATTCTGACAAGCCTCCTTTAAATCTTTTTTCTGCTCCTCTTTTTGAAAGTTTTTGATGATGTTTGTATTCTTTATTGAATCCTTCTTTGTCTACTTTGATGTTTTTTTCATTTGCAAGCTCTATAATCATCTCAATCGGGAACCCATAAGATTGGTAAAGAAGGAAAGCATCTTTTCCTGAGATATCTCCCTGCTCAGCTATTTTCTTGAATTCTTTTATGCCTTTTTCAAGAGTTCTACTGAATTTTTCTTCTTCTTTTAACAGTTCATCCATGATGAATTTCCTGTTTTTGGAAAGCTCTGGATAATCATTGCTGTGGATGCTTATGACAATCTTTGCAAGAGGTCTGCACAGGTCCCCTTTGATGTTCAACAGTTTACCGTGTCTTATAGCTCTTCTGATGAATCTTCTGAGGATGTATCCCTGGTCAACATTAGAAGGGGTTATCTTTCTTTCATCCCCTAAAATAAATGTAGCTGCTCTCATGTGGTCAGCAATTATTCTTGCGCTTTTGTTTTGCTGTTTGTTGAGGTTTTTTAATTTAGCTAATTTTTTTATCTCTTTGAATATTGGCTGGAAAAGTTCTGTTTCGTAGACATTGTCTTTTCCCTGAAGCATGGCTGCGGTTCTTTCAACACCCATTCCTGTGTCAACGTTTTTTTGTTTTAATTTTTCATAAGAGCCGTCTTCCTTTTTGTTGTATTCCATGAAAACATCGTTCCAGATTTCAAAGTATTTTCCGCAGGAGCACCCTGGTTTGCATTCTGGAGAGCATGGTTTTTTTCCAGTGTCAATAAACATTTCAGTATCTGGACCGCAAGGACCTGTTTCTCCTGCAGGACCCCACCAGTTGTCTTTTTTTGGAAGAAAATAGATTCTTTCTTCTGGAATTCCCAAAGATTTCCATATTTCTGCTGATTCTGTATCTTTAGGAGAATCTTCATCTCCAGCAAAGCAGGTTATGTGAAGCTTTTTTGGGTCAAATTTTAGGATTTTAGTGAGGAATTCAAAGCTGTATTCAATGGCTTCTTTCTTGAAATAGTCTCCTAAGCTCCAATTTCCAAGCATCTCAAAGAAAGTTAAGTGTGAAGGATCTCCTACTTCATCTATATCCCCTGTTCTGATGCATTTTTGGACGTCTGCAAGCCTTTTTCCAAGCGGATGAGGCTGTCCAGTAAGGAAAGGCACTAAAGGATGCATTCCAGCTGTTGTGAAAAGGACAGTAGGATCGTGCTCTGGAATTAATGAAGCTGACTGGATTATTGAATGTTTCTTTTTTTTGAAAAATTCCAGATATTTCTTTTTAAGTTCTGAAGCTTTCATAATGAAGAAGTTAGGAATAATGTTTTTTTAAATGTTTGGTTTGTTTTTAGAAGAATGAAGAAAGTTTGGTCTGGTTTTTTATTTTTTCAAGAATAACACTTTTTTTTAATATATTGTTTAAGTTATATCCAAATTTCTTCTTTACCAATGATTTTGCATATTTTAACATCAAATCTTTATCAGAGAATTCTATTGGTTTGCTGCTTAATGCTTTTCTTGTTGCTTCACGACAAACCCATACTCCAAGTGGTACCGCGTATTCTCCAGTTATGAATCTTAAAGCTAATATAGTTCCCTTTCTTTTTATCTTGTTTAGTTTTTCTAATATTGGAAGACGAGCAGCATAATAGCCGCCCCCACAATTTTCAGCATAGGTTTTTCTTCCATAGTGGTTTTCATAGTCGGTCATAAAAGATATTTTTTGGGTTTTATTCCAAGAGGAATTTGGAAGATAGGTTTCAAACAATTCATAAGACCATGGTCCTGGAAAGCAGAGAATAAGATAATAGTTTCCAAGATAACTTCCAAAGTAGGCATAATGATCTATCTCATTATAGTCTCTTATTTCTTCTCTTATATATTTTGCAATGTTATCGTCAGTTGCAGTTATAGACCATCTTGTAGGAACTAGCTTTCTTTTCTTTTTTAATCCTAATGTTCCGATTGATAAGAGTTTGGTCAGGTCTTTTTCATCAAATTTATTTTTGTAGAGATAGATTAAGGCGTCATTTGCTTTAAAATCTGTATCATAATAAACTTTTTCTACTTTTTTTGGGATGGAAGGGTTGGATGTTATTCTTACTTTTTTTAGTTTTCCTTTTGGTCCAGTAGGAAGGACATCGGCGTTTGTTTTTAATCTAAATTGCGGTTTTTGTTTGAGATTAACTTCAAGATTAACTGGAGAAGAGGCCATTCCAACTTCTTTGCTTATATCTAAGAATTTATTTTTGTCATGGGCGTGTGCTTTAAATCTTGAATTTACCAAAGAAGATCTGAAATTTATTATTTTTTTAATTTTATAGTTTTTGTTTGCCCAGTATTTTGGGGCATCATATTCCCAGGCGTCTTTTTTTGTTTCTCCTGTTGATAAGATCCCAACATTAAGATAAGGATAGCCATGATGACCAATAAATGGGGTTGGAGAAGAGCCTGCAAAGTTTTGTTTAGTAAAATCGTTCTTTATCTTGAATAATGCGTCAGATTTGGCAAGGATTGGACAAAAAGATCTTCCACAGAACCCTCTTCCTTTGCATTTCAGGCATTGGATGTTCATATAGAGAAGAGAATTAGGAATGGTTTTTAATGTTTTTTGAAATTTTTTGTTAAAAACATAAGATTTATTAATGCAGTATTCTTATTTATCCATAATATGAAAAAGATATTGTCTTTATTATTATTGTTGATTTTTTTGACTGGCTGCGGGATAACAGGAAGGATTATAGATGAGGTTGAAGAGCAGCCTGTTCAAACAGAGAAAGACCAGGCTAGATTAGATGAAGCAGTTGAAGAAAAAGATGTTTCTAATTGTTATTATATACAAGATCAGTTGTTGAGAGAGGAATGTTTTAAGACTCTTGCTAAAGAATTGAATGATCCTTCAATATGTGATAATCTTTTAGGCGGGTTAAAGGAATCATGCAAAGAAGAGATTTAGACTGTTTTCTTTAAAAACTTGTTTTTTCTTAATATAGCTCTTGCTCCCTGACCTAATAGAATTCCAACAGTGTTTCTGATCAAATCATCAATACCAAAGAATCTTCCTGGTATAAAATGCTGGAGTATCTCTATTAATACTCCGAATAAAAAACAATATAAGATTGCTAAATTATAATGGTTTTTGAATCTTGAATGAAATAATGATATTCCTATAGAAAAACTAAGGAAAAAGTAAGCTAATAGATGCATTGTGTTGAAATCAAAACCCGGCTGTTTACTGACAATAATTTCCTGAGGCATTAAACTGAAATAAGATATTATTGAGATTATTATTAAAGAAGGAATCCAATATAATAAAGGATGTTGGTTTATTTTTTTTATTATGTTCATAGTTAATTGTAGAATTACTTATTATTTAAATGTTTAGATAATGTTTTTTGATAATAGAAAGCTTTTAATATTTTAATAAAGTTTTAGATATTTATAATGATATATTTGACTGTTAAGAGAATAATAGATATATTTGTTTCATTGTTTGGATTGATAATTTTAAGTCCATTTTTTTTGATTATCGTGTTGTGGATAAAATTAACATCAAAAGGCCCTGTTATTTACAAGCATGAAAGATTAGGAAAGAATGGCAAGGTGTTTAATTTGTATAAATTTAGATCAATGTTTGTCGGAGCAAGGGATATGCAGAAGGAAGGAGTTTCCAGTGATGAGCTAAAAACATCTACAGGGATATTTATAAGAAAATCTTTTTTAGATGAAATAATGCAGTTGATTAATGTTTTGAAAGGAGATATGAGTTTAGTTGGGCCCAGGCCGTATGATATAGAAGACAAAAAAACATTAAAGATAAAACCAGGGATGACTGGGATTCAGGCTCTTTATAATTATCTGCCTAAGAATGAAAAAAACAGTTTTATACAAGAACATTTTAAAATTAGTAAAGATTTTGATGTTTTTTATGAAGAAAACAGGTCATTTTTTCTGGATATGAAGATTATATTTTATACTATTATTGTACTGATTAAAAGAATGTTTACAAAGTCTTCTGAGATAGGAACTAGGATATGATTATAATGTTTTATAATAAAATCCTTTTTCTTGCGCTAGTTTTTTGTCATAGAATCCTTTTACATCAATCAGGATTGGTTTTTCAGGCATCATTTTTTTGAGTTTATCTAAAGTTACTTCTTTGAAAATATCGTGAGGGCTGAATACAACTACTGCATCAAATTTGTCTTCTCCTTTAAATGGTTTTATTCCAAAATTTTGAATTTCTTGTTTGGAGATTACTGGATCATAGGCTTTTACATCTATTGAATATTTTTTGAGATATTTTATTACATCTTTAATCTTGCTGTTTCTGATGTCAGGGGTGTTTTCCTTGAAAGTTAAGCCCATTATAAGAACTCTTGAACCTGTAATGTGCTTTTTTTGCTTCATCAATGCTCTTAAGACCATATTATTAAGATGTTTTGACATGAATTCATTAATTCCTCTTCCAGCAAGGATAACTCTTGGTTCATATTTTAGTCTTTTAGCTTTGTATGTTAGGTAATAAGGATCTACACCAATACAATGGCCTCCTACTAATCCAGGATAATATTTGTGAAAGTTCCATTTGGTTCCTGCTGCTTCTATAACCTCTTTTGTGTCAATATCCATCTTCTCAAAGATAAGAGAAAGTTCATTTGCCAGAGCTATGTTAAGATCTCTTTGAATATTTTCAATTACTTTTGCTGCTTCTGCTGTTTTTATGTTTGAAGCTTTGTAGATTCCTGCTGTTATTATTTTTCCATAGAATTCTGCAATCTTTTCTGTTGATTCTTTATCCATTCCAGCTACTATCTTCAGGATCCTTGTAACAGTATGCTCTTTGTCCCCTGGGTTGATTCTTTCTGGGCTGTATCCAATTTTGAAATCACTGCCAGCTTTCATCCCTGATTCTTTTTCTAATATTGGAAGGCATATTTCTTCAGTAACTCCTGGATAGACAGTGCTTTCAAATACAACAATTGAATCTTTTTTTAGATTTTTTCCGACTAACTTTGATGCTGATTGAATATATGATAAATCAGGGATATGGTCTTCTGTTATAGGTGTTGGAACTGCAACAATAATAAAATTAGATTCTTTTATTTTTTTTGAGTCAGATGTAAATTCAATGCTGCAAGATTGAAGCTCTTTTTTTGATACTTCGTTTGTGAGGTCATTTCCTTCTTTTAGCTTGTTTATCTTTTTTTTATTGATATCAAACCCAATTACATCAAATTTTTTGTCAAAAGCTACTGCTAACGGCAGACCAACATAGCCAAGACCCACAATACAAATTTTATTTTCCATTTTAATTTAAATTAGATTGTTATTTATAAATATTTTCAATATCTTGTGAAAAAAATTGTGCTATCATGTTTTAACTAGAAATTAATTAGAATTTAGTTAATATATATTAATATAATTGCTTTTTTATGGCAATTAAACTATAAAAAGCGTGTTTGGATTGTGTAAAACAATATAATAAAGGTATCTCAGCTAAATTGGTTTTGGCACAAAAAATACACTGCAGACGTGCTTAGTTTCGGGATAACAGACAGTTTTTGGCAAATAGTAATATTTATATAAGAGTATTGTTAATATTAATTCATATGAAAATAAGAGGTGAATTAGTGAGATTTCTAGTTTGTTTACTAAATTAATTCTCTAGTAAAATGTTTGAAACCAAAACTAAAAATATCTTGAAGAGGAATAAAATATTTGATACTTTAAATACAAAAACACAAAAAATCAAACAATATTCCTTTAAATTCACTGCAAATTTATTAGATGTGAATATAAGTTATGTAGAGGAAGCCTGGAACACATTTTGGAAATTGAAATGGTTAATACTTATAATTTTATTTTTTTCTGTAGTAATTCCTCCAAGATTAAATATGGTAAGCAGGAGCACTTATGAATCCAGATCATTGATTGATTTAGGAGTTAATCATATAGATGTAGATTTGATAGCAAAAAGCAAGGCAATACTTGAAAGCCCAAGTGTGGTTGGTCCTGTAGTTGATGAATTTTATGAAGATATAGATATTGATTCTTTTAAAAGTGATTATCTAATTACTAATATCATCACTGAATCCACTGGAAGAAACAAAGTTGCAATACCTTTCCTTGAGATTTATGTTAAGGCTGATTCAATGGTTGAATCCAATGATGTTAACAGGAAGCTAGTAGAAGGTTATCTTGATTATATGGGGCCTGAGATAGAGATGAAAAAAGAATCCTTAAGTAAGAAGCTTAAAGTAACTAATATAACTATCAACAGGTTAGAAGAAGATATTGAGCAGATTAAGACTGCAATAAAAAGAAGAGAAAGACAGAGGATTCAAACAGTGGGTCAGTCTAAAAGCTGGGCAAACCAGCTTTTAAGTACAAGAGAAAAACAGCTTAATACTGAGATGAGATTTGTTGATTTACAAAGAAAATTATTTAATCTGAAAACAGAATATACTATTATAACTGAGCCAACAATTGTTTCTGGAGAATACGGCAATTTTGAAGCAAATTCTATATTAAAGGCAGAAGAGACGAGGAACAGCGGCGGAAGATTAGATATTAAGCCGATTATTAAAGCTAAGGAGCTGGTAAGAAATTTTGTTATTCCTTATGATGCCAATGTAAGCATTATAACTGAATATGTTGAAACTGACCGTACGAAAACATTTACGCCCTATCTTTTAATCAGTTCTTTTGCAGAAACAGCAGAAGAAGCTAAAGAAATAAATCAAGAGATTCTTAATGGTTTTTTTGGATATATTGAAGATATTAAAGAAATAGATAAAAAAGCTGTTTCAGAAAAATTAATATTTACAAATTCAAGCCTGGAAACACTTGAAGAGTCAATTGAAGTTTTTAAAGAAGAATTATTTTCAGACAGCTGGAAACCTTTGATATTAAGAACGTCAAGAATTGAATTGAGAGAGCTATATCTTAATTATCTTAATAAATTAGATGAAGTTCATACTGAAAGAGCTAATTTGATGAAGGAACTTGATGATTTAAGACAGCCAAGGATAATTCACGGACCAGAGGCATTTGCTAAAGAAGAAATAAGAGGAGAGGAAACCTCTTCAAAGAATAAGATGATGATTGGACTTATTATTGGACTTTGTATATCTGGATTCCTTGTACTTGTAGTTACTGGATGGAGATTCTATAAGAAGAAAAGATAAATTTATTTATTTAAAGAATCAATCTGAGTTTCTATCTGAGCAGTTTTTACTTTGTTTTCTTTTTTTTTGATTAAGAATTTTTTTACTGCATCTATTTCAAGAAGCAAGGTCCACCAGGCTATTTTTGCATCTAATGCAAATGAACAATGATTTAGATAATAAAACTCTCTTTCAGCAAGTTTTCTGCTGTATTCAGGACTTGTCTTTTCATGATATTCTTTATCGCATGTGTATTTTAAACCCATCATCCCCATTGTTTTGTATCTTCTTTCATCTTCCATGTAACCCAATGCATTGTTCATGCTTGTCAACCCAGGCTTGTTTTTCATTATTTTGTTGTATTTTGGATTCATTTTTTTGTGTGTATAGTATTCTTCAGGGATTATGGGTCTTGAGCCAATAAAAGACATGTCTCCTTTTAATATGTTTATCAACTGAGGGAGCTCATCAATATGGAATATTCTTAATGTTTTTCCAAAAGGGATTGTTAACTCATCTGTATCAAAACCTTGTTTTTCCAATTCTTTTGCATTTTTTTTAAGTGTTCTGAACTTGTAAATCTTAAATTTTTTCTCGTTTTTCCCTATTCTTTTTTGCATATAGAATATCGGAGAACCAGATGCGACAAGAATAATAAAAGAAGTTACTATCAAAATAGGAGATATTATTATTAATGAGATAAGTGAAAAGATTATATCTGTTGTTCTTTTTATTATTTTATATTTCATTTTGTTTTTGATATCATTTTTTTTAGTCTATCAGTATATTCCTTTTTTAGTTCTTTTTTAATATTTTTATTTTTAAATATAAAATAGGAACAGGTCGTAAGATAACTTAAAGGATCTCCGATATCACATGCTGTTGCTTTATAATTATCTTTAATATTATAACTTAAAAAATTAAATCCTGTAAATTTTCTTTCTTTGTTGTCAAACGTAAAGGGTGGTTTGTTTTTTTTCTTGTTTTTATTTTTATCTCGAATAGAGGAATAAAATTTTTTCTGTATTTTTTTGTTTGAATCTGCATTTTCTTTGAAATCCAGTTTTTTTATTATATCTATTGTTTCTGGTTTTAAGATGAATCTTCCATTTAGATGTACTGTTTTTTTTGTTTTTTTAAAGATTTCAACCATCTTTTTCAATACTAAGTTTTTTTTATGGCTGTAAGGACAATAAATTATATCCGAGAATAAAACAGCATAAGGTTCATTTTTTAATCTTTTTCTGTTATAATATATTTCATAAAGCCAGCCCTTAGGGTGTTTTTGATTGACATATGTTATTTTTATCGGTTCATGGATTGATTTTAGTTTTTGCAAAGAGCCTTTTGAGCCAAACAAAGAAGCCATGTATTCTATTTCTGGTTCTTCTTTGAAGTAATTATGGATGTCATTTAAATTTCTTCCTGATATTATGACTTCTTTTATACCTGCATTTATACATTCATCAATATGATAATGTATTACTGGTTTGTTTATTATAGGCAGCATAAGCTTGCTCATATGTTTTGTATAAGGAAATAGGCTTGAGCCAAGACCTGCTACTGGTATAATCGCTTTTTTAACTTCCCCCATAGTAAAAAAGGTTAGAATAAGTTTGTTTTTAAATTTTTTTGTTTTGAAGGACTACTGATAAGAAACAAATCATTATAAAAGAAAAATTTAATAAATGATATTCTAAATACAGGTTAAATATGGATCATCTTAAAGAAAAGGCATTTTTTGGAGTTTTATTAAACAGCGGAAATTATATGTTTCAAGAAGTTATTACTCTTGTAATTCGGTTGGTTCTTGCTAGGCTGCTGATTCCAGAAGATTTTGGCCTGGTTTCTATGGCTTGGGTTGTTTTAGGTTCATTGACAGTGTTTTCAGCATTAGGTTCTGGAACAGGATTTATCAGAGACAATAAATCAGATCCTCTTAAAGCAAAAAATACAATGTTCTATATGGGAGGATTTTTTAAAATACTGGTGGCAGGGATAGCTTTTTTTGGTGCTCCTTTTGTAGCAGGATTTTTTGGAGCAAAATTTTCTGATCCTGCAACTATAACTTCATTAACATGGATGGTTAGAATTCTTGCTTTGGGGCATTTATTTGGTTTATCATCTATGATGCCTGGAGCTATTTTAGGAAAAGAGCTTAGATTTAAAGAAAGAACCATTGCTAATTTAGTTGGAGTGGTTGTTTATGGTATAGGAGCAGTAGTTTTTGCTTTTTTAGGTTTTGGAGCATGGGCAATTATATTAGGGCATTTGATTTCAACTTTTGTTAAATCTATTATTATTTTTTGTTTTGAGCCTTTTATACCTTCTTTGATCTTTGACAAGAAAATTGCAAAGAATTATTTTAGATACGGCAAGAATTCTTTTTTGACCGGGTTAATGAATGTAATAATTGGAAAAGGTGATGATACAATAATCGGAAGGCTTTTAGGAGCAGCTACTCTTGGTTTTTATACATTAGGACAGCATTTTTCAAGGATTGTGATGAATACAGTTACAGGTATTGTCAATGGGGTTATTTTTCCTGTCTTGTCAAAAGTTCAGGAGGATAAAAAAAGATATTCCAGGGCATTTTTTAAGGCGTTTAGGCTGGATACTATATTTACAATTCCTGCATTGGGCGGAGCTATAGTTTTAGCAAGAGAGATTGTTCTTATATTTTTAGGCAGCGAAAGATGGCTGCCTGTTGTTCCTGTTTTTTATGTTTTAGCGATTGCTACTTTTTTTAATAATCTTGTTGTTTTGGCAGGGCCTGTTTTAAACAGTTTAGATAGACCAGAAGTATTAAGAAACAACAGATTGATCCAGCTAGGATTTTTTATAGTGCTTATATACCCGTTAACAAAGATTTGGGGGTTGGTTGGAACTTCCTCTGTTATGGTTGTTTTTTCTTTGGTTTCTGTTGTACATTTTGCTCCGGTTCTTGCAAAGCAGATTGATGGTTTCTATAAAATCTTGTTTAAGATACTGATTAAAATAATCCCTTCTACTTTATTGATGATGGCTGTTGTTTATTTTTCTAAATCTTATATAAGACAATTTTTTGAAATTAATATTTTTATATTGCTGGCTTTGGTGTTGCTGGGGATTGCAGTTTATTTTACCCCTATGTTGATTATTGACAGACAGCTAAAGTATGATATAAAAGAGGGGTTGAATTTATTGCTGACTAAATTCAATATTTCTTACAGAATAAAATAGATTAAATTTTTAAATAAACTATAATTACATTATTTAATGTTAAATCCTAAAGTTGTTTTGATAAATTGTCTGTTAGCTTTGATTTTAGTACTTTTTATAGGGATAGATAAATCTTTTTTTCTTAATTTTTTAGTTTTAGTTTGGGGATTGAATTTGGTTTATAATATTTTTACAGGAAGGATCTTAAAAGAAAAATTAGTTGAAAGAAAAAGAAGAGACGGGATAATCATGAAATTTTATCCAAGAAAGAATCTTTTTCTTTATTTAGAAGAATTACTTCTTTTAATTTTTTTAATACCTTTATTTATCTATCTAGAATTGGATTTTTTATTTTACTCTTTAGCAGTTTTTGGTTTTGCTGAAATATTGGTGGCTGTTTATATTTTAATCAAAATCCAATCCTGTCCATTAAAAAATGAATAAAACCTGATAAAGATATTATGTATTCCTGGCTTAACAATAATATTATGCTTGCTGACAATAAAACTGTATGTGAAAAAAGAGAATATTCTTTTCTTACAATATTGTTTACCCACGAATTATTTTTTCCAATTACAATCCGGATAAATGGTTTAATGAAATAAAAAAAATCTGATAAAAATATACCTAATATTAATATTCCAAACCATTTTTGTGGAAAGAAAAATATTAAGATTAATGTTATAATTATGTGGGGTAGAGAATAGTAAAGCGAATGCTTTAAAAAATCTTTTGTTCTATGAATTTTCCAAATTTTGTGTTTTTTTTCTTTTTTAATTAAATAATTTTCCAGTATTTTTGTTATTGATTTCATTGTCCTAAAGCAAAGATACTACACACATTAGTGTGTAGAGGAATTGCGTAACACGAACCTTGCTTTCCTCCATAAAGTTTTTCTACCATTTTTGATTATAAAATGAATGCGCAACGAAAATTGGCGCGCGCATCCACATTTTTTTATGAATTTGTTAGCGTGAGCTGTAAAATTTTCGTGCGCGGAGGCACGAAAATGGAATTTGTAAATATTGAATTAAGGCATGACAACCATAAGGTTGGCATAAATTTTTGGCACATAAATTGGCAAACGAAGTACCGATACAATATGTTTGCTAAGTTTAAATATAAAAATCTTTGCGAAGCTTCAGTTCGCAAAGCAGCTAAAAGACACAACATAAAGATACACGTTCTCCGTGTTATGCCTGATCATTTGCATACATTAGTGACATTGCCAAAAGGCATGAGTGATGTAAAAGCTATGCAACTTCTTAAAGGTTGTTCAGCTCACACTTTTTTCAAAAACCACCCTAAAGCTCGTCTAAGATATCCTCGAGGACATCTTTGGAGCAGAGGAGGCTCTGCAGTCACAGTTGGATACAATCAAATTTCCGACACTGTGAAATATATTGTGGAACAAGAAAAGCATCACACTGTTTCTTGCTAGCCAAGATCGAAGTTAACAGGCGCATCTCAGCTGGATACTGTGGACTTTAGTCCACAGAGGATGTCATTTATTATTTTTTAATGTTTTTTCATACACTTTTTTATGTTTTTTTGCAATCAATTTCCAATTATATTTTTTAGCTTTTTTAAAAGCGGCTTTGCCCATGCTTTCTAAGTCTTTTTTTCTTATTTTAATCATTGAATCTTCTAATTTATTTTCATTATATAGTATTCCTATCCTATCATTGACTATTTCAGAAGGGGCCCCAATATTTTTGCAAATTATAGGTTTTTTGAATGACATCGCTAGCAATAAAGAACCGGAATTGGTTATCTTATTGAATGGAAAGACAACTACATCAGCAGAATTGAAATAATATTGTATCTTATCCTCTTCTATGAATTCTAACTTTGTAATTATAGAATTGTCTTTTAATTTTAATATATCTTTTTTCAGAGAAGGATCTTTTGAAGTATCGCCTACTATCAACAACAAAGAATCTTTTTTTTTTATTTTTTTGAAAGATTTGATAAGTTCTAGAATGCCTTTATATTTTCTTATCGCTCCAAAGAAAAGATAGACAAATTTATCTTCTTTGATGTTTAGCTTTTTTCTTGCTTCTTTTTTTGAAACTTTATTCTTATAATAGCTTATGTAATGCCCGTGAGGTATCACTGATATTTTTTTCTCTTCAATAGAAAACTTTTTCATTATCCTGCATTTCTGCCATTTGCTCATGACTATTATCGAATTAACTATCCTAGCCATAATCTTATGATTTAACTTATTTAATAAAGGCCATTTGTTCTCATGAGGCTCCAAGTTGTGTATGGTCCAGCAATAATTTACCCCTCTTTTTTTTGCAAGAATCATCTGGCTATATCTCGCTAAAGAAAGATAAATATTTTTAAAAAATGATGTCCTGTTAAATATATCAAAAAGCCAATGATAATGGACAATAATATTGTTATTAACCGGGTTCTTTTTTTTATGGGAAAATTCTGAATGGTGTTTTATCTCTAGCTCTTCTTTTTTAAGATGGTTTATCAATAAATAAGGATAAGGATTTTTTTTGGAAGGGGCGATAGTAAATAAAGTAATCTTATCTTTTTTCATTTTAATTCCTCAACCAACTCTTCAATCAATCCAGCATATTCCAGATCAGAATATCTCATAGTGGTGGGAAAATGAACTAATTTGGCTTTTTCTGGAATTTCCTTATATTTTTCCATGAAATAATTTTTAATGAAATATTTTTTAGTATTCAACGCAATAGGATTATATTTTGAATCATATATTGAATAATCAAAATGCATTTGGGCCCAAAACCATCCTTCTTTTCCTTTGAGTTTTTTTATTTTTTTTTCTACGTTATTATATTTAAAGATGTCCTTATAATAACAGGTAAAACCACAGTAAACATCACCCAAACAAGGAATTTTTTCTTTTGTCAATAATTTTCCACAAGGGGTTTTTTCTGGATTCGAATGATATAGTATCTTATTATTTTTTTCTTTGATCCATTTAATGATTTTTTCGGGTCTTTTTAATATGAGCATATCGCTGTCAAAAGAGACTATCTTTTTTGTTTTATTTAATATATTAAAATCAAAAACCTGTTTAAAGTTAGCTCTCCAATCTCTCAAAGCTCTGCATTCTGGAAGGTGTGCCAATTCTTTATTGACGATTTTATCTGCATATTTTTTTTCTATTATCTTTATGCCTTTGATATGTTCTTTAAGAATTTTTTTATCTTTTTTTTTAAGGCTGCCGTCATTATGGACAACAATCGAGATGTCCTTATAGAATCTTAAAAAAGATTTTATAGCTGCTAAATATATGTATAAATCCCTATGGCATACTAAAGAATGAATTTCTGTTTTTGCATTAGGATTGGAATTTAAAGATTTAGTTTTTATTATCTTTTTTGTTTTTAAATAAAATTTTATTAATCTTAGAATCCCATTTTTATACTTTCCTGGAATTCTTTGTTCTAAAAGAACAGCCCTCCATAAAGGAGTAGGTTTTCCAGGAATGTGTTTTTTTTTACTCCATCTTTTTATTTTTTTGAATATATTCAATAGATGACCACCTTTGTATCAAAAAATTTGCTTATCTTTTTATAAGGTTTAACATTGTCTCCGATTAAGAACAAATATTTTTTTACATATCTTTTATCAGAAAGCAATATTTTATTAAAACCTATAAAAAAGGGTTTTATCCTATCCTGTTTTTGCAAAAATTTATTTACTCCTTCTGAAACACCTGGCCAACAATTATTAAAATAATCATCTATCATAATTATGCCTCCTTTTGTTAATGTTTTTTTTGCATTATTTAGATCTTTTAAAGTGGCTTTCGATTCATGACATCCGTCGATACTAAATATCCTAATTCTTTGATTTTCTATCTTTTTTAAAATAGCTTTCGGTTTCAATTTTGTTGAATCTCCTTTTATTATTTTTAATTTTTCAAAATTATTATTTATATTATATTTTTTAATATTTTTCATAAAAATAGAACAATCTCCTTTTCCTGAAGAATCATAATTAAATTTTTGATTCTCAAAACAGTCTATTGCTAGAGCAAATTCATCTTTCTTTTTTAGCAAATATAATGGAATAAAAGATTTACCATGATGAACCCCAATTTCAACAATACTGCCTGTAATACCTTTTTCTTTTTGATATTTATCAATATGTTGCAAAATTTTTAGCATATTCATATCAAACCAACCCTCTATATTTTCAAAGTTTTCTAAATATTTATTAAAAATATCATTTTTCATCTTTTTAAATTAATTTTTCAAAAATCTTTTTATAAACTTTTTTTACTTGCTTTGCTTTTGCTTCCCAAGTAAACAAAGTTCTTGCTCTTTTTATTGCTGATTTTCTTTTTTTGTTTATCTCTTGAGGGTTTTCTGCAAGGTATTTTAGTATATTTCTAAAATCTTTTATAATTTTTTCTTTTTTGTTGATTTTAATCAGATATCCTGTTTCTTCTGTGACTAATTCTCCTGGGCCACCATAATCTACAACTATCGGAACTAATCCAGAAGCCATTGCTTCTAATACAACTCCTCCTCCAAATTCTCTGATGCTTGGAAAGCCAAAAACATCAGCAGATATTATCTTTTTCTGTAATTTTTTATGGTTAACCCATCCATGCAATTTAATTTTATCTTTTATTTTATGTTTTTCAGCAATCTTTTTTAGATTATCCATTTCAGGACCGTCTCCCAGATATTCCAGCATGATTAAATCTTTTTTTACTAAAGGCGTTGCTGCTTCAAGGAGCATGTCTGCTCCTTTGTATGGGACAAGCCTTCCTATAAAAATTACTTTTATTGGTTTTTTTGATTTTTTTGTTCTTTTAAACTTAAATCTTTTAGGATCAATCGCATTTTCTGGAATATAAATGCATTTTTTATGATATTTTTTTGGCATTTGGTTCCATGTAGCTTTTGACCCAATGATTATCTTTGAAGCATATTTTCTTGTTGATCTGTAATAAGGCATTAGTTTGTATAAATTTCTAAAGTAAGAAAGCCATTCTTTTTCTTTATGTCTTCTGTCATTGAATCCTTTTGGCCAAGGCAGACCACCATTTAAGGGACCTAATATAAAAGGAATTCCTGCTTTTTTACATTTTTTTGCAATAATACTTTGTGCTGTAGGGGTTAAAGGAGTTATTCTGTGGACAATATCAAATTCTCCTGATTTTATTTTCTTTTTGAATTTTTTCCATAATAGGTATTCAAAATAATAATAAGATATTGAAGAGAATGCTGTTCCTACAGTCCATGCTTTTCTTGTATCTCCTCTTATAAAAGAAGCAAGCTTCCATAATCTTCTTGCAACTTTTTCAGAATCTATAAATGTTACATCTTTTTTTTCTTTTAAACTTTTTTTTAATATCGGTTTTTTGTTTCTTATTTGTGTGACTAGATGAACATCACAAATTTTTGACAATGCCTTATATAGGCTCCATCCTACTAAAGGAACACTTGTTGTTTCAGGATTGCATGCTTCTGCTATTAAAAGTATTTTTGGTTTTGACATTTGTAGTTTACTTGAAAATATTAAAACATTATTTACGTAATAATATTTTACTTTTCTTTTTTTTCTAAATGGTTCTTAATTTTATATACTAATTTAGAATCTAATTTAAAACCTCTATTTCTAAATTTTTTAATCCAATATTCATCAGGTTGTTTTTTAATATGATATGTTTCATGTTTTCCATGGAGTGCTGCATCTGAATAATCATAACTTCTCTTTTTTATCATATCTTTCATTATTTTTAGCATTTTTTTCTAAAAAGGGTTTTATTCTAACAAAAGTATTACAAAATGGTTAGGTTTGTTCAAGATTAAATTTTTTTATGGGTTCTGGAAAAGTTTTTCTAACAAATTTCTTTATTGTTGAATATATCATATTGTTATCACAAAATCTTAATTAGATGCTTTTCTTTTTTATTAATTGAATTATTTTTTTTGCTGTATTTTCACAATCAAATTTATTTACTGCAGTTTTTCGACATTCTATACTAATTTTTTTCCTTAAATTAATATCTTTTCCCAGCTTTACTAATAATTTAACCATTTTTTTTTCATCTTTTTGTTTTATTAAAAAACCGTTTTTTTTATCATTAATCATATAAGGTGTTCCTCCTATGATAGAACAAATAGTGGGTACTCCACAAGACATAGCTTCAATAACTGCTACTGGTGAATCTTCTCCTTTTCCAATACTTGGCAATATAAAAACGTCAGCATTATGTAATAATTTTATACATTTTTTTTCATCAATAGCTCCCACTAATCTTACATTTTTTTCTAAATTTAATTTTTTTATTTTTTTAATAATCTCTTCTTTGTAAGGTCCTGATCCTGCAATTGTATAATTTATATTTATCCCTTTTTTTATTGCTTTTTTTATTGCGTTTAAAGCATAGATGTGTCCTTTAGCCCAATTTAATCTTGCAATAGTTACTAAGTGGATTTTATTCTTAATATACTTTTTAAGTTCAGTTTTTTTGAATTTTTTTGTATCTACTCCTAGCCAGGCAGGATATATTTTTTTAGCATCAATTCTCAATTTTTCTATAATCTCTTTTTTAGTTTTTTTAGATGCGGGAACTATAAATTTTGCATATTTCATTTTTGATTGATGGTATTTTCCATAGACACAAAGATTTCCTCCTAGCCTTAAGCTATATTGGGGTCCACCTAATAAATAACAGAGTGCTACTATATGTGCGCTTTTTGCACAAGAATGAACAAATATATGATCAATTTTTTTTCTTTTAGAATATTCTAATAAATTAAATGAAAATAATAAATAAGTTATTGATTTAATTTTTTCATAAATATTACTTTCTTCAAGTTTTAAAATGTAACTGATCATTTTTTTTAATTTTTTTATTTTAAATAAATTTTTTAAAATAAATTTTATTTTGGGAGGATATAAATAAAAAGTATTTTTCATTTCTTTTTTTAAAATATCATGACATTGTTTATCAATGCTTGGCTTTTTAGTTGAAATAAAGTTTACTTCAAAGCCATTATTTCTGATAGAATTACCCACTCTCCACATAGCTATGTGTGTTTGTTCAGGAAATGAAGGAATTAATAGTCCTATTTTCATTTTTGATTCATCTTCTTTTGTTTCTATCATTAGTTCTGTTTTTGTTTTTAGATATGTTTTTATTTCTAGTTAAAAATTTCATAAGATAGATGCTATCTGTTAAATATCTTTTCCACAATCTTGGTTCTTCTTTTATCCTCCATAGCCATTCTAATCCTGATTTTTGTATCCATTTTGGAGCTCTTTTAATATCTCCTGCAATAAAATTTATCGTGGCACCTACATGA
>CAZFSZ010000012.1:9922-24074 GCA_964521755.1 uncultured Methanosarcinales archaeon | reverse complement strand
GTTATCTTATTTTGTTAAGCTGGCTAAAGCCAGCTAGTTTCCGCGCAACGCCCTTTCTTTTAGAAACTCATCTTTTAGATTTAGAGATATTTGTTTAAACCCCATCATTGAATTTAAAAATACATTGTATTTTTTTGAATGCAATCTAATCAAATCCAACTTATAAATCTTAAGAAAATTAGCTTGTCCACTTATAGAAACTTGTTGTTTTTCAATACTAGATCCAATATTCAAATACTGAAGCAAATTATGATAAAATAATTTCTCTTTTTTATTAACACAACCAATTCTAACGCTATCTAAACTTTTATGTTTGCTTGGTTTAACATAACCTTCTCCAGCAATAATTCCCTGTAAATAATATTTAATAGTGTCCTCATCTTCTTTAATTATTTTTCTTACATCTTTTAAAAGTTTTAATATTACTTGATAAATGATTATATTAGAAAAAATAACTCTTAAACTACCATATCTTGGACTATTTGCCCTCATATTTTGATATTTCTTATTTCCAGAATATTGTAAGCATCTATTTTGGTTCTTTTGTGGATTAATCATTGTTTTAGATTTCCAATAATTTAAAGCTTCTTCTTCTCTTTTAACTATTTCTAGTTTAGACTCTTTATTCTTTAATTTGAAATTGAAAGTTATATTCCAAGACCATTTATTATTTTTAATAAATAATCTTTCAAAAAATCTTAAAACAATATTAATTAAATTAGGATCACTATTTGCAAATATAATGTTAGATGCTCTTTTTGTATACTTAGTCATCTCTGCTTGCAATAATCCTAAAGCATTCAAAGTTAACTTATCTAATTGAATATATCTTGGCAATAAAACATATTTGAATCTATAACTATTATTCTCTTTATTGAATTGATTTCTTCCAACAGGCCATTTATACCATAAACAAATTTGATTTTCTGGTACTCTTATAAATCTTTTATTTACGTTTCCTTTTTTATCCTTTGCTTTACTTATTAGAATCCTTTCTCCAGCAAAGCCAAAATTTAAGTTATAGATTTTATTGCCACTTTTAGTAAATATTCTCTTAGGCAATACTTTAATCAAATCTAAGTTTATTCCAAAATTTTCATTAATTTTCATTAAATTCATTTTACATCAAATATTAAATTCTTGGTAAAATAGAATTTATAAAATTTGAATAATTTAGAATAAGATTTTATAATTTAAATATCTTACGCAGACATGTCCAGTGGTTCTTATTTAAATATTTCTCCTATCCCATACTCTTTCTTATCCTCTGGAACTGCAATCTCTACAACATATTTTGCTTTTTTCTTTGATTTATAGAATCCGAAAGGCTTAAAATCCTTCTTTATCTCTATTATTTTCTTATCTTTATCCAAGAACAAAACATCAATTGGAAAGAATACAAAAAGCATATGTAAACTGATTCTTTTTTCTTTTTCAAACACAAAAATAAGATTTTTTTTCTTAGAAAACATCAATCCTCTAGCCTTTCCCCATGAAGAATGAACAATTTTGTATTCCATAAAGAATTAATTTACTTCTCTATTATATAAATCATTCCACAATCTTTTGCTGAGGGCAGGACATGCCAGGACAGACACTCAGAAGAAACCTATTTTTTCGCCCTGTTTCATAAATAAAGAGAGAAACAAGACTCAACAATTATAAATTTATTTAACAGTTATTGAAGCATATCCTACTGCATTACTCCAGTCTCCAGTAACATCTCCGCTTGTATAATAATTCTCTAATCTAACCTTCTCTCCAGCTAATGCTTTACATGCTTCAATAAAAGCAGCAATCGCATACTTTCCGCAGATAGTTGCCCCTGTTTCTTCAACATTATCTAGAAAACTCCATGAATCCAGTTCTTTTATCCATTTGATAAAACTCTTATCAAATTCCTCTAATTTTTTCTCTACATTTCTTCTGAAAGGAACATAACCATAATGAACTCCATGATGAGTAAAATCACTTGAGCATATCAAAATAATATTTTTCTCCATCTGTTTTGCAGTGTTTGCAATTGCTTCTCCCAATCTTTTATAATCTGTTTCTTTCCCAACTACAACAGGAACAATTTTTATATGTTCCATTTTTTTTCTTTCAGTAAACTGCAAAAAAGGAAGTTGTACTTCAATAGAATGCTCTCGCTGATGAGGCATCTTATCTTCCACAACTGCTCCTTTGTTAATCAAACTCTTGGCAAACTTTTCATCTACTTTCACATTTCCAAAAGGAGTTTCAAAATCATCAATTAATGTAGCGGCATCTGGAAAACCAACATGGCTTGTACCCAAAATAACATAAATATCAGCAAATTCTGCTTCACCGATTGCTTTGTAGCACCATGCCTGCCCTGCCCCTGAAAATTTATATCCTGCATGAGGCACAATAACTCCAGTTAATTTTTTGTCTCTTCCGCTTACAGGCATATCTCCAGGACCAAATTTAGAATCTTTAAAACATCTTGTTATTTGTTCATCTAGCTTTTTCTCACTGTCTTCATAAAACATTCCTGCAGCAACAGGTTTCCTGACCATAAATCAGGTAAAATCTTTTCAAATATAAAAATTTTATCAACAAGTTTATATACTTCAACATCTAAAATTATCTAAAGAGGTGATAAAATGGCTTTTTTAGAGGAAACAGGCCAGGCTTTGCTTAATCCGTTGGTAAACTTGTGGAATTCTTTTGTTGAAGTTATTCCTGGATTAATAGGGGCATTAGTGGTTTTATTGTTTGGCTATTTGGTTGCATGGATTATAGGTTTTGTGACAAAAAAAGTCTTGAAAAAGGCAAAACTTGACGAACTTATTACCAAGAGAAAGACAGTAAAAAAAATTACCGGAAAATTAGAATTGTCTGCATTACTGGGATTGATTGTTAAATGGTATGTATTTGTATTGTTTTTAACCCCTGCTGCTTCTTTGGTTAAACTGTCAGCGCTTTCAACTTTCTTGAACAGCGCAGCTTTGTGGATACCTAATCTAATCGCAGCAGTATTGATAGCTTTGATTGGATTAATTGCTGCAGACTATATCTATGAAAAGATATCAGGAACCAAATCAACAAAATCTTCACTAATAGCTTCAGTAACTAGAATTATTGTAATAGTGTTTACCTTAGTGATAGCATTAAACCAGATGGGAATAGATATCTCTATAGCTGAAAACAGCCTGCTAATAATCATTGCTGGTATAATGTTGGCATTGGCAATTGGATTTGGCTTGGCTTTGGGAAAAGAAATAAGACCAGTGGTAAAAAAAGCAGTAAAAAAATTAAAATAAATTTATTTTATTTTTTCTTTTTTTCTATGTTCCTTCCTGCCATGAACTAAGATATTTTTTTTGCTCTTCTGTCAGTTTGTCAATATCTATATCCATTGCTTCAAGCTGCAATCCGGCAATCTCATCATCAATCTCTTCTGGAAGTTGAATAACTTTATTCTTTAGTTTATCTTTATTTTTAACACAATATTCTACAGCCAAAGCCTGCCCGCAGAAACTGGTAGACATAACTTCTGAAGGATGCCCTTCTGCTGCAGCAAGATTCACTAATCGACCTTCCCCGCATAAAAATATCTTTTTTCCGTCAACAATATACTCATCTAAAAAAGGCCTGACTCTTCTTTCAGAGTCTGATATTTCTTTTAACCCCTTTTTGTCAATCTCAATATCAAAATGTCCTGAATTAGCCAAAATAACTCTGTCTTTCATCTGCTTCATATGCTCTGTTCTTATAACATGCTTATCCCCCGTCAATGTACAGAATATATCTCCAATCTTGCATGCATCTTCCATCTTCATCACTCTAAACCCGTCATAAGCAGCCTGCAATGCACAAAAATTATCCACTTCTGTTACTATCACATTAGCACCCAATCCCTTTGCCCTCATTGCAAAACCTTTTCCGCAGCTTCCGTATCCTGCAACAACCACATTTTTTCCGGCAAACAAAACATTGGTTGCTCTTATTATACCGTCTGTTGTAGATTGTCCTGTCCCATAATAGTTGTCCAGCAAATGCTTAGTTTTGTTGTCATTGACAGCAATCATCGGATATTTTAAAGCATTGTCTTTCTCCATCGCTTTTAATCTTATTATCCCTGTCGTGGTTTCTTCACATCCTGCTATTATGTTTGGGATAAGCTCTTTATGTTTGGAATGTATTTCTGAAACCAGATCGCATCCGTCGTCTATGGTGATGTTTGGCTTAAATTCAATAACTTTGTTTAAATATCTGTAATAATCTTCATTGTTTTCTCCTTTATATCCCCAAACATTAACACCCATATCTGCCAAAGCAGCAGCAACATCATCCTGAGTAGACAAAGGATTACATCCTGTAATTGCTACCTCTGCCCCTCCAGCTATCAATGTTTTAACTAAGACAGCTGTCTCTTTTGTGATGTGCAGAGCCAGTCCAACTTTTATATCTTTTAGAGGCTTTTCCTGTTCAAATCTTTTTTTTATCTTAAGCAAAGCACCCATATTGCTTTCAGCAATTTCAATATTCATCCTGCCTTGCTCAGCCAATTCGATATCTTTAACTTCATAATTCTCATTTTCATCCATTATTATCACCTTTATTCATCAATAATAGACAATTTATATATTTTATGCATAAAAATATAATATATGTCCAATATTTATTAAAATATATAAACAAATATAGAAATATTTATAAATAATATAGACATTTAGATAAATTAATGTATGAGTTAGACTCAAAAGATCACAAGATAATTAACATCTTAAAAGAAAATGCAAGACTTTCTATACGTGACATCGCTAAAAAAACACAGATTCGTCCATCTACTGTCCATCTAAGGTTAAAAAAACTCAAAAAAAACAATGTAATTGAAAAATTCACCTTAAAGATCAAAAACAAGGCAGTAGGAGAAGGCTTTATCGTTTTTATGTATCTGACCACAGACAAAAACCTGCCCGATTCCTTTTTTAAAAATACTCATATCAAAGAGGCTTTTGGAGTTACAGGGGAATATGACCTTCTTCTCAAGCTTAAATTCAGGGACATCTCTGAGTTCAATGATTATATTATCAATCTGCGTAAAAATGAGGCCATCAAAAAAACCATCACAAATGTAGTTACAGCCAATATAAAGGAGGAACTAAACTAAGAAGAATAAATAATATAAAAATTTCATATTCAAGGTCCCGGATATTTGAACCGCCCCCAAACGCGATTTTCTCCAAATATCTGGGGCCTCCTTTTTTTTCAAAATTTAGAAAAAATTAATAAAAATCAAAAACAAACAAAACTAAAACAAAATGCCGTTAGCAGTTACCCATATTTTAATGACAATAATTGTAGTTGATCTTTATAGAGATTATATCACCAGACACAAAAAGCTTTTTACATTGCATACTCTATTTATCGCAGGATTTGCAGGCCTTCTTCCAGATATAGATATAGTAATCAAGATGGCTGGAGATTTATTTAATTTCTCAGTTCCAACTTTGCTCCAGCATGGAGGTATTACTCATACTTTAATATTTTCCTTGATATTTCTTATCCCTGGATTAATACTTTGGAAACAGAAAAAACACAAGCCGGCAGTTGTCTTTTTTGTTCTATCATTTGGAGTCTTCTTCCATATATTTCTTGACTGGCTTTTAGGAGGAGGAGCCTATGAAGGTATAATGTGGTTCTGGCCCGCTTCCACCATCTCATTTAAGGTTCACCTGTTAAAATTGATAGGATTAAAAGATCTGCCTGTTGCTTTAGATGCATTAATTCTTCTCGGCTGGCTTTGGCATGAAGAAAGAAAACACAAAATCTCTGATTTTATCTAGTCTTTTCTTTTGTTTCTTTTATACCATCCCAGAGAAAATATTTCCAGCATCTTTCTTCTGACAGGATTCAGATATTTCATAAACCCTCCGGGAACCATCTTGCCGCTTTCCAGGGTTTTTACCATAAGTTTTTCATAGTCTCCATCAAAACCTTCTCCAGGTTCATACACATCATCTATTCTTATATCTTCTTCTTGTTCTGTAGAATATAATGTTTCATCCTCTGTTTTTAATGGAGATTCATTTGCAGGATATTCCATTCCAGGATTGTCTTTAACACTTTCTAAATTATAATAAGGGGTTTCTTCTTTTTCTTGAGTATCATATCTTTCTTCCGGTCTTTCATAGTTTTCAATCAGACCTTCTGCAAAATCTTCTCCCTGAAATATTTCTTCTTCTGCATCTTCTTCATCTTTTTTTTCTTTTTCAGAATCTCCATCCTCTGATTCATCATCCTCTTCTATATGCTCCTTGATGTCCTGCTCAACTTCAGGATGGATAATTCCCTCGCCTTCTTCATCATCAGCAATGTCTGAAGGATTGTCTGCAACAATTTCTTTAAGGTCGGTCTTCTTGTCTTTTGCTTTTTTCTTTTTGGCTTTCTTACTGAATTTTACCAAGATCAACACCTTGATTTAATCTGGCTTCTTCCTGACCAACAACCAAAGAAGCAGCATAACTTCCTGTTTTTCCAGATTTTTCCATATCCCACTTGTTTGCAATACCATACAGTATTCCTGCAGCGAACATATCTCCTGCTCCGTTTGTATTTACAACTTTGATCTTATATGCAGGTATCCTGTATATCATATCTTCAGCCTTTATTATACTTCCTCTGCTCCCTAATTTTACAACAGCTATCCGGCACATATTATAAATATCATGCAGAGCATCCTCTTCTTTCTTTCCTGTAAAAGCCTCTGCCTCGGTTTCATTGACAAAAATTATGTCGGCATATTTTTCAACCAATTCTTTTAAATCTTTAAGGTTTCTTTCGATCAAAGCAGGATCACTCAAATCGATAG
Organism: uncultured Methanosarcinales archaeon; assembly: GCA_964521755.1. Taxonomy (GTDB): domain Archaea; phylum Nanobdellota; class Nanobdellia; order Woesearchaeales; family WJKL01; genus WJKL01. Next base: position 17,233 of record CAZFSZ010000012.1, on the reverse strand, counting down.
ATATCATAACCTTATTTTTTTTTGCAATCTCCATCGCATGCAAAGAAGTTTTCTTTAATTCAGGATCCTCCAATTGATAACCCTCAAAATGTATTATCTTGCTTGCTTTAATCTCTTCTTCAAAGACATCCTCTTTTCTGAAATGCAAAGAAGCTCCCAGATGGGTTGCAAAAGTCCTTTCACCGTCAGGAGTTATAAATGCAAGCGTATGTCCTGTTATCTCTTTATTTTTCCTGCCTAATATACTGTGAACTCCGCTGTCTTTTGTCATCTGCTCATACATATCTCCATGTTTATCATCTCCTATTTTTCCAAGAAAATCAGCATTTCCTCCCAATACACTTATTCCTGCAAGAGTATTTGCTGCGCTTCCTCCTGGAGCTGTTGTAATCTCATATTTTTCCAGTTTTTTCAATATCTCTTTGCTTTCCTCGGAATCTATAAGATGCATCTCTCCTTTATTTAGGTTCATCTCAGCCAACATATTATCATCTATCCTGACTATAAAATCCATCAGTGGACTGCCGATTCCGATCACATCATATTTTTTTTTCTGCATTTTTATCCTGTTTCTGAATAATTTTTCCAGACGTTTTTAAATTCTTCTAAATATTTCTCTGCAATATCTTTATCATAGATGATTAAAATATTCTCGTCATTTCTCGTATCAGCATTCTTGCTTGGATTAAAACTCCCTGTAATGACAGTCTTGTTGTCTACAATAAAAACCTTGTGGTGCATAGCTCCCCCGTTTGAATCTTTTCTTAATTCTGCTCCTTGATATTTCAACAGTTTATACCTTGAATACTCGCTTCCTGCCCCTCTTTTCTCAAAAATTCCTTTAACATCAACATCATTAAATATCCTCCTAACTATTTCATTGGCAATTCCAGTATGCGTGAAACTGAACAGCATAAAATATATGCTCTCTTCTGCCTCTCCTAAAACTTCTTCTATTTTCTCTCCACAGTTATCTTCAGGGCAGAAATAATTTTCAATCTTTGTTTGGTTCACATAGATTATAGGCATCCTTGTCTTATCTCCTTTTCCAAACATCCCATTCCACATCTCATTAAATTCGTCCTCATAATTCTCAGCCAGCCTTTTTGATTTCAATACTATCAAATTATTGTTATTTCTTTCCACACCATTTACAGTGGGGTTCATGCTGCCCGTTATTATTTTCTCATTGTCTGATATACAGAACTTGTTGTGCATTATAGAGCTTCTGTTGTCCTCTATAACAAAATCCAGCTCTTTTACATATTTATAGTTGTCAGTATCCACTATAAGTTTAACATCAATATTCTTACTTTTCTCTTCTAATACACTTATAGCTTCTTCTATATCAAGGTCATATATTGCACAATGCAGAGACTTTTCTGCACTTGATAAAAATTCAGAAAACGCTTTGCTGCAGTTGTCTCCAGGACAGAAGTAAATATCTTCTATCCCTCCCTTGTCATGGACAACAAGTTTAATATTCTGTTCAGTAATTTTTCCGCTTATCCCGCAGCCGCTTACTAAAATCAATATTAATACCAATGTTAACCTATTTAACAAATAAGACAGTTTAATCATTTTTAATTTATGTTAACTTATTTAACAAAAAATTTATTTTAATCAATTTATGTTAATTTATTTAACTTTGTTACCTATTTAACAAATTAAGTATATTAGTTTATATTATACTATTTAAACAACTTAAATCTATTTTATGTTAACTTATTTAACTGCTTTATGTTTCTTAAAAGATTATATTTTATATTTGGATGTTTCTTCTCTACTTTATCCAAAAACCACTGAACATCTTGATCTTTTTTGTTTTTCTTGAATTCTATGTTTTTTATCTCAGCAAACTTTTTGATCTCATCATCAGTTGCAGCGCTTAATAATCTCACATACTTTTCAGGCATCTCTTCATAGACCTCATCGCTAAAAATACTCTTCATAAATTTGTTGTTCTCATCGTCCATCGTCCATCTGACAACCACTTTATTGATATCTTTCTGCTCAATAAATTTTTTGTCTTCCTTTTCTTTAAAAAATAATTTAACAGGCAGATCTTTCAAGATACTCCTCACAAAATATTTATTTATTTCTCCGATGACCATTATTCTGTCATCTTTCTTGAACAATTTATTGACTCTGGCATGTTTTCTTATCCTCTTCTCTAATAATCTGCAAAAACAAGTTTCACAGATACTTCTGCCTTTCTGCTGTTTGATATCTCCCTTCCCACCACATAGATAACATTTCATAGCATTAAGAATTAAACGTATTTTTTAAGTATTTGCCTTAAAAACCACAAAATTTATAAATAACTTATACTACTCTAAAGTAGAAATAGGTTTACTCCATTGTAGAGTGAACATGAATTTGGGGGAGGTTCAAATCATTGTGCTCAAAAGCACAAAAGATTACAAATTAAATTCACGATCTATCACCTCTTTTTCCTGCGCAAACCAGCTTTTGTTGGTTTGCGTGGGTTTTATTATTCTTAGAAAACTATTTTCTTTTCTTCTTTCTCTTGATCAGAAATACAGCCATAACACCTATAACAATTCCACCTAAGAATAGCATCAATCTTTCATTGTCTATATCACTGATAGATTCAAACTTCTTATCTCTGTTAAAATAGATATCCAGATTGCTGAGCTCAAGAGCATATTCAGCATAAAGCAGAGCGCTTATCTTATTGTTTTCTCTTAACTGGTTTGCATATTCATAATAACTATATCCTAATATTGGAAACATCCCTTTTTCCTGCTGTTCAGCCATCACATTTTTAACTATTTTTAGTTTATTCTCAAGAACAGTTTCTATCTGGTTCTCTGCAACCCCTACTACACTCAATACCACGTCTGACTCTGCTTTTACTTTGCTTGCCTTAAAAAGACAAAGTTCATAATCATCATTCTTAAAATCTTCATAAGCATCATCTAGTTCTTTTTTTGAGCCTTCAAGAGTGTCAGGAAAATAAAGTTTAGCATAATTATATCTTTCTTTTGCTTCAGAAAGCTTATTCATGCAGGACTGCATCAGGTTTTCTTTGTCCAGATCAAATTCTTCCCCTTTTATATCAAAAAACACACTCCAAGACCTTGCAGAATAGATCCTCTCTATAGCATATGCAAGAGAAGCTTCATAATCCTCTCCTTCTTCGTAAGATTCTTTTGCATTCTCCAGTGAATTAAAAGCATCCTTAAGTCTTTCTTTTACTATGATATATGTCTGCAGGCCGCTTATCGTGTTTATAGGGATATCATCAACAGCATCTTCAATATCTAAAATTTCTTCATCAACCAGAATAAAATTATCATACCTGTTTAATTTGAGTAATATCTCTCTATATTCCAAGTTTGCACCAAAACAAAAACTGGCAGCACTGTAATACGCTTCTTCTTCAAAAGCTTCTTTCCCTTTAGTGCTTAGATTTGCTGCTTTTTCTTCTTTTGCAGTAAAATTTTCTGTTGAATCTTTTTCTTCAGATTCATCAATTTCTTTTTTTAGTTTTTCAGTCCTGTTGCAAAGATCTTTTGCCAAAAACTGCATAGTATTTTCATATTCCTTGTTTACTTCAAATCCTTTTTTATCTTCCTTAAATCTCCTTCCTGTAAAATAATACAGAGCACCAGTCAAATCCCCTACCTCCACTACAGCAATATTGTATTTTTTTGCATAATCAGTAAGGTCTAGGGTAAGATTAAGCTCCTTCAAAAACCTTTCTCCTTGTGGGACTAGCACAGTCTTTATGTTTGCTTCAGATGCAGCCCCTATCTTTGCTTTTAACCCTCCCACAGGCCCGATAACTCCTCCTGAATTTATTGTCCCTGTTATGCTCACATCCTCGTCAATCTTTACTCCCTCTAAAACCGCAGCAGTCAGCACTGAGATAGCAGCGCCTGCACTTGGCCCTCCAATGATAGGAGCATCAGCATTTATAGCATAGAAAAAATCATATCTGCTGCAGTCCCTGTTTAGATAGTCACAGGCGATATCCTTTGCAAATCTTGTACTTATCTGAGTGTCAAACTTAGTTAAAGGAACTGTCTCTATAAACACTCTTCCAGTTCCGCTTCTCACTTCCAAGAAAAGATCAGCAGCACTCCCTTCATTATTAGCTTCTCTGACAGCAAGCAGTTTCATCCTTCCTTCTCTGGCTGTAGCTAAAGGGATAATCAATAAGAATAAAATAAACAAAACAAATATTTTTTTCATATCTTTAGAAATTTTTTTATACTATTAAAGTTTTGTGATTAATGGTGATATAATGGAAAACATAACTTTTGATGACTGGCAAAAAGTAGATATAAGAGTTGGAACAATAAAAGAAGTAAATGACCGCCCAAATGCAGATAAATTATTAATCTTAAAAATCGATGAAGGAAAAGACGCCCCTAGACAGTTAGTTGCAGGATTAAAAGAGCATTACAATGCAGAAGAACTAGTGGGAAAAAAAGTAGTCTTTCTTGCTAACCTTGAGCCAAAAGAGCTTAGAGGAGAACTATCACAAGGAATGATCCTTGCAGCAGTTGATGGAGAACAGGTTGTCCTGCTTACAACAGACAAAAACATCCCAAATAATGCAAAGATCCAATAATTTTTGATTTTATTCTTTTCTGATATTTTTTTATCCAAAACCTTAAAAATATAATAATCCATACATCTGTTATGGAACTTTTAATCATCGGGATTGACCCGGGAACAACTTTAGGATATGCTGTTTTAGACTTAAAAGCAAAAAAACTAAAACTAGGCTCTTCAAAAAAACTAAATCTTAACAAGCTAATCTCTAAAATGATAAAAACAGGAAAACCATTGATCATAGGATGCGATGTTTCACCTGCACCTTCTTTTGTAGAAAAATTTGCAGTTAAGACAGGCTCAAAACTTATAGGGCCGGAAAAAGATCTGACAGTAAAAGAAAAAAAAGAGCTTACCAAAAAATACAGATTCAAAAACGACCATCAAAGGGACGCCCTATCGTCAGCTTTATACCCCTACAAAATCATAAAACCCCTGCTGGATAAGATAAAAAAAAGACTAAAACAGATAGATAAACAGGATATTTTTGACAAAGTAGCTCAAACAGTGATAAAAAACAACATATCAATAAAATCAGCAGTCAACAGGATAGAAAAACCTTATTCTAAACAAGAGAAAAAACCAGAAAAGAAAAAGCCAAAGCTCAAGCTGACCAGCTCTAAATTCAAAAGATTAAAATCAAGATTAAATACAACAGAAAAAGATATGATCGAATTAAAAAAACAAAACCAAAGATTAAAAGAACAAAATCAAAAAATCAAAAGACAAAACAAAAAACTACTAAAAAAAGATTCAAAATCTTTCTTTAAGAAAAAAATACCTCAAAAAATATCTCAAAAAGAAAAAACAATAAAATCACTAAACAAAAGATCAATACAAAAAGATTCTTTGATACAGGAAAACCAAAAACAGATTTCAAGATTAAATAGGTTCATATCAGATATAGATGAAAACAAGATTTTGCTAAAAAAATTAGAGAATCTTGGATATGATGAATTCAAGGCAAAAGAGAAAAAATTAAACATAGCTGAAAAAGATATCCTGCTGGTTGAAGACGCAGATATCCAGTCCAAAAAAACAATACAGGAACTCAAAGACAAGGTCAGCATTTTAGTGGTAAAAAAGATAGGAAAAAAACACAGGCTTCCTTTCTCAGTGATAAGATCAAAAAATATTGATGTGTCTGAAACAAAGCTCTATGCTCTTGCTGACAAAAAACAGATAGAAAAAGAGCTGAAAAAATTAAATATTCTTGACCAGGTCATATCCCAGTACAGACAGGAGCGTTAGATAACTTTGTCATAATCAAAAGATATCTTCTTTCCAGAATCAACATCTATACCAAAAACTCTGCTTCCTAATCTTGTAACTTTTACAAATCTTCCTGGAATCTTTACTATATCCCCTACTTTAAAATTTGGTAATCTAAACAAAACAGTAACTCTGTATATCTTCTTGCTTGTTTCTCTGCTAACCCCGTATAGTTTGCTGCTTGTTTTTACCTCTCCTCCAAACTTTCTTTGCAGTCTTTTTCCGATATCCATCAAAAACTTTTTGCTGCTTAGCTTATAATCAAATCCGTTCCTGACTCTGTTTCTTTTAGCGACAAAAACTCTTTCTTCATCTTTTATAGCATCCTTTACAAATTTGATCACTTCTCCGCTTGGATTCCTTAGCTGCAGTATCCCTTCATAATAGTTTGAAGCAACTTCTCTTCCCTTGTCATTCACATATTTCATGTTTTCCAGTAAAATCGATAGGTTTATAATACTTTTGTGTTCTATTCAACATTATGGACAAGCAGGAATTTAAAAAACTTTTAAAAAAAATATGGTGGTTTATCTGGGAATCCAACTCAGTCTGGAGCTGGATTGTTAACATAATCCTGGCTTTTATTATCATCAAATTTCTGATTTACCCTGCTTTAGGTTTCCTTTTGTCAACTTCCTATCCTGTTGTTGCTGTTGTTTCAGGTTCAATGGAACACGATGGAAGTTTTGATGACTGGTGGGAATCTGAAGCTTTATGCACCAATACCAACTGTAATCAGGCTCTTTACTATAGAAATTTCAACATAACCAAAGAAGAATTCCAGGATTTTAAGTTCAGTAACGGGTTCAATAAAGGGGACATCATGATACTGTATGGTTCAGAACCTGAAAAGATAGATATAGGAGACATCATAGTATTCCAGAGCATACGCCCCGACCCCATAATCCACAGGGTGATCAAAAAAGAAAACATAAACAGTACTTTTTATTTCCAGACCAAAGGAGACCACAATCCTTCTTCATATCCTTCTTTAAAAGAAGAAAAGATACATCAAAACAGGATATTGGGAAAAGCCATTGCTAGGGTTCCTTATATGGGATGGATAAAGATAACTGCTGTTAAATTTTTTAATATACTAAGACCAAGGTGATTATATGACATTATTCTGCCCAAAATGCGGCTCTTTGATGAAGCCGCAAGAAAAAAAAGGAAAAAAGACAATGGTCTGCAGCTGCGGCTATAAGACCAAAGAAGTTGAAGAGACCAAGATAAAGGAGACCATGAAAAAAGATGCACATTCTTTTGAGGTTGTAGAGGAGGAAAAGGAAGCCCTCCCTCTTGTTGAAAAAGAATGCCCAAAATGCGGACACAAAAAAGCATATTTCTGGGAGGTCCAGACCAGGGCATCAGACGAGCCCGCAACCCAGTTCTTCAAATGCGAAAAATGCAAACATACCTGGAGGCATTATGATTGACAGAAGCGTTCGTGGT
>CAZFSZ010000012.1:0-9822 GCA_964521755.1 uncultured Methanosarcinales archaeon | reverse complement strand
ACAAAACCCATCACAGGTATCTATTAGGGTGAAACCCTTAGTGCGAAAAATGCAAACATACCTGGAGGCATTATGATTGACAGAAGCGTTCGTGGTATTGAGCAAAGCGAAATACTACAAAACCCATCACAGGTATCTATTAGGGTGAAACCCTTAGTGCGAAAAATGCAAGCATATCTGGAGGCATTATGATTATATGAAATATATTGCAAATGGAAATAAAAGATTATATCAAAAACAACAGACTGAAAGTAAAAATAAGGCCTAATTCTCCAAAAAACCAGATAAGATCATGGGACAAAGAAAAAGAACAACTGAATATAAACATAAAAGCTCATCCTGAAAAAGGAAAAGCAAACAAGGAGCTGATTAATTTCCTCTCAAAAAAATTAGATAAAAAGATAAGGATACTCAGGGGAAAAACATCCAGGATTAAGATTCTAAGCGTCTGTTAAATCTATGCTTATTTTTTTTTCTGTTGGTTTATACTTTCTGTATTTTATTCCAGCCATGTCCATCATTCTTTTTGAGGCCTTAACTGTATCAGAACCAGCATATTTGTCACTAAGGTAAATTACCTCTTTTATCCCGCTTTGTATTATCAATTTGCAGCATTCATTGCAGGGAAACAAAGCCGCATAAATCCTGCAGTTATCTAGTTTTACAGTAGAGTTAAGAATCGCATTCAGTTCAGCATGAGCAACATATGGATATTTTGTATCCAAAAAATCTCCCCTTTTCCCCCAAGGCAGTTTTTCATCAGAACACCCGATAGGAAATCCATTATAGCCTATTCCTACAATCTTTTGCTGCTGGTTCACGATGCATGCTCCAACCTGTGTATTTGGATCCTTGCTCCTTAAAGCAGATAACTTCGCTACACCCATAAAATAATCATCCCATGAGATATAATTTTTTCTTTTTTCATCCTGTTCCTTTCTTTCTTTATCTCTCAAATCTTCAACAAGCTTGTCTATTTTCTTTTTCAGAATCTCAAGACTTGAATCATTGATCAAAACAATCTTTGATTTATCATTGCATTCCTTAATCCGCTGCCCTGAACCTTTCCCTTTCATCTCTTTCTTCTCTGCTTTCTTGAATTCTCTGAATGTCCGGGGATCTTCCTCTCTGTTTCTCAACTTCATCCTTTGAAATCTTATTTTGACAGGGGCATCAACCCTTATCAGATTAAAACATGGTTTTTTCTCAAGCACTCTGATCTCATCAGGATGTCTTATAGAAGTAATCACAAAATCATTGTCTTCAAGCTTTTCCACTGCCCTGTCAGCAAGCACAGAATTGCCGTATTTTTCTCTAAGCTCTTTTCCAATATCTTGAAGATTTTCTCTTGTTATCTTTCTTTTTCTTTTCTTGCATTCTTCTCTAAGCATATCAGAAAGAGAGATATGTTTAAATCCTTTTTCAACAAGATATTCAGCAGCAGTGTCCTTGCCCCCGCAGAAACTGCCTGTAATCCCTATGATCATAACAGAAGAATGAGCATACCAAATAAATATTTTATTATTTTTAAGAATACAAAAATATATAAAGCATAATCTTATTTTTAAAGCGGGGGAAGGTTAGATGAAAGCATATTTAAATATAATAAAAACAATTCTAGATCAGGGAGTAAAAAAAGAAGACCGAACCGGCACTGGAACAATAGCGATAGCAGGGGCGATGTTCAAGCATGACATGTCAGAAGGGTTTCCTCTTTTAACCACAAAATCAGTTCCATTAAGGCTGGTTGCTTCAGAGCTTGAATTCTTCATAAAAGGGATAACAGACAAGAACTGGCTTAGAGACAAAAACAATCACATCTGGGATGAATGGTGCTCCCCAGACAAGGTAAAATACAGCCATGATGAGGAAACCAAAAAAAAGATGATGCAGGAGCGTGAGCTTGGCCCTATCTACGGCTGGCAGTGGAGAAATTTCGGGGCAGATTATACAACATGGGATAAGCCTCCTGAAGGAGACGGAGTTGACCAGCTTAAGAATATTGTAGAAAAGCTAAAGACAGACCCAACAGACCGAAGAATGATTGTTTCTGCATGGAATCCAGTTGATTTTCACAGGATGGCTCTTCCGCCGTGCCATTATTCGTTTCAGGTTACTGTCATAAACAAAAGATTAAATCTTCTCTGGAATCAAAGATCAGTTGATTCTGCATTAGGCCTTCCTTTTAATATCGCATCATATGCTTTGCTGCTCCATCTGTTAGCAAAGGAATCAGGATTTAAAGAGGGAAAGCTGGTAGGTTTCCTTGGAGACACCCACATATATACAAACCATGTAGAAGGCCTAAAAGAACAGATCAAAAGAGAACCATACTCTCTCCCGAAAATAAAAACAAAAAATTTTACTTCTATATTTGACTGGAAACACACTGACACTGCTGTCCAAAACTATAAGCACCATCCTAGGATAAAGTTCAAAATATCTGTATGAGGTAAATAAAATGACTGAAATAATCGTAATCGTTGCTGTTGCAAAAGACAACACAATAGGAAAAGACAATGATATTCCATGGAGAATATCAGAAGATTTCCAGCATTTCAAGGAAAAAACAACAGGCCATCCATGTATCATGGGGGATAAAACCTATGAGTCCCTGCCTGATAATGCAAAACCTCTTCCAGGAAGAGAAAATATTATTCTGACTTTTGATAAAGATTACAAGCCTGAAGGAACCACAGTTTTCCATGATTTCTATGAAGCATTGGAATACTGCAAAGATAAAGGCAAGAAAAAAGTTTTCATTACCGGAGGCGCAACGATATACAGGCTGGGTATGGAAGTTGCAGACACTTTTGAGATTACAAAGATAGACAAAGAATACAATGGAGATGTATTCTATCCAAAAGTAGATTGGGATGAATGGAAGCTTGAAAAGACAGAAGAACACGAAGGTATAGATAAAAACACAGATGAAAAAGTGAAATTTTCATTCAACACTTACAAACGGATAAAGAAAACACCTCTTGCTAAACATGATCTGATAGTAAATTCCATTGTTCAGAACGAGAAAAAGAGACAGCAGAATGAACTTAACATGATACCTTCTGAAAACTATTCAAGTCAGGCAGTTCTTCAGGCAGCTGGCTCAGTTTTGATGAATAAATATGCAGAAGGATATCCAAAAAAAAGATATTATCAGGGAAACAAGCATGTTGATTCTATCGAAACTATAGCTATAGAAAGAGCAAAAAAACTTTTCAATGCAGAACACGCCAATGTTCAGCCTAATTCAGGTTCTCCAGCTAATATGGCTGTCTATTTTGCTTTGTTGCAAAGAAACGATAATGTATTGGGGATGAATCTTTCTCATGGAGGACATTTAACTCACGGCTCTCCTGTAAATTTCTCAGGCAAGTATTATAATTTTATTGAATATGGAGTAGATAAAGAAACTGGAATGCTGGATATGGACAAAATCAGAAAATTAGCTGAAAAAGAAAATCCTAAACTTATACTTTCCGGATTTACAGCATATCCAAGAAAAATCGATTTCGAGGAATTCCATGACATTGCAAAATCAGTTGGAGCAGTATCGATGGCAGACATCTCCCATATTGCAGGACTGATAGCTGGAAACTCTCATCCAACCCCTTTTCCTTTTACAGACGTTGTAACAACAACAACTCACAAGACATTAAGAGGGCCAAGATCTGCAATAATACTTTGCAAGAAAAAATTTGCCAAAAAAATAGACAAAGCAGTATTCCCTGGACTTCAGGGAGGTCCGCATGAGCATACAATTGCAGCAAAAGCAGTCTGCTTTGCAGAGGCAATGGAGCCTGAATTCAAGACATATGCAAAACAGATAACAAAAAATGCAAAAGCTCTTGCTGATAAGTTAATGTCAGAAGGGATTAATCTTGTTTCAGGAGGGACAGACACCCACCTGATCTTAATTGACTTAATAAAAACAAAATCAGTTGGTAAAAAAGGCATGGGAAAGAAAGCAGCAGTTGCTTTGGAAAATGCAGGGATTATCACAAACTGCAATACAATTCCATTTGATCCCTCTACTCCATTCAAACCGTCAGGAGTAAGGCTTGGAACACCAATACTTACAACAAGAGGAATGAAAGAAACAGAAATGGAAACTGTTGGAAAATACATGGCAGATGTGATAAACAATCTTGACAATACTGACATGCACAGAAAAATAAAAAAGAAAGTGTATGATCTATGTCAACAATTTCCTTATTATTAAATTTTTTAGGAGGCGAAACAAAATGAAAATTTCACTAAAAGGCTCAACAAATAATATCAAAACAAAAGAAGAAGCATTGCAATTTGGAGCAGCAGCTGCTCGTGTTTGTTATTCTGAAGAAGATTTTGATGCTTTAGTAGAAGAAGATAAAGAAAAACTGATAAAAAGAACATTATCTCTTGGGCACCATAGTGTCTATGATCATATTAAATTTAATTTTTATTTTGAAGAATTTCCAAAAATAGGGGCTATGATATTTAATAATGAAAAAGCTTACGACACTTCTGAAAAATCAGCAAGATATACTGAAATGGATCCTTGCCCTCATCAAAAAGAACTTTATGATAAATGGAAGCCTATTTTTAAAGAAAGAATTGAAAAAAAGTATCCTCAACTTAGTGAAACTAAAACAGGAAAACTTGCTAAAGAAAATGCAAGATATGTAACCTCTGTTTTTACTCCCACTAAAATGCTTCATACCTTTTCATTTAGGCAGTTAAATTATATTATGCATTATTTTGATGAACACATAAAAGAACACAAAACTCAATCTAAATTTGATGGTAGAGTTTACCAGTTCATGCATAAATTCAACACCATAATAAAAGATGATTTTGATATGTTTGTTAAAGAACTCCAAAGCATGAATAAGAGAAGATTGAGTTTATTTGCAAAAAGAGAAAGTTTTGAAGAAGAATTTGGAGAATCATATTCAGCTAACTATAATGTTTCTTTTGCTTGTTTGGCTCAATTACATAGACACAGAACCTTAAATTATGAAATGCAGCCCATTAATGATAATGATGAACCAGAATTTTTTATTCCGCCAATTCTAGATACTAAAACTCTTCAAAAACAATGGCAAAAGGATTTAGAATCAGTAGCAGAATATGATTATCCTCAGGGAATGTTGATAGATATACATGAGATAGGAACCTATAATGATTTTATAAGCAAGATGTGTGAAAGATTATGTGGGCATGCTCAGTGGGAAATAATGAATCAGACAAAAAAGACTCTTGAAAAATACATAAATGAAACTGAAAATAAAAATCCAGAGATACATGATATTTTAGTTGAGAATTCAAATGGTCCAAGATGTACATTTCCTGAAATATCTTGTAGATCTCCTTGTGAATTTGGAGAAGAGTTAGGCATTGAAAGATTAATATGAAAGGAAAATTCATAGTTTTTGAAGGCATAGACGGCTGCGGAAAAGGAACTCAGCTTAAATTAGTTTCTTCTTTTCTATTTGATTTAAGCAAAGACCATGATATTTTTATGACTAGAGAGCCGACCAGTGATTTTAAGGAGATAAGAAAGAGGATGTCTGAACAAGAAGATGCAAAACAAGATGCAGAATGGTATGCAGATGCTTTTGTAAAGGACAGAAAGAACCACATTCAAAAATACATCCAGCCAAATCTTAAACATGGAACACATGTTCTTTGCGACAGATATAAATATTCCACTTTATCCTATCAACAGACTCAAGGAATACCTCTACAAGAACTTTTAGATATGCACAAAAACATGATAACTCCTGATTTAACAATTATATTTGACTGCCCTGCAGAAATAGCTTTTGAAAGAAGGAAAACAGACGGAGCAACAGAAGTATTTGACAAGGATTTAGGGTTTCAGGAAGAATTAAGGCAGAATTATCTTAAGCTTAAGGAACAATTGCCGCATGAAAACATCATAATTATAGACTCAATAAAACCTATAGAAAAAGTATTTGATGATGTAAAAAAACACATCAAATATCTATTCTGATTCTTTTGGTTCCTTTTCTTTGCTGAAATTATCTAAACATACACAGTCTTTTCCTGCTGCATAACTTATAAGTGGTTTTGCCATATTCTATCATCCTCGTTTTTTTTATTTTTGTAAACATAATAAGGGATAAAAGGTCACCTCCTACCTTCTCCCGTCGCAGTTAACTTTTCACTAAAAAAGTTAACCGCTTTTATCTAAAACACCTAATGGGTTCCAGTGCTTCCGAAACCCCCTTTTCCCCGCGCTGTATCGTCCAGCTCAGAAACTTCCTCAAGCTGAGCAGATACAACTGGTTGAATAAGCATCTGTGCAATTTTCATATGTTTTGTGATTGTGAATTCTTCATCTCCAAGGTTCTTAAGAACAACTCCAACTTCTCCTCTGTAACCTGCATCGATCACTCCTGCAAGAACATGTATTCCGTGCTTGACAGCATATCCGCTTTTGTCCCATACCAATCCAACATGATTGGAAGGAATTGCCATATAAGCTCCTGTCTTTACAAGCCTTTTTTCTCCTGGCTTCACAGTAACTTTTTCATTAGAATAGATGTCCATTCCAGCATCACTGGGGTTCGCATATGTTGGCAGCTTTGCCCCGTTTGTTATTTTAACTGGAATCTTCATTTTTCATATTTTAAAAAATAAAACTCATATATAAATAATATGTAACTCAAAAGTATAATTAAGAAACTATATAATTAAAACCGATACCACTTAAAGATAAAAATCACCTTTCTTTTGAATCAATATCTTATTTTTGAAGTTTCTCAGCCAGCTTAGCCATACCTTTCTGGTCCATCTTGAACAACGGCTGTAATTTTTTATCGATAACTCTCAAACTCTCACTTCTTATCTTGAAATTAAGGGTGTTGAAGCTTTGTGTAAAGAAAGTGATGTTCCACACTTGCTCACCTTCTAAGGTCTGTAATATAGCGATTATCTTTTTTGGAGCCTCTGTCGCATATTCCTCTTTCTGAAGGTTTACTGCAGTTGTAACTGCATCGCTAAGATCATGTTTTACTTTTCCTGCATCTATCTTTCCCACTGTCTTGTTTTTTTCCTTTAGAACCTTGTCTTCAGGCTCTACCTTTATTTTTTCTCCTACATCAAAAGATATCACTTTGTTATGTTCTTTGTGATAGTAGCCTATCTTCCAGTTGTCGTCCTCATCCTCAACCACATACATTGCATAGCTTAGATATGTTTCAGGATTCTTTCCTTTCCATTCCTTAAACTCATCAGAGTTTTTCAGGAGTTTAAATGCTTCTTTAAACTGCTTCATCTATTTTTTTAATTACCTAAGCTTTATATATTTTTGCTTCTCTTTGCCTGTTATGTCAAAGATAAGACCAGAGCTGAAAAAATTGCTTGAAAACCAGCATTATGCATTTATAGGGGATCATTCAGCTGTAAAGATATGCGCATGGACAAAAAAATCACTGCTGAACCAAGGAGTATGCTACAAAGAAAAATTCTACGGAATCTCTTCCCACAGATGCTGCCAGCTCTCTACAACAATAAACTACTGCCAAAACAGATGCATCTTCTGCTGGCGTCCAACACAATATACAGAAGGAACAGAGATGAAAGGAAAATTGGACAATCCTAAAGAACTGATAGACAAAGCAATAAAAGCCCAGCAAAAACAGATTTCAGGTTTTGGTGGAAATTCCAAACTTAATAAAAAGAAATTCAAAGAAGCCCAAATCCCCGACCAATTTGCAATATCTCTTTCAGGAGAGCCTACCATATATCCGAAATTAGGTGAACTTATCAAGGAAATATTAAAAAGAGAGGCAACTGCTTATGTTGTTTCAAACGGTTTATGCCCAAATGTTCTTGCTAATCTCCATCCATTGCCTACAAATCTATATCTTTCATTGGATGCACCAAACAAAGAATTATTCAAGAAGATAGACCAATCCCAGATAGACGATGCATGGGAAAAGCTGAACAGATCATTAGAAATTCTAAAAAATATAAACACAACAACAGTGTTAAGAATAACAATATTAAAGAGCCTTAATGATGTCCATCCAGAGCAGTATGCAGAACTGATCCAAAAAGCATCTCCTGATTTTGTGGAGGTAAAAGCATACATGTTTGTAGGAGCATCCCGCCAAAGATTAACTATAGATATGATGCCCAGGCACCATGAAGTAAAAGCATTCTCAAAGGATATCTTAAATCATTTGAAGAACTACACTCTCAAAAATGAAAAAAAAGAATCAAGAGTGGTTTTGCTTGCTAAAGATTAGTCTGATCTGACCAGCTGCTCTTCTTTTACACCATATTCCAGCAGCCTTTCATAATTTTCATTTGAAGGGTTTAATATCTGGACATTTTCAGGCCTGGATCTTGCCATTTCACTTATTTTCTCCAAAGTCCCATTTTCAAAATGCATTGCCCTGTTCAGATCAATCAAAATATTTTTGTCTGTTTCTTCCTTTATTTCATCCAATTTATGGTAAAATACAGCCATGTCAGATTCATAATCTACTAAAATAGTATCCTCTTCTTTGCTTCCTCTAAAAAATCCTGCTTTTTTGTTGAATATGATTCCGCTTACTGTATTTTTAAAAACATTTTCAAATCCAACATAATAAGAGATAGGTCTTTTCTTGTCCTTTCTTTTAAATTTTAATATGCGCTCTTTTTCAACTTTACTTTCCTTAAGGAGAAACAGATAGCTGTCTATTATCTTTTCATTTGATTCCCCAACCAAGATACTGTATTTTTCTCCAAGCAGTTCTTCTTCAGAATAACCAAGCAGTTTCTGGACATTTTCCCCTACATATACAATCTTATTGCTGTTTGGATCTATTCCCATACCGTCCTCCCCAAGGGTATTCTTTATCTTTCTTGCAAGAGCCAAAGCACTGTTCCTTAAGATATAATGTTCAGTTAAAAGCTCATGCTTTTCCTTTTTCAGAGTTTCTTTCTTTTTTTCCAGCTCATCGACCTGCAGCTCTAGTTTAAGATTATCTTCAACAACCTCATCTTCACTTCTTTTGCTGTTCCATCTGTTAAGGATATAAAGAATCTTCAGTCTTTCAGCTTGTAGAGATTTTTCAGTTATCTCTTTATTCTTTCCTTTGATCAACCTTTCAAGGCTTTTTCTGGCCTGTATCTCTAATCCCTCCATAAGAACAGATCTAGAACTTTATCTTTAAATATTTTTATAGTTTATATTGTTACTATCTTTCCTTTATAACCTGGATTTATTACCTTTGTCTTTCCTATCTTGTCTTCTCCTACGCATTCATGCAGGTGCCCTGAAATAGCTGCTACTGGCTTGAATTTCTTGATAAATTTCCTTATTGACTTGTTCCCTGCATGCTCTTTGCCGATCTTATCAATCTTTGTATTGTAAGGAGGAGCATGGCTTATCAATACAATCTTATCATCTTTCTTTACCTTTAATTTCTTGAAATATTTCTCAAATCCCCCATCTCTAAACTCAAAACCTCCTCCACCCCATCCAATAAACAAATAACCGTCTTTTCTAAATTTCTTTTTATAGATAAATTTACAGTATTTTAGTTTCTTGCAGTCTTTTCTGACTTCTTTTGCATCTTCGTGGTTTCCATGAACAACTAAAGCAGGCTTTTTCACTTTGTCTAATTCAGAAAGAATCTTCTTCTGCTCCTCTCCAAATATCGTAAAGTCCCCTGCACAAATAACCGCATGTATATCTTTTTTCTTTGCCCTTTTAACCAGTTTCTTCAGTGTTTTTTTATTTCCGTGCAGATCAACAAAAGCCAATAATTTCATATGAAAAACTAAAATAAGCTTATATTTAAATCTATGTCAAGATTT
>CAZFSZ010000011.1:6094-24599 GCA_964521755.1 uncultured Methanosarcinales archaeon | reverse complement strand
GATTTTTTGCAGAGCAGTTAAAAATTCTAAAAAAGAACTATTTGTTTTTATTAAGCAGATAAGCAACAGCTCCTTGTACTCCAATCTAATATAGTTCAGTTATTGTTATTTTAGGTCTTTTCCAAAAGTGATATCTTTTTCTATCTTGGAATTTGGAGAAAATTTTATCACAAGATTTTTTTCATCGATTTCTCCTGCTGCAGATATACCTATATTGGCCTTGTCAGGAACCCTATTTATTATAATGTCTGTCAGCTCTTTATTTGTATAGACTTCAGAAATATCTCTTGTAAAAGGTTCATCAACTAGTTCTCCTGTCTCAGGATTAACTTCCCCTATTCTTAAATTGGTTCCTCCAAAATCAATTCCAACATATTTTTCCATCTTCAGAAGAAATAGTTGTTTTTTAAAAAGCTTGTTGAAAAATCAATAGTTAAACTTGCTCAAATAGTTCTTTAACTTTATCTTTTCCGATAGTAAGGATAAAATGAGCCAGTCTCGGCCCCTTCTCTTTTCCTATCAAAACCATGTAAGCTCCTTTAAAGAAATCTTTTGCACCCATATCCAGCCCTTTGAATATATTATAAAATTCCTCATGCAGCTTTTCATCATCTTCTATATCTTTTGACAACACTTCAGCTGCTTTTTTCAAAGATTCTTTTTGTTTTTCACTTAGTTCAATATCTTGGGAAACTTCTTTCTGAACCGTAAACTTGAAATCTTCTGGAGCATATTTCTCAAGCCAATTAAGTGCACATTTTGCTCTGGCCTTAAACCTTTTTTTGTCTTCTTCTGTCTTCAGATATTCTGAAAAAAAATTCTCTGTATCTTTCAGGTCTTTTTCAAATATCTGCAGTACAGTAGTCAAGTGCCTAAATCCTGGCTGGTATGGAAGTTTTTCAGGAATTTTCACAGCACTTAGTTCATAAATCCTTTTCTGCTTTTCTTTTTCCTTGTCTACAACATTTTCTTCTTTATCAAAAAATATTCTTTCACACCTATCAAATGATTCATAGATAGTCAAAACATCCAGATCAAAGCTTATCTCAAATTCAGCATCAGGCCTTGTTGACGCAAAAAGCCATCTTATTATCGAAGGTTCATATATATCTTTCATCTCAGAGAGTGTTATAACATTTCCTGATGAGCTTGCAAACTGCCCCTTTCCTTTAAGGGATATCCATTCATATCTCATAGAAGCAGGCTCGTCTGTTCCATAAATTTCTTTAACTACCTTCTTTCCTGTTGCAAAGCTTCCTCCTGCTGCAAAATGGTCTTTTCCTCCTGATTCAAAATCAACTGATTCATATTTCCATCTTGCAGGCCAGTCAACTCTCCATTTCAGTTTAGCCAGTCCTTTCTTTCTAATGTCAAAAGAGGATTTGTTTCCGCAGCTGCATTCATATTCCAGTTCATAGTCTCCTTTGTATTTTATTTTCTTTGATTCTTTTTTGCACTTCTCGCAATATACAGATACAGGAATCCATTCTTCTGTTAGTTCTTCGCTTCTATACTCATTAAGAATGTCTTTTATATTTTCAACATTGTCCAAAGCTGTTTTTATAAGTTCAGCATATTTGCATTTTCTGTTCATATCAGCCTGATATATAAATTCAGGATTTATATTAAGGTCAGGAAGCTCTTTTTCAATCTGTTTTTCATTGTGCTCAGCATAATTCTCATGCTTATCATCAGCAACATCTGGAACCCCTACCAGAGGCATCCTCAGGTGATTTTTCAGAACATCCTGCTTAGGCATATTCTTTGGAACTTTTCTAAAAACATCATAATCATCCCATGAATAGATAAATCTTGTTTTATGACCAAGATCACCCATAGATTTATCAATCAGATCAACTGTGATTATCTCCCTGAAGTTCCCAAGGTGGATTGTTCCGCTGGGAGTGATTCCTGCAGCTAAAGTATACTTGTCCTTCTTCCCTTTCTGCTGAACAATCCTTTTTGCTGTTGAATCAGCCCAATGTAGTACTTTTTTTGGCATACGAAAAAGTTTAGTTTAGTATTATATAAATGTTATCAAAGAAATTAAAAAACGGGCTCAGCGGGACTTTCGTAACCAGTTGCGAACGACTAGTGAACTCATGCTGCTTTACGCCGCACTTTGCGTGTCAACCGAGCGTAACCAGTTGATTCGAACCCGTGACCTACGGCTTGCTTCAGAACCTGTTCTGATGAATTGAACGAACAAAGTTCAATAAGAGGCCGTCGCTCTAATTGCCCAACTGTTACATTGTGTAACCAGTTACCAGGCTGAGCTATGAGCCCGTTGCAGGTACAGATAAGAGCCTGTATTAAAAAGAATTATCGTATCTTTTATAAACTTATCTGGTCCATTCATATTTTCTTATAATTTCACAGAGTGTTCTGCACCCTTCTGCAGAAAATCCTTTCTGCCTGAGATTGTTGTTTATTGTTTTTATCGAACCTTCAACATGAATATCCTCAGGAATAACATAAATGTGGTTTTGTTTGCTGTTGTTGTTCCAGTAGCCTTTAAGAGTAAACATCATCTTTGCAAATCCGCCGACCCTGTCGCATGCCTTGCCGTCAGGATCAAAATTCACCCCATAAAAACCAGATGCAAAAAGACCGCAGTCTATCTTAGAGATTTCACATATCTCTTTTACTTTTTTTATCTTTTTTCCTTTAAGGATTAGGCTTTTCCCTCCAAAAATACCATATATCACTTCAATATCTTTTCTGCTTTCAGCAATCTTATACATATAAAAGATAAGAACATTTTATATTAAAAAGCTGATGGAATCATACCATCTTCAAGCTTCCTGTTATAGAATCAATCTCTTCCTCATCATCAGGACCTATCCCTATGCAGGTTTTGGTTCCTGGAGCGATAACTGTCCTGCCGGCATCTGTGATTAAGGCTGTCTTCAGCTTCGCTGCTTTAGCCAATTCCTTGAATTCAAAAAGCTCTTTTTCATCATTCACCTTAAGGATAACTTTCTTCTGCCCCTGTTTTCTCCATTCTTCAATCTTCTTCTTTTCAGAATTTAAAACAGCTTCAACAGCTGCATGCGCTGCCTGGGCAGCCAGCTTGCCCTTGGGCAGATTCAGATCCTTTCTTACCAAAATCACTTGTTTTAATCCCATGAAGAAAAGAAAAATCTTAACCTATTTATAATTTTCTATTGAGGGTACAGAATTCCCATCATAGACAGAGTTAATCACTTCATATTTTTTTATTCCTGTGTTGTCTATATCCACCTGCAATATCTTGCTCTTTTTTACAAGAGGATTAAACATCTGGTCAAAAACAAAATTTCCAAGAGAATAAGCGATTATCCCGCCGTTATACTCTTCAATCTTCTGAGGGATATGAGCATGATGCCCCGCAACAATATCAGCGCCATTGTCTATCATTTTCTTTGCCAGCTCAATCTGCTTTTCAGAGGGCCTTAAATTATATTCTCTTCCCCAGTGCAGACTTACAATCAAAAAATCAACATCAGATTTCTTTACATCTTCAATTATGTTTTCTCCAACAATATAAGGTATCTTTTCAAGCTTCTTAAACATTTTTTGTTTCTTGCAGTAAGCCAAAAATCCTATCTTTAATCCTTTTTTCTTTATCACAGCCGGTTTCTGCTGTCCTTTTCCTATCCCGAGGTATTTAATGTCATTTTCCTCAAGAATTTTCTTTGTATTTTCAAGGCCTTCTTCTCTGCAGTCAATGATATGGTTGTTGGCTATTGAAAGGACATCAAACCCCGCTTCTTTTAATATTTTACCGCATTTTTCTTTTGCAGAAAAAACATATTTCTTGTCTACATAGCCAAGCCCCTCGCACAACGGACACTCCAGATTTCCAAAAGTGATATCACTTCTTTTCAATAGATATTTTATATTTTTAAAGATATCTTTATCAGTATCTACTCTCCTTCCTAACATTACATCTCCTACAAATACTAAAGAAACCATTTTAATAGCTTTCAACTACCTTAACAGGTATACTTATCCTTATTGTCTCCAAAAGCCGGTCATAGAATGAAGGGTCTGCATATTTTCCAAATGCATACTTGTCTATCATCGGCTGGCTGTTGCACTCAACAATATAAGGCATTCCTTTCTCATTAAAAAGAAAATCAACAGAAAATACTCTTGGATACAATCCTTTGAACAATTTATCAACTTTTTTTGATATAATCTTTGCCTTTCTTGGAACCTTTTTCTTGTCTACAAACTTCTTGCTTCCACCCAGTGCAACATTTGCCTTAAGCAGCCCGTCTTTTGGGGTTCTTACATGAATATGATCTATCTTTCCGTTTATCATTATAACTCTCATGTCATGCACCCCTTTTGTGATCCCTTTTATTCCCTTTGAAGTGTCTATAAATTCCTGGACTAATGTATTCTTTTCAATCTTTTTTGGAAGCTTTTCCCTGTCAACAACCAAAACCTTTTTCCCTAATGTTCCGTATCTTGGTTTTAATATTATTTTTTTTGTTTTTATCTTTGACAACACAATCTTAAGCCCGTGAAGAGTATTAACTACAAAAGTTTTTGGTGTGTATTGTGGAAAAGTCTCAGAAACAACTCTCTTGTCCCAGCAAAAATCATCCAATATTGGGTGGTTTATCATGGTTACATTCTTTGCCATATCCAGCTTAAACTTAAGCGCTTTTTTGTTGACTTTGTTTTGCCTGTATATACTTCCTGCAAATCTGCTGTATATGATATCAATAGGCTGGTCTTTTACAATCTTCCATTTCTTGTTTTCCTTGTGCCAGCATTTTACAAGTTTGCCGTCTTTATATTCCCTGTGATGTGCAAGAAAAACATTCAATCCGTATTTTCTTGCTTTCCTTGAAAAGATAGTCCATACCCTTCCTGAATTTCTCGTCTTAAACGGCTTTGTTCCTTTTGCTTTTGCAGTGCTTGTAAACAAGATAGCAACTGCCGGTTTTTTGTTGTCAATCATCGTACACATAATTTTTTAATTTGGTTTATAAACCTTGCGTTTTTATGAATGAAATTTAAAAGCAAAGCATAGAAAATCTCAAAGCATCTTTCCATCCTCTATGATCATCTCATCATCAACATAGATGGTTGGTTCTTTGAAAACTCCGTCGAGATGAACAGGAACATCAACCTCCCCTCCAAAACTAGAATTCTTTCCCAAAGC
The DNA here is from genome assembly GCA_964521755.1 of uncultured Methanosarcinales archaeon. Taxonomy (GTDB): domain Archaea; phylum Nanobdellota; class Nanobdellia; order Woesearchaeales; family WJKL01; genus WJKL01. Next base: position 19,438 of record CAZFSZ010000011.1, on the reverse strand, counting down.
AATATGCACAGTCCCCAAAACTTTCTCGTCCTCCAGAACATTCCCTGTAATTTTTGCCTTGTCATTTGTCCCTATCCCCAGCTCAGCAATATTATATGCGTTCCTGTCCTTAACATTTTTTAATGTTTCTCTTAGCTCTTCAGCAACATGTCCTTTGCCGTCAATCCTTACAGCAAAACCTTTTTCTACAGTAATTCTGATAGGCTTGTCAACTTTTTTGTGCAGAATGCTGCCGTCAATGATATATCTTCCGTCTGCTGTACCTTCAACCGGAGCGATAAAAGCCTCTCCTGCAGGAAGGTTTCCCACAATACCTTTTCCCTTAAGCATTCCTGAATCAGCTTTAGCTTTCCTGTCTTCTATTGAAAATCTTAGATCAGTCCCTTCTTTTGTTGTAATTCTTGCTTTCTTTCCTTTATCCAAAATATCTTTCAGTTCATTGGTCCTTTTGGCCATAGCTTCATAGTCAATATTGATGCATCTTTCCATTATTTCTTTTGTGATCCCTGGCATAGAAGCAATCCTTGCACCATTTTCAGCCGCCCTTTTTACTGCATTGGTATGGGTCAGTGATTTTATAGTGGCAGCAACGATCACATCATGCTTCATCATCTCTTCTGCAACATTTGCAGCAGGCTCTGCTCCGCTGACCTCTGGAATAGAAATCTTCAGAAAATCGGTTTTGGTTTTTTCTCTGGAAGCCTCATAGAATATCTCTCCAAGCTCTTCCATCTCATTGTCTGTTATTACAAGAACTTTCTCCCCCTTATCAATACCTAAACTTCTGTTTAATGCGATAGAAGCTGCAAGTTTTAACTTTGTCATTTGTAATTATCATAAAGTAAGACTATAAAAATTTAACGAAGGTTTTTGGTCTGTCCCAAAAGTACGTCTGTGCCTTGAATTGCTGCAGATTTGCGTAGCAAATCAAGGCATGGCCAGACGTAGCTGAACAAGTTCCTAAATGTAAGTTTAGGGTTTTGTTCAGCGAAGTAGGACTTTTGGGACAGACCCGAAGGTTTTTAAAAAATTTTTATTTATATATTCCATGATAAATATACAAAAATATGAAAAAATAGATCAAATAATTAGTAATACCTTTAAAAAAGTAAATTTGGTTTATTATCTTTCGCCTGCAAAAGAGGATGAAGACAAACAAAAGAAAGAATTTCTTGCAGGTAATATAACAGAGCCTAATTTTACATACAAAGAACTAAAATATAATCCCTATGAGATAGAAGAAGAATTAAACACGCTCGATATTCCAGATGATATCATGGGCAAGATTTTCAGGAGAAAAAGAGATGAAATGTATATTGAAAACCAAACAATTGTTAACCGTGGAGATAAAGAGATAGTCAGAGCAAATACAGCAGAACTTAACGGCTCTCCAGATAAAAAATTAGTTGATTATGCTGTAAAATTATTTTCAAAAATTCCAGATATCAACCTGCCTGAAAATGTTTCTGCAGAAAAAGCAAAAATATCCTTAGAACAAGCATTAACTGATTATGGTCTTTCAGACTGGAAAGTTGAATTTTCAGATAAAAGATTAACTACCCTTTATCCAGAGTATAAAAAAATAACAGTTTGTGAAACAAGACAATTCAAAGAAGGTGCAGAAAAAAGGCTGGCTGTTCATGAAGCAGGAGTACATGCTTTAAGAGCAGCAAACGGATACAACCAGCCATTAAAGATTTTTGCAGTAGGTCTTCCAAAATACCTTTCTGCAGAAGAAGGACTTGCAGTTTATTCTGAGGGGCTTTCAAATACACAAAACCCAAAAACAATGAGGGATTATGCAGGAAGAGTAATTGCAGTAGATTCAGTTTGTAAAGAATTCTCTTTTCAGCATACATTTGACAGATTAAGAAGTTTTGATTTAGGCGAAGATCAGGCATGGAATTTAGCAGTAAGAGCCCACAGAGGCGGAGGCCTTATCAAAGACCATATCTATTTGGATGGATATCTTAAAATAAAAGAATTTGCTGAAAATAATGGAGACTTCAAAAAACTTTACACCGGAAAAATAGGCTTAAATGATATAAATTTGGTAACAGATTTGTTAGAACAAAAAATTTTAAAGCCGGCAAAATATATTCCTGAATTCCTTAAATAATTTAAACTTCGATCAATTCTCCGTCAATATATATCTTAGGGTCCTTAAATACCTGGTCAAGATGGATTATCGCATATATCGTCCCTCCAAACCAGTAATTGCTTCCTATCCCTACATGCGCTGTGCCTTTTACTTTCTCGTCAATATTTGTTGAGCCTATAATCCTGGCATTTGGATTTATGCCGATTCCAATCTCACCTATCCTTCTGATACCCCATGGATATTTTGCTTTTTTGGCTGCCCATTCTAAAGTTTTATTCAGCTTTTCAGCCTCTTCCCCTCCCTGTATGTCAACAATCTCACCCCTCCTTATTACGATAGTAAAAGGATTATTTATCAGCTGGGTTCCTTTTCTGTATGCAGAGCTTCCATCTACAACAATCTCTCCTTCAACTCTTTTCCATGTTGGAGGGATATAAACTTCTCCTGCAGGAACATTCCCTCCTTTCCCGGGCATCCTATAGTTTCCAGTATTTAATACAGCTTTGTATTTGCTTATGTCAACACGCAGGTCAGTTCCTGCATCTGTTTTGATTCTTATTTCCTTTCCCTTGTCCAGCTTCTTTTTTATCCTTTCTCCGTCTTTTTGCAGTTTTTTATAGTCAATATTAATTGTATCCAGAACAACCTGATAGGAATCCTTGTCCAGCCTTCCAAGGTTGCTTGCAGACAAGAACCTGTGATGGCTTTCCCTTATAAAATTTCTAAAGCTTTTGCTTATTTCTTTTATGCTTCCCAGTTTTCCAGACAAGCTCAGGATAATTACATTGTTCATACCCAATTCTCTTAATGCTAAAACAGTATTTTCATCAGCCTTGTCCCCCTTGATCTTTGGAGCCTGGACAATTACAGTTGCATCTAACCCCAACTCTCTTGCAGCCAGATAATATCCACCTGAAATTAAAGAAGCAAACCATCTGTTTTCATAACCATGGTCAGTTATTATTAGGATCCTTTCATCCTTTTGTACATCAAGGCAGTCTTTCAAAACTTTCTTGAATATATGAGAATTCTTCTTTGTTTTTTCCATCAATCCTTTTTCTTCAAGCCACTGCAGGTGTTTCTTTGCATGCATTTTAATTTTTGATAAATGCAGCGGATATATAAAGTTTACTTTTAGTAACTTTTATATACGGGATATTCCATATACGATATATGGCAGTGAACGAATGGAAAATTTGGAAAAAGCTGGGATTTAAAAGACATCCAAGACAGCCAAGCATAGAGGTTGAAAAAGATATTGATGCTGTATTGGATTCTTTGAATGAGGTAAAGCCTGTGATTAATGATCTGATTAAAAATTTAAACAGGTTCAAGGCATTAAAAGAACAGGAAAAAGCACTAAAGAAGAAAACACCAGATAAAGACATAAAAAAACTGACAGAAGAAAAAGTTGAGATTTTTGACAAGATTCTAAAGCAGTATGAATACTATGAGCTTGATGTTGATGTAAACGGAGAAAGGATCAAGAATATTTCTACAGTTCTTGGAAAAAAAGCAAAAGATTTTAAAATAAGCAAAAAATGGCTTAACAGGATAAAGAACAGAGAAAGATGGATATTTGACTGGTGAAATTCTTTTAATAAGGTATATATTGTAAATTCGTAAGCTTTAAAAACTAAGTTTCTTTGTTGTTTATTATGTCAAGAGAAAGATCATTGGATGCAGTAAAAGGAGAAGAAAAAGTTAGACAGTGCCCTGAATGCAAATCTACAGATATTGTCCATAAAGATGAAGAGTTTTTCTGCAAGAAATGCGGTCTTGTTCTTGAGTAGATTAAATTTCAAAACATTTATAATGATATTTACTTCGTCAATAAGCATAAATATTCTAAAAATCAAAGATTTTCAAAACATTTATACAAAGTTGGCTTTGCCAACGAGTATAAATGTCTGAAAAAACAAAAAGTTTTTTCGATACATTTATATACAAAACTTCTAAAATTATTACCTATGATTGAAATAACTCTGCCTGACGGCTCAAAAATCCAGTACAAAAAAAAGCATATTACTCCAAAAGAGATAGCAGAAGATATAGGCATTGGACTGGCTAAAGCATCTCTTGCTGCAAAAGTTGAGGGCAAATTAGTTGATTTAGATTACCCAATCAAAGGAAATTCTGTGGTTAATATAATAACTTTTGATGATGACGGGGGGAAAGAGGTGTTTAGGCACAGCTCTGCACACATCCTTGCTGCAGCTGTGCATAATCTTTTCCCAAAAGTAAAATTTGGGATAGGCCCTGCAGTTGAAGACGGATTCTATTATGATTTTGACAAGAAAGAGCCTTTTACACCTGATGACCTGAAGAAGGTAGAGAAAGAGATGGAAAAGATAGTGAAAAAAGATATTCCTTTTGAAAAAAAAGAAGTTTCAAAAGCAGAGGCAAAGAAGATATTCAAAGGCCAGCCTTACAAGTTAGAGTTGCTTGAAGATATAGAAAAACCAACAATCTACAAGCTGGGAGATTTTACAGACCTTTGCTCAGGACCGCATCTGCCTTCTTCTGGAAAAGTAAATGCATTCAGTTTAACAAAAACAGCTGGAGCATACTGGAAAGGGGATTCAGACAACAAACAATTACAAAGAATATATGGGATAAGCTTTCCAGACAAAAAACAGCTGAATAGATATCTTAAGTTTCAGGAGGAAGCAGAAAAAAGAGACCACAGGAAGATAGGAAAAAGGATGAATCTTTTTTCTATACATGAAGAGGCTCCTGGAATGCCTTTCTTTCACAACAACGGAACCTTCATCTTTGAAAAACTAAAAGATTATATGACAGAAGAGATGAGGGCATTAAGTTATGAGCTCAACAAGACCCCCATTATTCTGAACAAATCTCTCTGGCTTAAGTCAGGCCATTGGGATCATTACAAGGAAAACATGTATTTTACTAATATAGACAGCCAGGATTTTGCAGTAAAGCCTATGAACTGCCCCGGCAATCTGTTGATATACAAGACAACACAGCATTCTTACCGTGAACTGCCGTTAAAAGCAGGAGAATTTGGTCTTGTTCATAGGCATGAGCTTTCAGGAGTTTTGTCTGGATTGTTTAGGGTTAGGGTATTTACACAAGATGATGCTCATGTGTTCTGTACAGAAGAGCAGATACAGGATCAGATAATAGAATTATTGGACTTGGTAAAGAAAGTATATTCAACATTTGGATTTGAATACCATGTTGAACTTTCCACAAAACCTGCAAAGGCGATGGGTTCTGCTGCACTCTGGGACAAGGCTGAAAAAGCGCTGAAAGACGCGCTTAAGAAGAAAAAGATAAAGTTCAAGATAAACCCTGGAGACGGAGCTTTCTACGGGCCAAAGATAGATTTCCATGTAAAGGATGCAATAGGCAGAAGCTGGCAGTGCGGAACTATACAATTGGATTTTTCAATGCCAAAGAAATTTGACCTTACTTATGAAGGAAAAGACGGCAAAAAACACAGGCCTGTAATGCTTCACAGAGCCATCTACGGTTCACTGGAAAGGTTCATGGGAATACTTATTGAACATTTTGCAGGGTGGTTCCCTCTTTGGATGAATCCTACTCAATTGAGAGTCATTACAGTCTCAAAAAAATTCAACAAATATGCAAAAGAGGTTGAAAAAGAGCTTAAAGATGCAGGCATAAGAGTGGATTCTGCACTAAGGGCAGAGACAACAGGAAAAAAGGTTCGTGATTCTCAGATAGAGAAGATTCCAATACTCCTTACAATAGGGGAGAAAGAGCAGAAAGCAAAGACAGTCGCTGTCCGTACAAACAAAAACGGAAAAGTTAAGTTTAAGGTAAAACTGAATTCTTTGATAAAAAAGATAAAAAACAACATTGAGAATAAAGAGATCGAGTTTAAGATTTAATCATCATATTTAGAAAATCTTAAATACTTAAAATCATAATATTGTTCTTAGAGGTGATTCTTAATGGCAAAAAAGAAATCTGACAAATGCAAAGGCTTAGCCTGGATCGCATTGATTGCAGGTGTATTGTATCTTCTGCAGGACCTGGCTGTAATATCTTTTTGGAATATCAGCTGGTACACAGCAGGGTTTATATTAGCAGGCTTGTACTTTGTGATGAACCCTAAGAAATAATTAAATTACGGTTGGGAATTGGTAGCATCATATTTTTTTAATTCATTCCTAAATCTGTTTACATAGTCAGCAAAAGCATCGTATGTTTTTTTAAAGAATTCTTCGTCTTTCTTTACATGTGGATCGTCAAGTATTTTTTTAATTCTCCTGAGTTCCTGATCCATATCAGTTTCTACATCTTTGATATTATCATCTATCTCCATATGATTTTATAATGAAACTTATTTTATAAACCTGATGTTATTTTTAGACTAAAGAGTCAATGGTTCTATAAGGTTTGTCAGAAACAGGGCCTTTTTTATTATAATGCCATAATATGTCAAGATGTTTTTTTATTTTCTCTTCCATATATTGATTATAATATTCATTCTGTTCAGAAGTGAGTTTGCCTTCGAAATCCCCAATATCTATTCCTTTTTCATCTGCCCATTGTTTTAAGATATTATAGTGGGCTTCGGGTAAATATTCTTCTGGTCTTGTCATAATTTAATATAATAAACTAAACTATAAAAATCTTTATCTCTTTTTCATATGAACACCCATCTATGAACTTTTGCGTTCTTTTTTATGGGAAATTATTTAATTATCTTCTTCTGAGCAGAACCCCACTTAAGATTAGAATTCTTTTATTTCCTTTCTTCTTTCTTTTAATTCTTTAAGATTTATATTAGGGTTTTTCATCTTTATCTTCTTCTTTTTTTCTGATTCTTTCTTTTTCTTTTTGTTCTCTTTCTGCCTTGCTAAGTTTCTGTCTTATCTTTTTAATTTCTTCTTTGAATTTCTTAGCTAATTGTGGTTCTTCATTAATCAGTTTATTGAGTTCATTATTGTTCTTTATCTGATTCAGTTCACAATCAAAATTTAATTTTTTATTTTTATAACACTTAAAATCCTTAGCTATCTTTTTAATCATCATTACTAAGATAGATATAGAAAATAAAATCAATCCAATATAAGTTATGACTTCTTTATTGATAATCTTTGACGGATTAAATATTTCAGCAAAATTAATATTCTTTGTTTTTTCATAGATTACTATACTTGCAATTCCAATTAATGCGATAAATCCCATAATTGGATTCCATGATTCTTCATAATCTTGTTTTTTTGTCATATAACCCATTAGAATCAATTGTTTATAAGCAACATGGACAATTTATGACCATAAGGTAGGCAAAAGTTAGAGAAATTAGAAAAAAAAACAATTGATGGTTCATTTATAAAAAAGAATATATCAATTTGTGACCACAAATGGGCCACAAGGCTTATAAGTAAAAAACATTCAGTAATAAAAAAGGGAGTTTTAATCAGATTGCTTTAAAATATAGAGATAAAAATGAACAAGAACCATATTGTAAAGTTCCTTGTAGACAAGGAGCAATTAGAGAAACTGAAGATGAATGCATCATTGAGTGGATTTATAACTCTTTCAGCTTATCTTAGGTATATTGCTATAAAAGGAGTGATGTAAAAATGGAAACACCCAATCTACAAGTTGAAGTTCCAGAATGGATTAAAATATTAGAAAAAATGATGAAGAATAAATGAATCTAGCTTTGAAACTAATGCCCCAAAGGTTTCTATAAATTAAATCTGGCAATTTAGGTATAGAAAATGTTAGTTGCAATCGAGAAAAAAGCACTACTTATTGTTTATATTCTTCAGATTGTTGATTATAACTACTTGATGGTTCAGTATAATCCACTGCTTTTGCTTCAGCTATTTTTCTTTCTCTAAACTTTTTAGCATTTTCATTGGCTTGTTGTAATACTTCATCATCAGTTGGAGTAAACAAATGTTTTCTTGCTAAACCCATCCTTTCTTCTAAATCTCTTCTTTCTCTTGAACCTTGAATTTTAGCAAGTCTTATATTCAATGCCATCTTTAAATTATTAAATTTTGGATAATATAAAAAGTTTTCTTATTGGTGCTTTTTTCTCATAATTTTTATGGTCTAAAATATCTAGAATTAAAGAAATAATTTCAATCTCGCTTCCACTAATAGTATAAACCCTTCTCCAGACCCCTGCAAGATTTACTTTCCATAAGTTATTTACATCATATTTGGAAATGTATTCTTTTGGAATCTTTCTTTTTTCTAGGTGGTTTCCATATTGAGGATTATCCCTTAGTAATTCAATTTTTTGTTTGATTGAATTAAATAAAGTTTGATGGTCGCTTCCAGTAACTCCTTTGGAGATTTCTTCACCTACAGTTTCATTCAATTTCTCAAATTCTTCTTTAGCATCTCCTGTTATTAAGACTTTTACTGGTTTTCCTTTAAAACTCATAATTCTACGCCTGCTTTTATAGCTTTATCTAATTTAGAGCTTGGATTAAAAACCCATAATATTCCTTTTCTACCATCTATTATTTTTCCACTATTTTCCAAATATTCCAAGATAAAATTAAGTGTTTGATGCATTACTTTTTTAGGTAGTTTCTCTTTCAATTCTTCTCTTGATAATAAATTGTTTGCTTTTTTCAATGTCTCTTCCACCATTAAAACTGTCTTCAAACTTGGATAATGGATTATTTTTTGTTTGGTTTTTTGCATGTAAGATCACCTTTTCTACAACTTTTCATTATCCACCCCCTGTGGATTTAAAGTTGCTTCCCCTAATGATTTAAACACCTTTTGTGTTTAAACCTTTTTTGAAGTTTATATAAACTTATATAATTAAATATATAAACTTATATATAAATGTTCGCTTTTTTAATGAAATTAAGAACTAAATCCTAACATTCCATTCTCTAGGCAATTAAAAATGAAATAAGTTCAAATAAGGTTTAAATCAAAAAAGAAAACTTATTGAAAATTTCATAGGTGTAATGCCCCTTACTTTGGTATGAAATTTTCAATCCCTAAAACTCGCTTGTCAAAGCGAGGAGTGCAATACTGCAAACTTTAGTCCGTAGATAGCTCCTAGCAGCGAGTTTTTGTTATTTCTTTGTTTTATGCATCCAAATTGTGGGAATAGAATTTTTGAGTTTTTTTTCGTGGGAAAATGCCGAAGGTTTTTAAATTTCTTAATATTCTATTTAGTATATGATAAAACCAAAAGAAGTTATTGAAAGAGCAAATGATACTATCTTTAAGACTGTGGTTCCAGTTACTCTTTTTGATTTGCAAGATAGAGAAGATTTGTATAATGAATTTATTGAGAAAAGAGAATCTTATGATTCTATGCCCTTAAATAAAAAATCAAAAGGGATGAGAACAGAACATGAAATAATGTGCAAAGATTATGTTGAAAGAATCATGGGAGATTATCTTGAAAAAAATGGTTTTCCAAAAAGATGGATTTCTGTTAGATATGGCCCAACAAAGAGAATAACTATAGAAGGGCCTATTTTTGATTTTACAGGACAAAAGACGTTTGGACTCGCACCAAAACTTCATATTCACACACATGACACATTAGATGCTGAATTAGATATTTGGCTTGAAAGAGCAGGAGAAGATAGGACAGTAGAATCTATTATCTTTGCTCTTAATTATTTTTCAATGGATCGAAAAGGAGATGGACTTACTGCACCTCAAATTGTTGATTCAGGCAATATATTACATGTTGGTTCAACAGACTTTTGCGACCAAGTTATTTCAGCTTATGGAAAACTAATCTTGAATTTGGATCAAGCTCTTTGTAAGAAAGCCAAAATGTTGCATTCTTATATAAGAGAAGAAACAGAATATTCAAGTCCAGAATGTATTGTCAGCGATAGTTTTAGAGATGAAGTTTTAAAACCCTTATGGAAAGAATATGAAGAAAAAATAAAACAAGAGATAGATTTAGCTAAATTTTTAACACAATTTTAATCAAAGAAAGATTATTTCACTTCTTTTTCAAATGAACATCCATCTGCGGGAATGGTATTGATATCTTTGCCTTGTTCAGTGCATTGTATATCATAGTTGTTGACTGGTCTATTGCTTCATACCTGTATTTATAGCTTTTTATGTAGAAATAAGCCTTGAACAACAATGCAGAATCTCCCATCTTCATAAACCTTACCAGCGGTTTCTTGTCTTTGGTGTTTTTATCCAAATATTCAAGCTTATCAATCGCGTTCAATACAGTTTTCTTTACTTTATCTACTTTGCTCCCATATTTAACCCCAAAAGGGATGATTATCCTTACCGAAGGCTCAGGCTTTGCAACATTGTGGATATTCATTTCTGACAGTTTTCCGTTCGGAACAATGATAAATTCATTGTCAAAAGTCTTCACTTTTGTGCTTCTTAAACCAATGTCAACTATCTCTCCTCTCAGGTCATTCTCCAAAACAACCACATCTCCAACGCTTATGCTCCTGTCAAATATCATCGATATCCCGCCGAAAACATTTCCAAGAGTTTTCTGAAGAGCAAAGGCAATAGCAACACCCCCAATTCCCAGTCCTGCCAATAAAGGACCTATCTCAATCCCCCATACCCGCAATATGCTTAAAAATACAGCGATAAAAAAAACAACAGTCAATGATTTTTTCACGACACTTATCAGGTGTTCATCAACTTTTGATTTGGTTTTTTCTGCAAAATTCTCTCCCCAGAAATCGATAAGCAGCTTTAGCAAAGTGATGCCAATATAAATTGAAACAATAACAATTATAGAATCAATAATGTGGTTAACTATATCGCCTACTTTTCCCCCAAGGTCTATAACAACAAATGCCAGCTTTATTCCGATAAACATAAGAAGAATAGAAAAAGGCTTTTTGGTTTTCTCGATGAAAAAATCATCCAAATCTGTTTTTGTTTTCTTTGCAAACTTGATAAATATGCCTTCAGTTATGAACTTGATCAATTCAGCAATAACATAAAAACTGATAAATATTACCAATCCTATCAAATATTTGTTGTTTATTATATTGTCCCAGATTGAAGAAAAGTTCATCCATACACCTCTAAACCTAAAATTCATAAAAAAGTATTTAAATGTTTGCATTATATTATTCTTAAAAATGAGGTATTTAATATGAAACAAAAAATAATGATTTTAATGACTGTATTTCTTCTAGCAGCCCCAGCAGTACTTTCTGGATGTCCATGTAATGAAGAAAATACAGTGGATAAGATAACGGCAGCAGCTGCAGCAGCGATCAATTCAACACAGGAAGAGATAAACAATGAAATCGAATCTGCAAAAAAGGAGATCAGGGAAAGAATCCAGTCTAGAAATCTAACCCTAAATCAAACCAGAGAAGAAGTCAGAGAAAGAGCCCAGCAGATGCTTCAGTCAGAAAATCTGAGCATGCTTAGGCAGAGGATAAACACAGGACTTGAAAATGCATTGACAAAAGTGCAGGATGAAAATGCAAGACAGAGACTTCAGACAAACCTTGAAAGATTCCAGGAAAGATATCAGCAAAGAATCCAGAGATTTGAAAATATAACCATAGAAGACGTTGATAATGAGACAGGAGCAGTGCAGCTAAAAGCTAGACAAAAAGTAAGATTCTTTGGATTTATCAAAGGAAGAGCCACAAAAAGATTCAACATCAACACAGAAGGCCAGATAAAAGAGAAAGCTCCTTGGTATAGGTTCCTTTATACAGAGGTAGATGAAGAAGAAACAGGAGTTAATGAAACAGAATAATTTTTTTTATTTTTTCTTTTTTAAAACCCTAACATTTAAATAGCTAATTCTAATAGCACTATACAATGGTTTTAGAAAAATTAGGCTCAAGCTTGAAAGATACTTTGAAGAAGATAGCAGGCTCGGTTTTAGTAGACAAGAAACTGATTAATGAACTGGTTAAAGACATCCAAAAAGCCCTGCTTCAGTCAGATGTAAATGTAAAGCTGGTATTTGATCTCACAAATCAGATAAAGAAAAGAGCCCTGGAGGAGGAAACACCTCCTGGACTCACAAAAAGAGAGCATCTTGTTAACATTGTATATGAAGAGCTGGTAAAATTTCTTGGAGAGGAAAAAGCAGAAATAAAGCCAAAAAAATCTCCATTCAAAATAATGATGGTCGGGCTTTTCGGCTCTGGAAAAACAACTACAATCGGAAAGCTTGCAAAATATTTTCAGAAAAGAGGAAAAAAGGTTGCTGCTGTTGGTTTGGATGTTCACAGGCCTGCTGCTCCGGACCAGCTGAAGCAGGTAATGGACCAGATAAATGCTCCCTGTTTTATCGAAAAAAAAGAGAAAGACCCTGAAAAAATATACAAAAAATACAAAGATGAGCTTGAAAAATTTGACATAATATTCATAGACACAGCAGGAAGGGACGCACTGTCTGGTGATCTTATCAAGGAGATAAACTCATTGAACAAGCTGATCAATCCTGATGAAAAACTTCTTGTGATCTCAGCAGATATCGGACAGGCTGCCCAGAAACAAGCAGAAGCATTCCATGATTCATGCGGTGTAACAGGAGTTATTGCAACAAAGATGGATGGAACTGCAAAAGGAGGAGGTGCATTAACTGCCTGCGCTGCCACAAAAGCCCCAATAAAATTCATAGGAATAGGGGAAAAGGTTGATGATATAGAAAAATTCAATCCAAAAGGCTTTGTCGGAAGATTATTGGGCATGGGTGATATTGAGGCTTTGTTAGAAAAGGCAAAGCACGCGATGCCCCAGGAAAAAGCAGAAAAAGCCACAAAGAAATTCTTAAAAGGAGATTTTAATCTCCAGGATCTTTATGAACAGATGTCTGCGATGAGAAAGATGGGCTCTCTTTCAAAACTTATGGAGATGGTTCCCGGGATGAGCCAGCTAAAACTGCCAAAAGAAATGCTTGATGTACAGGAGGAAAAGCTTGAGAAATGGAAGATAGCTATGGACTCGATGACCCAGGAAGAGCTTGAAAATCCAGATATTATCTCTGCTTCAAGGATAGACAGGATTGCAAAAGGAGCGGGAGTCTCAACAAAAGACGTAAGAGACCTTATCAAGCAGTACAAGCAGAGCAAAAAGATGGTAAAGATGTTCAAAGGAAAATCCCCTAAGAACATGCAGAAGATGATGAATAAATTCAAAGGAAAATTCCCAGGTATGTAAGTGAGCTTGACGAGCAGAGCGAGGAAACTCACGAAGGTGCCAGCTGACTTTTCAGCTGTGATGAATAAATTCAAAGGAAAATTCCCAGGTATGTAAGTGAGCTTGACGAGCAG
>CAZFSZ010000011.1:0-5994 GCA_964521755.1 uncultured Methanosarcinales archaeon | reverse complement strand
AGCGAGGAAACTCACGAAGGTGCCAGCTGACTTTTCAGCTGTGATGAATAAATTACACTTCTATAAATAACGAAACATCTTTAAACATACAAAACTTATATTTGTAAATATATGAAACAGAAACCAAAAAAAGGGATTAAGCAGATAATAAAAGAGAACAAACTTCTTGTTGTCATAATTTCAATTGCATTGGTCGCTATACTTGCAGCATCAGGGACCAAGATATTCCTTTATCTTAATTTTCTCCTTGGAAACGATATAATCATCAAATTAGAAGCAGACAAGGAAGTCTTATTGCTTGAGCACAATCAGGAGGATACAGTTAAGTTCCATTCTTCTCTTACGACAAATCCTTTCTGCAAGGCTGTCTGCACCTATGAATTTCTTGACATAAGCAGAAACAAGACTGTTGACAAGGACAGTTTTACAATAAGGCCTGCAGTTCCTTTCAACAAGGAATACACATTAAAGGCAGAAAGATTTGGAAACGGGCTTGACATATATCGTTTTGACATGAGGTGCAACAGCAGAAGAACCGTCCTCTGCCATACTTCTGAAAAACCAACAACAAGAAGCATCCTTGTAGGACTAAGATATAATCTTACAAAAGAAGAAAAAGAGACAAAAGAAAATATCAAAAAATATATTCAGAACAGAACAACAGAGCTAAGCAGGTTAAAAGGAAAACAGCAGGCATACAGCAGTCTTGTATCAACAGAAGATGTTAAAATATTGCTGAACAAAAGCACAGGCATATTAAAAAAAATAAATAAAAAATACAGAAATTACAACTATGATATAAACCAGGAGATTAACACATTAAACACCCATATAAACAACACAAAAACAAAACTTTCATCTTTAAACCAAAACATCTCAGAAATCATCATATCAAGAAACAAAAAAATTCAGGACCTTCAAGATGCAAGAAAAGAACTTATATATCTTACTCAGCAGCCTTTAAACCTTTCTTTAGCATTAAAATTGGATTCAAAAATCAAAGAATTCAACAGCATGACTTTAGTTAACTTAACCCAATTAAAGCAAAAGATAGAGTCATGCAGTCAAAATATTACAAACACAACTATGAAAAATACATCCTGCACCCTAACTAATTACATCTTTACTCCTATAATCAACATAACCTTAACTCCAATACAGCTTCCAGAGATAACTCAGGCATCTATTAACATAACCATAAAAGAGCCTGTTCCGCAGTGCTGTATTTTAGGAAACTGCAAAGACTGCTGTACAGGAGAATGCAAAAACAAAGATGATAACTTTCCTGTTATTTTTCTTCACGGCCATTCTATAAACAAAGAGACCTCAGCAGAGTACAGCCTTGAAGGATTCAACAAGATACAAAACCAGCTGGAAAAAGATAATTATATTGATGCAGGCTCTATAACTCTGTTCACTTCAGTAAAAGATATTCCCATGGGAATCTTTGGACTGCCTGACATTCCGATGACTTTCAGAGGCAGTTATTATTTTGATATATTTGCTGAGCCTGAGAATTATGTTGTTGTACAGACAAAATCAGAGAGCATAGACACATACGCATTAAGGTTAAATGAGCTGATACAGACCCTGAAATACAGGACAGGCTATCCAAAAGTAAGGATTGTCGCTTTCAGCATGGGCGGGCTGGTCGCAAGAAAATATCTTCAGATATACGGAGAAAAAAACACAGACAAACTGATCATGATAGGAACGCCAAACAAAGGTATTTCTGGAGATATAGCAAGGCTCTGCCCTGTAACAGGTGAGGGTCTTGAATGCAGGGATATGAATGCAAATAGCCTTTTCATAAACAAGCTTAACAGAGCTCCGCTTCCAGATATACCCATATACAATATTTTAGGCTCTGGCTGTGACATGGATGGAAAAGACGGAGACGGAGCAGTATTAAGACAAAGCGCATTACTGGAAGGAGCAGACAACTATGTGATAAACGGAACCTGCAGAAGCACTACCCAGCCATTGCACCTTGATCTTAGAGATATAGACAGATACCCCAAGGTTTATAATATCATTAAATCTGCATTAGAGGAATGAGCTATAATATCTTGGAGATCGCACCGATTGAAGAACTGATAGAAAGAACTGGACAGATCATTCCAGGATATCATACCAAAGACAAAAAAGCGGTAAGGTCTGATTCTTTGGAAAGCGCTGTAGAATTTGAAAAAGATTTTATTAATTATCTAGTAAACAAATATAAATATACAGAAAATCAGGCTTTTAAGTTTCCTTTGTACAAGCATCTTCCAGATAAATCAATAACTGGAAGAGTTGCAAGCAAAAAACAGGAAACCTGGTTTATAATACCAAATAAAAAATATACTGAAGTCCAGAAATATCTGGATATATCAGACTGATTATTCTTTTTTCTCCACTTTCTGAGGCTCTTCAGCAGGATCCTGTTCCTCTTCATCTCCTCCTTCCCCAGCTTCAGTAACTTCGCTTCCTTCTTCTAATCCTAAATCTTCCATAGAAGGACCTTCTTTCTCTTTAGGCTCATCAACATAATCAAGCTTTTCTAGAATTTCAAGGCCAACTTCCTGGTTGCATCTCTTGCAAAGGTCTATATCATTGACATAAACGCTTCTTCCGCAGTTTCGGCAGCTGCCAACTTGTTTCATATTTCAGATTATATCTTTAAAGTTTAAATATTTTGTGAATTATTCTTCTTTTACACTGTATCTTGAAGATACCAATACGCCTATAATACAGACAATGGTTACAATAAAAGCAACAGCAACATCATACCAGTAGGCGGTTTCAGACAGCCCCATCTTCAAGACAAAACTGTCAACCATCTTCTGTATAACATCCCTCCAGACTAAAGCTATGATCAAGGCAAAAGCTCCTGAAATAGCCATAGTTGTATGCTTTCTCATCTCTTTTTTTAGTCTTTTTATCATCATATCACCTCTAAAAATTAAAAAAAGCTTATTTTTGTATTGCAGACCCTATAACAGCAGCTGCAGTAACAATTCCAGCTGTCAATATGACAGTGCTTCCTTCAACTGCCTTGTATCCAGCCCATGAAGCTCCCATCTTGATAATCCACACTGTTATCATGAAATACACAATACCAAGCAGTATCAATATCAGAGAAGCTACAAAAGTAAGAGTCAATCCAGTAAGGTCCTTCACAGCTTTACCTCCTTTTGCCATTTTATCACCCCTTTTATTTTATAGTATCAGCGATTGTTCCGCTCATCGAACTCGGAAAAGTTACAATAACTGTTCTTTTCAAGGCCAAAAGCCAGTCTGTTGTCCAAGGCGCTCTCTGTATCATCAAAAGCAGGACAGAGACAACCAAAAAACTGACCAGATAAGTTGAGATTATCCTTTTGACAAATTCACCAAAATGTTTTTTTAATCCATGTCTTTTATGGTAGTTGTAATAAGTAAATGCAGAGATAAACAGGATAGATATCAGGAACAAGCCCAATATGTTCATCAGAGGCAAACTCCCTCCCAATTCCCAGGTCTCCTCAGTAAATCCAATAGGGATAGCCAGGATAGAAGACCCGATTATAACCTGAAGAGCGTCTTTAATAAGAAATTCCGGAGGATGATAATGCACTATATGGCTTATCTTTCCTTTTATGCCCTCTTTTTTGTTTGCCATCTGATGTAGATTAATAGAAACTTATTTAAATATGTTACTATAATTAAAAAACATGGCTTCCTTGTTTGATGTAATATCTGAGATGGGCGACAGGATAATTCCTTTATTTAGAACAATAATCATACTTGCTATCTTTCTTGTAATCTTTAATATACTTCTTAATCTAATCAAGAGATCGCTTCTAAAAAGAGCAAAAACAAAAAAACAAAAATCAAATATAAAGATTTTTTCTAAGATATTCAGATATACAACTATATTGCTGCTTATAATATTTGCAATATTTACTTATGCAGGCTCCTGGACAGGTCTTGGAGTCTCTGTTGGTCTGTTTTCAGCAGCTCTTGGATGGGCTCTGCAAAAACCGATTACAGGAATAGCAGGATGGATAATGGTTGTGATTAAAAGGCCTTTTGAGATAGGAGACCGAATAATAATAGGAAATGTAAGAGGGGATGTTGAAGATATTTCTCTGACTCATATATATGTAAAAGAGATAGGCGGGATAATTGGGGGAGAAGAAAATAGCGGAAGGATAGTTATGATCCCAAATTCCAAGCTTTTTGAGCAGGATATCACAAATTACACACAGGAGGACGAATATATCTTGGACCAGGTTTCAACTATCATAACATATGAAAGCAACATAGACAAAGCTATAAAGATAGCTGTAGAATCTGCAAAAAAACACACCAAAGAAGTTATTAAAAAAACCAAAAAACAGCCCTATGCTTTGACCTATTTTAACAATAATGGAATAAACTTAAGAGTAAGATATTTTTCTCCAACTAAAAAACTTCAGAGAGTGTCCAGTATTATAACTAAAGAAATATATGACAGGATTTCCAAAGAAAAAGATATCAGATTTGCTTATCCTCACAATGAAGTTATTTTGAACAAGAAGAAATAGTTATTTCAATACTTTTCCTGTCTCAAGGTACCAAAGATATAAATCCAGCTCAGCCAAATTTAATTCTGCCTTTTCAGCAACATCTTTTAATTTTTCCTCTATCTTTAGATATCTTTTTTGATCAAGTTTCTGGGGCCTTCTTATGACTTTATATTTTGCAAGAACATCTAGTATATGAAAGTCAATAATCGCGTAGTTTGAATAGCCTATGTTCCTTAAAAAATGAGATGCCTCTTTATATCCTATTCCCTTGACATTCTTTACAAGCCATTCTCTTCTTTTGTGCTCATCCTTGAAATGCAAAAGAACGCCCTTTAAGGTATCTTTATATCTTCTTGATTCATAGATATATCCTGATCTTTTTGTATGGAATCTTGCTCCGCATTCCTTAAGCCTGTTCTTTAATTTTGCTTTGCTAAGGTTCAAAAACCCGTCTCCTACATTGCAGTGCACATCCATGCATCTTTCTGCATTTGAATTTGCAGTCAGGATGCAGAAGCAAAGCTCTTTGAAGATATCCTGGCTTTTTTTTCTCCTGAAGCTTTTGAATTCCTTTATACGAGAATTTATCTTTTTTTTTACAGAGCTTTCTTTTACTCTGCCGATCTCTTTCAGTAACCCCCTCATAATTTCCAGAAAACATTCCTTCTTTATAAAGATTGTTCTATGTAATAATAACCTTTTTATAAGACTTTTTTTTATGATTTTTAAAATGTTGCAGTATGCGATATATACAAGAAATGATAAAAAAGTCGAAGCTAAACTAGCCCCTTTGGACTGGCTGTATAATAACCGGTCAAAGATACAGGAGGAATATAATGTTATAAAGATTGAGAAAGTTAACTCAATAGAAAGCCACATGAAATATATTCTTCAAAAGATCAAACAGGCAGAAAAATTTGATCCGCTTCCCAAAAAAACAGTAAAATTAACTTTAGATATAATCCTTAATGATTATGTTGCTTGACTCTTTTTATTTTATAGGCGTTGCGCGGAAACTCTAACTAAAAAGAATTTATTTTCTAACAAGAACATAAACTTTCTTTCCTATAAATTCTTTAGGGGCATCAATTTTAGCCCCCGTTCCAAACTTAGTTATTGTTTTCTCATAGATCTGAGCGATATCATCTACTAATTGCATTTTTCCTTTTATCATGTTAATTTTCCTCATAATATGTTAATAATATATATTCATATATATAAAGATTTCGGTGTTGTATTACAATAAAAAATAAATATATATTCATATATATTATAAGTGATAATATGCCAAAACTTCCAAACAAAGAATTTAGAGCAATGGTTCCATTGCTCAGAGAAAAAAATTTCTACGAGCCTGAAGATTCAAGAAAGATTTCATGGCCAGAATACAATTTATCTCAAATAGACGATGCTTATGAAACTTTAACTTTCATAAAAGAATCTGTAGATAAAGCAGAGTATA
>CAZFSZ010000010.1:0-30565 GCA_964521755.1 uncultured Methanosarcinales archaeon | reverse complement strand
CATCGCAGGAATCTGCAAATGTGCCGGGAACAGTTTCATCATCCTCAGCTGCACAACTGCTTACTATCTCTCCAAAACCAGGATCTTGCGGAGTCAATTCAAAAGTATATTCCTCTCCAGGAACAAGATTTTCTTTAAACAGTTCCCATTCGCCATAACATTCCTGCTCTGTGAAGTTCCAGTCTTTACATTTGTAAAGTTTTGTTCCTTTTGCAGTTACAGTTACAGTTGCATTTGTAAAGTTAAATTTAGTAGGGTCTATAGCATAGACTTCTGTATAGTTGCCTTCTTTTTCCTTTGGGACATCATCAACATCAATCAGCTGCTCAACATCATCATAAACACCTATATCCTTTATCTCAATATTTTTCACAGTCATATTTTCAGGAGCTATCCTGATGTTATACTCTCCTTCATCAATAACAGTTTCCTCAGAATCAGTTGAAAGCACAGTCTCATTAGTAAAGCTGTCTACAAGCTCTATTCTGGATTGAACCCTGTCTCTTGCAGCATTCTTTATATTATTTCTGAGCCTTATACTCCTTGCTTCTCCAAACTCAAAAGCTTCTGTATGCTTCCCAACCAGTATCCTAAATCTTCTGTTATTCCAATTGTATACAGTCAAAGTTACATTCTCTCCTGCAGCAGCAGCACCCTGGTTTAAGGAATATTCCACATCTCCTTTCACAAAGATAGGCTGAGCATTTACAGAATCATGATGGAATCTCACTTTCAAGGTATCAGTCTCATTGTCATGATCTACAGAATCAATTACTGCATCATATTCTGGATCTTCCTTCACTTTTTTATAAAACTCTTCAAGAACAGATGCGTTGAATTCTTTCGAGAGATTATGAAGAACATAGTCAATCTTGTTTATCTCCAGCAATCCGGAACTAACTTCAAATACAACCTTATATTCAGTGTTATTCAAGCCAGGAGGAAGCAAACATGTTTCACTGCAGATTGCTTCAAATCCATGTTCTTTTATCTGCACTGCTTTTTTAGGATCAAAAACCACTGTCTTTGAATTCATGATCAAAGTTTCTTTGTCCTTTATCCTGATCCTCACTCTTCTTTTTTTGTCCTCAGCATATGAAAAATGAGAATGTATTACAATATCTTTTTTCTCTCCTGATTCTATAACCTTTGTCACAGGTATCTCTAAGATATAGGGCTCATCATAACCTTCAACATCCAATACAAGATATTTTATATCTACAGACTTGTTTTCAGTATTCTCAACTGCAAGAACAAGCTCTGTTATTATGCCCCAGTTATTCTTCCATTCATGGTGAAACTCAACATCCATTATCTTTACATTTTTGTAGATACTCAAAGGAACTATCTCTTCTGTAAGATTTATTTCCTCGGTAATATTAGCCTCTTCTGTGATATTGATTTCTTCAGTAATGTTTTTTTCAGAAAAATTATCTAAACTAATATTCTCAGTAACATTTACTTCACTAATATTTGCTCCAGTGGTATTTGTAATATTTAACTGACTGATATTCTGAGTTAGATTTCCAGTCATATTAGATGTAAAATTCCCTGTAGCATTGATTTCAGAGATATTTGTAGTATTAAAACCGCTAATATTGTAAGTCAAATTGTCTGTAGCATTAATTTTAGAAATATTTGCTGTTATATTTACCTCAGATATATTAGTATTATTAATTTCAGTTGCATTTGTAATATTTAGTTCAACAGATTTAGTAATATTTTTAGTTAGATTGGTTTCTTCTGTAATATTTCCTTGAGTTAAATTTTCTTTATTAATATTAATTTCCTCTGTAATATTCTCCTGAATTGAATTAGGTTCAGTGATGTTAACTTCCTCAGTTAAATTTACCTCCTTAGTTGCACTCTCCTTAGAAATATTCGCTTCTTCTGTTATATTGCCTTCATTTTCTGCTGTAATATCTGAATCTTCTTCAATTGTTTCTTCCTCTGTTTCATTTTCTTCTTCAACAATATCTTCTGCCCCCTGTTCATCTTCTTGCTCTTCAGCTATTTCTCCTTCTAATTTATCATCATCTTCAGTTTCTTGCTTTTCTTCACTATCATCTTCAGGCCCTTCCTCTGTTTCTTCTTCCTCTTCTATATCACCTATCTCATAATCAGGCTCTGCTTCCTCTGGAACATCCTGCTCTCCCCCAACAAAATAAGAAGTAACTCCAGAAAGCTCTTCTTCTGCAATAGTACCATTGTCAAATATCAAAAACCTTGTTCCATTAGAAGTTTCAAGATAAGCTTTTACTGTTCCATTTCCTGTATAGCTTCCGCTTAATCTGAATGTTCTCAGGTTAAAAAAAGAAGGATACTCGTCTATGCTAAAACTGTATTCCTTATCAGAATCCATTGCCCAGCTTACATCTTTCTCATAAGCGATCAGTCCCTCTCTTGCGGTAAAAAAACCAGTTATTCCTGGTGCTAAAAAATAAATTCCTGTCAACACTAAAAAGAATACCAAAGAGATAACAAAAACAGGAGATTTAAAAAAATTAAAGAGACTGTCTTTCCTTAAAATAGGTTTTAGATTCTTGTAACCTCCATAAGAAACAGCAGCATTTGGTTCTTTTTCATAATAGTCAGACCCATACTTTTTTCCTTTTTTTGCTATATTTGCTTCTTTTTTCATGAATTTCTTTAATATAAGTAAGATTATCTATATATGTAAGTATTTTAATATATAAATATTATGGTTTTTAACTATATAATTTAAAAATTTTTATAAAAGTAAGTAAAAATATACTTAAAAGTAAGTATTAATCCCTAAAAATAAAAAAAAGTCTTATTATGTAAGTATTAAATGTTATATGTAAGAAAATATTATTATCTTATATATACATCCACAAACATCTAAATATTTACAAAGAAGTATTAATATATCCAAGAACATAGAAATATTTAAATATAAGTAATGCCCTTATCTCTTTAAAAAGATAATAATTTTATCCAAGATGAGTAAAAAAGAGGGCAATGGCAAGCAAAAAGTAACACTTTCTATAGATTCTAAAACTTATCATAACTTCCAAAAATACTGCGAACAGAACGCAATAATGCTCTCTAAGAAGATTGAACTTTTCATGAAAGAAGAGATGGGGAAATCCAAATAGTGAAATTCAAAAAAGAGGTGTGGATAACTGTACTGGTTTTATTACTTGCAGTTGGATTAACATATGCTTCTTCTGTTGCGGTTGATAATATCTCTACTAACTCAGGACAAGCAAGTTCTTTTACGTTTTCTCATACTGTTGGTTCTAATAATAATAGGATGTTGATAGTAGGTGTTACTTTAGATGATCCTGGCACATCAAAAGAAGTTTCCGGCGTTACTTATAATGGAACAAACATGACACAGATTGCAAATGAATATGATTCAGGAATCGGTACAGTGCGTATCCATGTTTTTAGACTGTTGAACCCGCCCAGCGGTACACACGATGTGGTTGTTACATTAGAACAAGAAAATAAAGCAGGTATTGGTGCTATTAATTATTATAATGTTGACCAGTCTAATTCTACTGGACCAATCCAAACTAATAGTTTTGAAGGCACTAGTTCTTCTATTGATGTTAGCAGTGGATCTGGGGATATAGTGATGGATATTATTGGAGGAGATAAAAGAGTCAGTAATAATAGTTGGGGTCCTGGCCCAGGACAGACTGAACAATGGGCTGTAGCACGTGAAGCAGGGAAGGAAAGTGGATCCAGCACTGAACCGGGAAATATAACAACTACTATGAACTGGACTACAGAGAGTGGAAGATTTTTGCACCTTGCTTTTAACATAAATTCTGCAGAAAATTCAGCCCCAGAAATATCTTCAGTTTCCCTAACAACAACAGACCCTTCAACAAATTATACTGCTGAAAACCTGACTGGAACAGTTTCAGCATCAGATACTGAAGGAGACAATATAACTTATATCTACAACTGGTATAAAAACAATGTATTAAATGCAACAACACTGATTGAAGAAGGATTAGTCAGCTACTGGTCATTAAATAATGACTCTTTGGATTATTCTGGAAACAACAACTGCACTACATATAACGGAGCATCCTTAAACCCAGAAGGAAAAATTAGAAGTTCATTTGAATTTGACGGAACAGATGATTATCTTAACTGTGAAAATGATCATAGCTTAAACTTGCAAGATACATTCACAATTTCAGCATGGGTTAATCTGGATACTACTGCACCAGCTCACAGCTATCATAGTTCAATAGTTGACAGATGCGGAAACAACCAAGATGGCTATTGGTTCTATGTTGGAAATAATGGAAAACCAGGATTATTAACATTCACTTCAGGCAGTTATGATGTTGTAGGTTCTTCATCAGCAATCTCTGCAGGAAAATGGGTGCACCTAGCTGCTGTATATGAAAGAGCTGCTGCAAATGAGATTAAGATATATATTGACGGAGAGCTGGACAAAGAAGGTAGTGTAAGTGTCCAGGCAGGAAGCTCAAACAATAATGTAATAATCGGAGATAGAAGCTCTTTGCACCGCCTAGACGGAAAGATAGACGAAATCTTGATATACAATAAGACATTATCAGCATCAGATATAAAACAACTTTACAGTGGTTCTAGATACGGCGGAAATGTAATGAACTCCTCCCAAACATCAGAGGGAGATGAATGGATGTTGGGAGTAAAAGCAGCAGACTATAATTCCTGGAGCCCGGAAACAAACTCAAGTCCTGTAACAATAAATACAGATGAAAGCAGAAATATAGAATCATCTTTTGTATCTCCAACTCCAGCAGACAATGCAAACATTTCAAATAACTTTACTGAAATCAATATAAGCATCACAAATGCAGATAATCTTGAACAATTTAAATTCAACTGGAATAATACTAATCATACTTTTTATGACAACAATCTTTTGCTGATGTCAAACTTTGATAATTCGTTGGCAATAGGAGAAAACTCAACTTACTCTGTTGACATAAGCTCTTATTCACACAACGGAACTTTAGATAATGGAGCTTATTACAGCTCAGAAAGCAAATATGGAAAATCTATTTATCTAGACGGAACAGATGATTATCTTAATATTCCAGACAGCTCAGATCTTGACTTTGGAACTTCTGACTTTACAATGATGCTTTGGGTAAAAAGAGTAAATTCAGGAACTAGTGGAATCCTTTCAAAAGGATATTTTGAAAATGAAGGTTATTCGTGGTTCTTCACTGGCTCAGATCAATTAAGAATAAGAGCAGATTCTGACTCCATAGACACTCCAAACACTGCTGGAGAAACAGTAACTCCTTCAGACGGATGGACACATATTACAGCTGTTGCAGACAGAGACGGAAATTTAGCATTTTACAAAAATGGGGAACTCTCCCATACACATGACATCTCTTCAGCATCCTCTCAAAACATCACAGCTGCACTGCCGTTCAGAGTTGGATTTATCCAAAGAGAATCTGCAGGAACTATATTTTATTCAAACATGTATGCAGATGAATTAAAAGTCTATAACAGAACACTTTCAGCAGAAGAGATAAAGCAGCATTATTATGCAAACCTCTACAAATTCAACAACAGCAATTTTATTTTTTATACAAACCAATCTAACTTAGAAAATAAAACTTACAATTATTCAGCCTATGCAATAGATAATGAAACAACAGCTTCAACAGGAACAAGAACTCTGATTGTAGGGACAACAGGAAACCAAAGCCAGCAGAATCAAACAAATACAACAAACACAACTAATTCAACAGATTACAATATAACTTTCCTGGATAATGGAATAACAAAGACAGGGTATAATTATTCAGACGGCAATTTGAATAATGTAAAGTTCAATGAAACTGAAAACTCTTTGCAATTATCCTCTGGACAAACATCAGGAGAATTCACTTCTCAAATATTTGATGCTGGAACTTCAACACAATGGAATAATATCTCATGGATTTCAGATACAGGAGCTATTCCAGACAACAGAGCAGAAAATCCATCAATAGATCTTACAGGAAATGTTCTTCTTATGCATCTTGATGAATCTTCAGGAACTATCCAAGATACAAGCGGACAAGGAAATGATGGAACAAATTATGGGGCTTCTTACAGCGCATCTGGAAAATTTAAAACAGGACTTTCATTTGACGGAACAGATGATTATGTGTCTATAGGTTCAGATTCACGCCTTGCATTTGGAACAGGAGACTTTGCTATATCATTCTGGGCAAAACCAACTTCAATTCCATCTGCTGGAAATTATCAGTGGATAATTGACAAATATAGCAATGGAAGATTTGTTGTTGGATTAAATGGAGCTCAATGGAGAGCTCATGCTGGAACAAGTGAAGATGGAGGAACAGCTGTAAATGGCCAGTGGGACCATATTGTTTCAGTAAGAATTGGAGAGACGATGTATCTTTATGAAAATGGTGTATTGGTTGACAGTGGTTCAGGCCATAATAATGATATTCAGGCAGCAACAGTGATATTAGGCCAGAGAGGAGATGCAACAAATGTTGCTCCATTTGCAGGAACAGTTGATGAACTTGCTATATTTAATAGATCATTATCATTATCAGAAGTAAAAGCATTATACAAAAGAGGGATAACAAAACTTAATCTAACAGCAAGAACCTGTGATGATTCCTCATGCTCAGGAGAATCTTGGACAAACATCCAAGATGAATCTCCTCAAACTTTGTCACTTTCAGACAACCAATATTTCCAATATAATGTGAAGTTTACAACAGAAAATTCAAGCTACTCTCCAAACTTCTATAATGCAACAATCACATACGGAACAGAATCAATATCAGAAGGAAATTCAGGAACATACATAAATGATTCTTCAACAAAAACAAGATACAGCTTTTTTTCAGGAAATCTAAATAAAATTTATTTCAATGACTCTCTTGATGCATTAAAATTAAACTCTTCAACATCTGGAAATTTCACATCACAAATTTTCACAGGAGCTGAAAATGCATCCTGGAATAATATCTCTTGGACAGCAAAAGCAGGAGAATTAAACAGCAACAAAAAAGATAATGTCCTTCTACTGCATCTTAATGAAGGTTCCGGAACATTAAAAGACAGCTCTAGCTACAATAATCATGCTTCTAATAATGGAGCTTCTTATTCAGCACAAGGAAAATTAAACAATGCATTAGAGTTTGGAACAGACGATTATATAAAAATAAATGATTCCTCCAGTCTCTACAATCCTGATGGCTTTTCGGTTTCAGCATGGATAAAAGACACAGGAACATCAAATATCATGATTGATCTTATCAGCAAGTATGAAAATCTTGAAGAAGAATGGTATATTGCCGCAGACAAAAGCAACAATGGAATGCTCAGATTTTTCTTATATGGAGAAGGAGGAAATCTCAGAAGAGATGCATCTTCCTCAGACTTATTCGACGGAGAATGGCATCTTTTAACAACAACATGGAATGGAAGCTCTGGAGATGAAAGCATAAACATCTACTTAGATGGAATTGAGATTGATGATTCAGGAGCAGATACAGGCTTCACTTCTTTATACAACAAGAATTCATCAATACTGATAGGAAAAAATACAGCATTAAACAATCAAGATCTTGTAGGTTATGTTGATGAAGTAAGCATCTGGAACAAAACATTATCACAGTCAGAAATCCAAGACATATATGATAGAGGATTTACAAACATAAACTTCAGCGTAAGAACCTGCGATGACTCTTCATGCTCAGGAGAAACATTGACAGATATAACTGATCAGTCTCCACAAACATTAAACCTTCAAAACAACACATATTTTCAATACAAAGCAGAATTCACAGCAGAAAACTTATCATTTAACCCAGAACTTTACAATGTTACAGTCTCATACACACCAAGCCAACCACCAGCAACATCAGGAACAATAACAATAACATATCCAACACAATACATACTTTTCCAAAGAGACACAGACAACACATCAGATATAGAGATACAGGGAACTTACACAGGAAATCCAGAAACAATAGAAGCAAGATTCAACAATGGAAACTGGACATCAATTGACTCATCACCTTCAGGAAACAGCTTCTCTGCAAACCTTACAGACCAGCCTATTGGACAGGGCTCATTAGAAGTAAGATTCAAATACAACAATTCTGTAACAGACTCAATTTCAGATATTGCAGTTGGAGATATCTATGCAATGGCAGGACAGTCCAATGCAGAGATGAGAGGATATAATTCTCAGACATTAAACTCATCCAATCAATACATTGCAACAGTCTATAGAGAAGATGATGCATGGAGAATCTCAAATGATCCTGTAGATACAGGAACATCAATAGGTTCATCATGGGTCCATCTTGCTGATCTAATAATACAGGAAGGAAACATTCCAATGGCCTATGTTGCAGCTGCTTCAGGAGGCTCTGCAATAACCCAGTGGCAGAAAGGAGGAAGCTATTACAATAACCTTGTTGCACAGATAGGAGAAGCTACAAATGGAAAAAATAAGATTAAAGCTTTGCTTTTCTTCCAGGGAGAAAGAGACTCTTCAACAACTGGAACAGGATGCAATGGAGATTATACATGCTACAGAACAAATCTTGCTCAAATGGCTTCTGATTTCATGTCTGACATCAATGCAGGGGGTGTTGTTGTTGGACAGACTCATTTCCAACCTTCAGGCAACAGGACAACCAATGACAATATAAGAAAAGCACAGCAGGATCTTTGGGATGAAGATTCAAACATCCTTTACGGAGCTATAACCTATGATATAGGGCCTCTGCCTGACAATCTTCATTTCAAAACAGACACTGAACTAAGAAAAAAAGCAGAAAGATGGTGGGCTGCACTTAATTATCACTTCTATAATCAAACCTATGGAAGAGCTCCCAGATTAACAAATGCATCTTTTGAAAGCGGAACAAACAAACTGACCTTAATATTCAACACAACACAACCTCTACTTGCAGGTTCAGGCACAGAAGGATGGAGAATTGACAACAACGGAGATATCCTGACAGATGCAAATATAGTAAGCACAAATGTTGCTGGAACAAACCAGATTGAACTTATACTTGACACACAGATAAGTGAAGGTTCTACAATATCTCTTGCAAGCTATAATGATGGAGACGGAAAAAACGTCCCTTATGCAGATTACAAATATAATATTCCTGCACAGATGATATTCTCCTATCCTATAAATATTAGCACATTATTGATAGAATACAAAAATCCTACTCCAGAAAACAATGCAGCAATAAATACCACTTATTTCACAGTAAATGTAAGCATTATAAATGGTGCAGACGTTGAAGAATTAACATTCAACTGGAATCAAACAAACTATACTTTCTACAACAGCGGGGGATTATTAGCTATGAATTTTGACAATGAATCTGGATTAGAAGAAAATTCGACTTATGCTGTAGATATGAGCCCCCAGCAAAACAACGGAAGAATCCACGGCTCTCCTGAATTGATAGATGGAGTGTATGACAATACTTATAATTTTGACGGAATAGACGATTACATAAACATACCCAATCATGAATCACTAAATCTAGGAACATCAGATTTCACACTTGAGACATGGATAAATCTTGACAGCACTGGAAAAAATGGAATACTTGCAAAAACTCACCCTACAGACACTATAGACAGCAGCAACGGATATGCATTTTATGTTGATGAAAATAACAAACTGGCATTCAAAGCTCAAAGCTATGCTATAAATGCACAAAGTACAGGAAACATAACTCCTTCAGACGGCTGGACACATGTTGTTGTAGTGGCTGATAGAGACGAAAATATAACTTTTTACAAAAACGGAAAAAATATAGGCTCAACAGATATCTCTGCAGAATCAGGAATATCAATAACAAGCACCTATGATCTAAGAGTTGGAGTTTTGAGAAATGCTTTTGACGAGTTCCTTAACGGCTCTATAGACGAGCTTTTAATGTTCAACCAGACAATTGACCAGGACAGGATAATGAGGCATTATTACACTAATCTTTACAAACATTCCCCTTCCTCATGGACTCTTGTCTACAAAGAGCAGAATCTTACAAATGGAACTTATTCATTCTATGCCCGCACAAAAGAATCAAGCGGAAATGAATATTCCACAGAAGAAAGAACAGTAAATGTATCTATAATAATCCCTGATATAACACCTCCTTCAGCAGTATCAAACATTTCCAAACAATCTTATAACACAACTTGGATTTACTGGAACTGGACAAATCCTTCTGATCCAGACCTCAGTGAAGCGATAATTTACATAGATAATCTGAATGTTGCAAACACCTCAAACAATTACTACAATGCAACAGGACTTAATCCAGATACGGTTTACACTATAAGAATAAACACAAAAGACACAGAGGGCAATATAAATTATACAAACATAACTGACACAGCTTCAACTTCAGAAGGCCCTGATATCTATCCTCCAAATATCCAGTCAACATCTCCATCAAATAGCTCAAGTTTATCAGCAGGAACAACTTCAACAACAATACATCTAACAACAGATGAAATTGCTGTCTGTAGATATAATACTACAAACACAAACATTTCATGGCAAAATATGACTGAAATAAACAATACAAATTCAACAGAGCATAACTTTACAGTAACAGGATTATCAAACGGCAACACATATAATTACTATTTCCTATGCGAAGACAATGAATCAAATGTAATGGCTTCAAGCTATCATCTGAGATTCAGCATATCTTCCAGCTCAGGAAGTGGAGGAAGCTCAGGAGGAGGTGGAGGAGGAGGAAGCAGTTCCTCTACAAAAGAACAATGTAGAGATGGATTAGATAATGATGGAGATGGATTAATAGATTATCCTGATGATCCTGGATGCACAAACCCTTATGATAATGATGAAACAGATGATACTTGCAGTGAAAGCTGGCACTGCACTGAATGGTCAGAATGCATCAACAGAACACAAACAAGAGAATGCACAGACTGGTTTGGCTGCGGAACAGAAGAATTAAAACCATTAGAGGAAAAAGAATGTGCAAAAGGAGCTGAAAAAGATACAGAAGCCAGTATAAAAGAAAAAGAATCAAACTTCCAGCTAAAAGAAAAACAAAAAATATCCTTTGAATACAAAAAAGAAACACACTGGATTACAGTATTAAAACTTGAAGAAGACAAAGCAGAAATAAAGATAGAATCAGATCCAATAGAATTAAAATTACATGTAAAACAGGCAGAAAATATCGATCTTGATTCAGACGGAAAACCAGACATAAGAATAATACTAAACAAAATAAAAGATGAAAAAGCAGATATAACTCTAAAATTCATAGGCTCAGGCATAGGTGCAGTAACAGGCCAGGCAATCAAGGTTCTCCCTCATAAGACCGCCAACCCTTACTATTTGCTTCCAACAATACTGCTGTTGATAATATTTATTGTATTGATATCAACAAGAAAATCACATTTATCTAAAAATAAAAAGAAAATGTTCACTATACTGCATTTAACATTGATGGGTCTTATTATGATGCTTTTCATATCGGCAATAACAAAGAATCTTGCAGCAGGAGCATTTGTTGCAAACATAACTGGTTCAAATACAATTTTGCTTCCAATAACAATCTTTGCATTTATCTTAGCAGGAGTGTCTTCTGTCCTAATGATTCTCGAAAGAAAAAGAATAGAAAAGTATATTAAGAAACAGCATAAATCAAAGCATAAAAAAGTCAAAAAGAACAGATCAAAAAAGGATATAATTAAAGATATCAAAAAAATATATATAATATAAAAACATAGAAACAAAAAACAAAGAGGGGCAAATATGATACAGGAAAAAACACACAACAACATCTACAAATTCTTATTGTTTACAGCAGTTTCTTTAATATTGGTTTCAACATTGCTGCTTTTTCAGGATTCTGGAATCACAGGCCACTTTTCAGCAGACTTCAGATCACAGATACTTAACATGGAAGTAAAAGAAAGCCAGACCTATTCAATATCTACAAACAGCCCAGATCCAATATACATCACTTCTTTAAGGCTCACAGGAAATATAATTGGTTATGGCGGTGTTGAGATATATATAGAGGATCAGGGAGAAAGATTTTTGATATACAAAAACATCAAGGAGAAAGAAAAAGGCCTCACTTCAATAACAGGAATGGCTGTTGCAGAAGCAGCAGAATCAAAAGAATACAGAACTGAAGAAAAATTGTTATTGATAGAGCCGTTGGAGAATATCAAATGGGAAAACAGGCTTTCACTGTCAGAAAACCAGGAATTTGCAATGGGTCTGTTCAGCAATAAATGTGAAGATACCTGCTATATAGAGATGCCTGTTTCATCAAAAGACAAATATAAGCTTGTATTCATGATAGAGCCCGGAACAGCTGTTGAAATAAACAAAATAATCTATACATTAAAAGAAGATATGATAAAATAATAAAAAAGAGGTAGATGAAAAATGGCAAAAGGAAAAACTCTTGGAATAATTTCAATAAAAGGGGGGGTTGGAAAAACAACCACTACTTTAAATCTTGGAGCGACAATTGCAAATGAATTTGACAAAAAAACTTTGATTGTAGATGCAAATTTCTCTGCCCCAAACCTCGGGCTTCATCTTGGAATAACAGATCCTGAAACAACAATCCATGACGCGCTTCTAAAAAGAGCCAATATATCTGATGCAATTTATGAATATGATGAAAATCTGCATATTATTCCTGGAGCACTAATAGGAAAAAAGATAAGCCCATATATACTAAAAGAAAAATTAAAAAAGATAAAAAACAATTATGATTTTATTTTAATAGATTCTTCTCCAGCATTGAATGAAGAGATGCTTGCCACTATAATCGCTTCTGAGAAGCTTTTGGTTGTCACTTCTCCTGATTATCCAACCTTAAGCACGACCATGAGAGCAGTAAGATTAGCAAAGCAAAAAAAGACACCTATTACTGGTTTAGTATTAAACAAAGTCAGAAAAAAGAAGTTTGAGCTTAATCTAGATGACATTGAAAAAGCAACCGACACCCCTGTTCTTGCAATACTTCCGGATGATGTAAAGATGCTGGAAGCCCTTTCCAAATCAAAGCATATTGCAGAGCATGCTCCAAAAAGAAACATCACTTACGAACTTAGACATCTGGCATCAAGTCTTATTGGAGAAGACTATCAAGACAAAAGATTCAGGAAAAAACTAAAAAGATTTTTCAGGAAAAACATTCCAAAAGAAGAGGTTAACAGGCTGCAGATTAAAAATGAAATTGATTAAATTAATTTTTATAATCACTTGTTTTTCTGTATTTGTCTTAAGCGGATTCTTGTTGTTTGAACCAGGAATACTTTCTCCTACCGGCCATTTTGTTTATACTCCGAATCTCGCGATAATAAATCCACAGAACAATGTTCATTTGGATAATGATCTTGAAATAGGGTTTATTACCAAGGGTACAAATAACTTGACAATAACTTCTTCAGGAAAGATGGACTTGATAGAGTTAAGATGTGGAAACACCACTGTAGGAAAAAACATTTATTATAGGGACTATACATGCAGCGAAAACAACATATTAAAAGTAAAAATCCTTTCAGAAAATCTCAAGGTAAATATCAATTTTGGAGATAGTACTCAACCAGCTTCAAATACCGTTTCTTAGATTATCAAAGGTGTTATATATACTTCTATTACTGCGGCTGCTAATAAAATAACCGCTGCTATAATCAACAATCCAGCAACATCCTTCAATATATTCTTAAATTTGTCATCCATAAAATCATGCTTCATCAATGCAAAACTTACCATCCCAGATGCCAATGCTCCGACAAAATAAGCAATTATCTCTGGAATGCCATGCAGCAGGTATTGCAGCAAACCAAATATAGTAACCTGAAAATAATCAAATATACCTGCAGCATAAAAAAGATTATTTCTTATAAAAGAGCCTATAGCTGCAGCCATAACAGATGCATTCCATGTTAAGATAAATATGGCTCCAGCCCCGTAAAAGAATGAAAAGGCCATGCAAAACAACAAAATTTTAATATTGTTCATTAAAATCTTGCTGAATATGCCTAAAGAGCCTATAAACTCACCCGTTGGGGCATTTCCTGACTGAACCGTTATAATTGTTTCTAATTGTGCACTGAACATCCTTTCAACAGTTGCACTTGGCATGAAAATATAAAGCATAGTGAAGGTAAATGTAAATCCAATAAACAGATACATAAAAGCCTTTATCGCCTTGCTGTGCTCTTTTAATAATTTCATTGTGTTTCTTTCAGACCCTTCTTTTTTCTCTTCATTGTCAATTATATTCCTCATAATAGGTATTGCAGCTATAATCGTCAAAGCTATCATGACTATACTAATATAACTCTTAAATATCCAAAGTGCAAGAAAAGCAGCAACAAAAGAATACCCTGCTCCTAAAAGAAACATC
The DNA here is from genome assembly GCA_964521755.1 of uncultured Methanosarcinales archaeon. Classification (GTDB taxonomy): domain Archaea; phylum Nanobdellota; class Nanobdellia; order Woesearchaeales; family WJKL01; genus WJKL01. Next base: position 16,136 of record CAZFSZ010000010.1, on the reverse strand, counting down.
TCCCAGGGCTTTCCTTCTGATTTGATCGGATTCACAAGTAAATCTAGCACCATATGATATATAATTCTGAGATTAATATATAAAAGTTTTTATTATTTTATAATTCAATAATTATTTAACTACTAAACTTAATTAATTAAACAAAACATTTAAATAGAAGTAATTGTATTTTTATGGTAATGGACCTGGAAACACTGTTAACAGGAACAAAATGGGAAATAATTCGGCTTTTGGCATCAAAATCATATTCCCCTCTGGAGCTCGCAGAAAAACTGGACACAACAATTGCAAACATATCCCAGCAGTTAAGGCTTCTGCAGACAGCAGGACTTGTAAAAAAGAAAAAAACAGGCTCTGCAAAACCAGGTAAACCAAGAACATTATTCTTTTTATCAGACAATTATGCATTTATCACTGTCTTTTCCAAAAACTTTGCAGGAAAAAAGCTGATCAAGATATCAAAAAAGCAAAAAGAGGTGCTTAAACAATTAATAAAAGAATAAAAAAAGCAAAAATTTTCAGTATTGTTCAAAAGACAAGAAGAAAAAACAGCCTTCACTTAAGCAGAATGTTTGAGATTGAAAAAACATGCCTGAAAAAACAGGCAAAAAATATCGGAGGATAAGAATATATCATATTTTTTGGCGGAAAACTCGTGCCATGGCAATCCAGTGAGGGAGTGGGCAGAGTAGATTTTAAGCTACTCTGTCTCTCGCTGGAATTAAAAACATATATAAAATGAATCTAATCAACACAATAACATCAAACCCGCTGATATTTCACTCGCTGATAGGTCTGGCCAGTTTTTTTATTATGGTAAAGTCTGCAGACATGATTGTTTATGGAATTGACAAATATGCAAGAAGAACTGGTTTATCTGACTATCTTATTGGATTATTAATCATATCTATGACTGCATCAGTACCTGAATTTGTATCTGCTATCACTGGATTATTGGAAGGGGACCAGGGAATTGTCTTTGGAACTATTCTCGGTTCAAATCTTACTGGAATCACTCTTGTTACAGCCATTCTCGCTTTAGTTGGAAGAAAAATCAAAATGAAAAATAAAGTCCTGGAGAAAAAAGAAGTTCCTTTATTTTTCATGATGTCTCTTCCTTTTGTACTTGGAGCAGATGGTTCTATTGGAAAGTATGATGGAATAATTTTGATTGCTGTATATTTGATTTATGTAGCTGCAATTTGGATAAGAGAGAAAAAAACAGGACACGTCAGAAAAAATGTTCAGTTTAAATCATTGTGGAAAAATATGCTTATTTTCCTAATAGCTTTGGCTGCATTGTTCCTAAGCTCAAGATGGCTTGTATTCTCATCTATAACCATTTCTAAAGCATTAAATGTTCCAACTTATATAATGGCCATTCTTATTTTAGGTATTGCATCTTCTCTTCCAGATATGCTTGTAGGCATAAGAGCCATATTAGAAGGAGAATCAGGATTCGGTATTGGAAATACTCTTGGAAGTATTATTGTTAAATCTCTTCTATTTTTGGGAATCTTTGCTTTAATTTCCCCTTTAATAGTTGACTTTAATGTCATAGGCATAGCAATACTCGCAACTATCTTCAGCCTTGCGATCATACTTCACCTTTCAGAAAAAGGAGAAATGACATGGAAATATGGATTAATTCTGCTGTTTATATACATAACTTATATATCAATTGAATTAATTAGAGGTTTTTCATGATGTGGATTCCAATAATAATATTTATATTAAGTATAATTGCGTTGATTATCTCAGGCTCTTTATTGGTAAGATCCTTGACAAAAATAGCAAAATTTCTGCACGTAAGTGAATATACTATCGGTTTTATTCTTCTTGCTTTTGCTACTTCAGTTCCTGAATTATTTGTAGGGGTTGCTTCAGCAATAAAAAAAAACACAGCCATAATATTGGGAACAGTTATCGGCTCAAACATAGCCAATCTAACTTTTGTAATTGGAATTCCTATCTTGCTTGCTAAAGGTATGAATATCCACAGCAAAAAAACAGAAAAAGATTCATTGTATGTTGTAATTCTAGGTGCACTTCCTCTTGTGCTTATGCTCATAGGAAATGAAATATCAAGAATAGACGGAATAATACTTCTTTTGGCTTTCTTCCTGTATATAAGAAAAATATTTATTGAAAGAAAAAGATTCTCCAAAAAGCTTGAAAACAAAGTTTCAAGATGGAGCATAGTCATTTCAGTAAGTATTTTTATAGTTAGTTTGGCAGCTCTGTTTGTAAGTGCTCAATTTCTTGTAAGCTCAGCAACAGATTTGGCTTTAATGTTCGCACTTCCTCCTATCTTAATAGGTTTATTCATGGTTGCTGTTGGAACTTCTCTTCCTGAATTAGTATCAGGAATTACTGCAGCAGTAAAAGGCCATTCTGAGATGAGTATCGGAAATGTCATCGGAAGCAATATTGCCAATGCTACTTTAGTTTTGGGAATAACCTCAATAATATTTCCAATAACGTCTAATTTTCTTCTATTTATAACCTCTGGAGTTTACATGATCGTAACTGCCTTTATTTTTGCAACATTTATCAGAAGTGGAAGCAAAGTCGGGTGGGAGGAAGGACTTTCTTTGATTTTGCTTTATGCATTTTTCATTATTTTAGAAGTCTATATTAAAGGGGCTGTACCATGAACAAAAAATTTTGGGTTGCGGTTGCAACTTTGGTTGGAACTATAATAGGTGCAGGAATCTTGGGAATTCCCTATGTAATTGCACAGGCAGGATTCTGGACTGGTGTTTTGGATATATTTTTGCTGGGAGGCATGGTCTTGCTGCTTTATCTTTATCTCGGAGAAGTTGTATTGAGAACAAAAGGCTTGCATCAGCTTCCGGGCTATGCTGAAAAATACCTTGGAAAGCTTGGAAAAAGATTGATGGTGTTTTCAATGTTCTTTGGAAACTACGGAGCTTTAATTGCTTATATAATAGGTGTTGGCTCTGCAGCTGCTGCTATCTTTGGAAAATTCTCTCTTTTTGGTTTATCTCCATCTTTATTTTACTCTCTAATATTCTTCATAGTTGTTGCTTTTATTATTTTAGTTGGATTAAAAGCAGTTGGGAACTCTGAACTGTTGATGCTCCCTCTAATTATAGGCATTGTCTTGTTCATAGTATTTGCATCCTTCAAAAAGATAGATACTGTTAACCTTACTTCATTTAACATATTCAAAATATTGATCCCATATGGTGTTATTTTATTTGCTTTCCTAGGGGCATCATCTATTCCTGTTTTAAGAGAGCAGTTAGTTAAAAATGAAAAACAGATAAAAAAAGCTATTTTAATTGGGGTTTTAATTCCAATAATATCTTATCTGATCTTTGCAATAGCAGTGGTTGGAGTTACAGGAAGCTCAACTACAGAGGTCGCCACCATAGGCCTTGGACAAGAAATAGGGATGTACATGATATTAATTGGAAATTTCCTTGCAATAATCACTATGACCACTTCTTTTTTAACTTTAGGCCTTGCATTAAAAGAAGCATATAACTATGATTATAAATTAAACAAAAATCTAGCTTGGGCCCTAACTATATTTCCCCCATTGATATTTGCATTCTCTGGTTTAACTACCTTTGTAAAAATTATCGGTTTGTCAGGAGTGATTGCTGGAGGTATGGAAGGATTTTTGATAACACTGATGGCTTTAAAAGCAAAGAAAAAAGGCAACAGAAAACCAGAATACAAAGTTCCAATTAATTGGATGATAGCCTTAGGATTAATTGCAGTGTTTATCTTTGGTGCTGGATATTATCTTTGGAGTTTGGTTTGAATAGATATAATATTGGAAAAATATGCAAAGATATAAAAACCATTAACTAAAATAAATAAATATGCTTTCATCAATAATCGCTTTTTTAGTCATGCTGAACCCTTTTGCCTTATTTCTATATCTTGAACCCATAAGAAAAGATTTAAAATCAAAAGATTTTATAAAAGTCATATCAAAAGCTACACTAATCTCATTTTTTGTCTGCCTTTTGTTCTTTTACCTTGGAGATTTTATATTTCAAAAGTTTTTTCAGATAAGTTTTGAATCTTTCCGTATATTTGGAGGGATAATCATATTTTCTTTTGCCTACCATTTCATAATAAAAGGACAAAAAGCTTTGATAGTCATGAAAGAAGATCTTGACAATCTTGCTTCAGAGATAGCTCTTCCTTTTATGGTAGGAGCAGGCACAATATCTTTAAGTGTATTGCTTTCTCAAAATATGGATGCTTTGCTTGGCACAATTACATTAATCCTGATATTCAGTATAAACTTCATAACCCTAATGTCCCTCACAATATTCAGAAGTGCTATATCAAAAAAGAAGATTAAGATAGCATTTGACAAGAACATGGAGATATTGCTGAGACTGAACGGCTTCTTCATAGGAGCCATAGGCATAAACATGATGATAACAGGAATAATCAACACTTTCTTCTAAGTCTAAATTTCTGCATCTAATTTTTTCCACCCATCAAATTCTTGAATTTTAATATAGAAGAGATTCAACTCGATAGTTCGCAGGACTATTTTTAGAAGAAGGATACACTCAACTAAGGTAAAACAAAAGTTTTTAATATCTTTTAAATATATTTATCATAATGAGAAGTAGCCAATGGTTTCTTATTGGAATTTCTTTGATAGTTATGGGTATATTGTTTATACAAATGGATAATGTGTGGAGAGGTAGTTGTAGTAATTTACCTGATTCTGCATCATTAAACACAGTTGTATACTCCTGCATAAATGGCGAGATATTAGATCCTTTCATTTGGTTACTACATCTCTTGGGAATAGTTTTTATTATTTGTGGATCTATAGAGAGTAGAGCAGAAAAGAAAAATGAATAAAAAACAATGGATTGTTTTAGGTATTGGTTTGATTATTATGGGAATCCTTTTTTCTGTTTTATCAAACAAAGCTTTGGATGGTTGCAATATTCTAATTAAAGATTCTCTTGAAACATATGGAGGGGCTGTAGATTCAGACATGAGCATATTAGAAAAACAATCTTTTTATCCAGACACATTGATACATAGTTGTTATAATCAATCAATAACTATGGGTGCTATTTCTAGTATATCTTGGACATTAGGAATCATTTTCATTATTCTGGGGTTTTTAGAAGATAAAAAGAAATAATGATGGGGTATGGGAAAAACTTAAACATATAATTAATAAGATTAAACATTAGTTGTTCTTTTACTATACCTATGCAACTGTACAAACTACCTTAGAATCTTCGATTTTAGATTGTAAAGCTTCTCTTTCAATATCTTGCCCTTGCTTTATAAGAGGTCTATTTCTTAAGAGAGGTATGAATGTTAATTGAATCTTGATAACTTTATTTTCTACAGAGGTATTAAACTCAAATTGTTTAACTTTCATCAATGCTAATTTTGATAAATGAAATATATCAGATGCGTCAAATAATCTTAATCCAGTTATAAAACCTTCCTTATCTATATCAACCACCAAATTACCAAAATCTATAGATTTCAAATATTCTCTATTCCTGATTTTAAAAGATAGAATATCATTTTTATAATCATAATCATATACTCCATCTCCTTTTGCATCCAAATGTTTTTTTTTCATTTTTCTGTCCATTTGATATTGGGTAAATAATCAGTATTTATAAAAGTTACTACTTCTACCCTGTTATCTTTAATATCAACTATTAACCTTAAGTAATGATCCTTTCTCTTATAAAAAAATGCATATCTTCCATTTTTTTGGAGTCCGATAAGAACAGGATTTTCTTTTTTTAATGTTCTAATCAATGATTCACGATTATAAACTTTCCTCTGAGCACCATTTATATGAAAAAACGCATGAGAAGATACATGTATCTTATTTCTATATTTAGATATGATATTTCTTAATCTACTTTTATCAACTTTCTCTATGATTCTTGTTGTTTCCATAGATTACATAGAAGTTAGAGAAAATATAAAAGACTTTCCTAATTATTACCTTCACTCCTTTAAGATTCCCAGATTCCTTAAATGTGTCCCCTGATACTATTTATTCTATTGCTCACTTTGTTCGCTATAAAAAAACAAAACTTTATTGTCCACATTTTAATTATCTTTTCTTTTTTGTGGACAACATCAAGTGTGCCTATACAGTTCTTAGAACTACCTCTCCTCTCCTTCGGAGCTTGAACTTGCATCTCTAAAATTTCTTACTCTCAATTACTTCTGCAATTGTAAGTCACTAAAAGATCAGGGGTGCCTAACAGGACTGTGCTCAATAATTGTCTAAGCACATAAAGAATTTAGCTATAAATCTTGTCATGATGATCATAATCTTCAAAAGAAATAATTTTCTTTTTATAATCAATCACAAAAGCTAAAACAAAATGTCCAAGATGAACCCTATTAATACCTTTCATTGTATGGTGAAGAAATTTATAGCTATGCTTAGGATTTGCTAATATAAAATCTATCTTTTTCATAACTTTAGAAAAATGATTTGGATCTTTCTTTCTAAGCTTAGCCAACTTTTTTGTGATTTCTTCACTATACAAATCCTTGTACATTTAAGCAACCTTTTTTTCAAATTGCTCTCTGGACAAGTGTTTTCCTTTCATAACTTTAGCTAACTTAATTTTATATTCAGGTCTTAATTCAGGCTCTAATATCTCTTCTTCATATTGTTCAGCCATCATATCAATAGCTTCACTCTTATCCTTCAGTCCAAATTTAGCCTTCACAATATTTAAAATTCTGTTTGCATGTTCATTTATATTTATTATAGCTTGTACCATTAACATCACCTATATGGCATATTAATATGGTATTAATATATAAAGATTACTATTTTTCTGCCATCTTTAGAATAATCAATCTGCATGTAAATTGAATGTTAAGTTTTTCTGAGCCAGAACTTCTCACTTCATTAAACCTTTTAGCCTGTCATCTCCTTTTTTAATTTATTCCAAAAGATTTTTTCTCATTTTTCAAAACCCACAACTCTTATAAACTCATAATCTAATTATCATCCTATGACAAAAAAAGAAATGTATCAAGAGTTTATTGAAACGATCATTAAAACACATCCTTCTAAAGATAAATTAAATAAATTAAAACACAAACTCTGCAAAAAATACAAAGTAAAAAAACATCCTACTAATATCCAAATTCTTCTTCATGCAACACCAGCACAAGCAAAAAGACTAAAGCTTATTACCAAACCTACAAGAACAATATCTGGGGTTGCAGTAGTTGCTGTGATGAGCAGACCAGAAGAATGCCCTCATGCTAAAGAAGGGATAGGTCCTTGTATCATGTGTCCTGGAGGACCAAGTTCAATAAATGGAGACATCCCTCAATCTTATACTGGAAAAGAACCTGCAACGATGAGAGCAATAAGAAATGAATATGATCCATACAGGCAGGTTATGAATAGACTTGAACATTATGTTGTAATGGGACAATCTCCTGAAAAGATTGAACTTATCATAATGGGAGGGACATTTCCTTCATTCAATAAAAGCTACCAAAATAACTTTGTAAGATTATGCTTCAAAGCAATGAATGATTTTTCAAAACTGTTCTACAAAAAAAACAAATTCAATTACAAAAAATTCAAAGACTTTTTTGAGCTTCCAGGAGATGTAAAAGATCCAAAAAGAGCAAAGCACATCAAAACAAAACTGGTTAAGCTAAAAAAATCCAATTCTTCCCTTAAAAAAGAACAAAAAAGAAATGAAACTTCAAATATAAAATGTATTGGATTAACTATCGAAACAAGACCTGACTACGCCTTAAAAAAACAGGCAGACCAGATGCTAAAATTAGGATGCACTAGAGTTGAATTGGGAATCCAATCTGTATATGAAAAACCATTAAAAAACATAAAAAGAGGACATACTGTAAAAGATTCAATCAAATCAATAAGAATTCTAAAAGATATGGGATTCAAGATAAATGCTCACTATATGCTTGGACTTCCAGGAACAACAAAATCCCAAGACCTTCTAGGATTAAAAGAACTCTTCAATAATCCAAACTTCCGTCCTGATATGTTAAAAATATATCCCTGCATGGTTATACAAGGAACCAAACTTTACAAATTATACAAAAAGAAAAAATTCAAACCATTAACAACAAAAAAAGCAGCCAATATAATAGCAAAAGCAAAAAAATTCATTCCTGAATATGTACGTATCATGCGTGTCCAAAGAGACATTCCAACATATATGACAGAAGCAGGTGTTGACAAAACAAACCTAAGACAATATGTAGAAAAGATAACAAAAAAACAAAATATAAAATGTCAATGCATAAGATGCAGAGAAGTTGGAAGAGCAAAACAAATTTCAAAACCAAATATAACTATCATCAATTACAAAGCTTCAGAAGGAAAAGAATTCTTTATCCAGGCAAAAGATAAATACAATAACATCTTTGGATTCTGCAGATTAAGATTTCCTTCATCACAATTAAGAAAAGAAATAAGAGAAAATTCAGCTTTAATCCGAGAGCTTCATGTCTATGGTACTGCAACAGGTATAGGAAAGACAGGAAAAATCCAGCACAAAGGTCTTGGAAAAAAACTACTAAAAAAAGCAGAACAAATAGCAAAAGAACAAAATAAAAACAAAATTATAATAATCTCAGGAATAGGAGTAAGAAACTACTATAGAAAATTAAATTATAGAAAACAAGGACCTTACATGGTTAAAAACATATAATGTATATACATTTCCATAAACTTTTTAAATAAATTAGTTTTTACAATCTTAATGAATAAAAAACAATACTCTGATCTTGGAAGAATAATAAAAGAAATAGGTCCTAAAGCAGCGATAGAAGCATTTTATCAAGAAATAGATAAAACAATAAACAGAACAAAAGGCAAGCGCCAGGAAAGATACCAAGGAATAAAAAATACAATCCAAGAAATAGATGAAGAAGGTATAGAAATAATATTAGAAACATCTCTTGCCGATCTATCCAAAAAATACAACTCAAACCCAAGAGCTGTGAGAGACGCAGTATCTACATTTTACCATAAAATATGCGAAGCTGCAGATAAAGAAATTGTGAAAAAATCAAAAAACTTAAAAGAAAACAGGATAAGGCTGCCAAAATATAATTATATCAGATTATAATAACCTTTAAATACAACCTCTAAAATAATTCTTAATATGGGATCAACATATTTTTCAAAAAGAATACCGGAAAGAACATTCAAGAGAAGGCCTAGAAAAAGGCCAAAAACATTCAAGACAGAAGAAGCTGCAAAGAGATGGGCAGAAAAAAAAGATTTAAAAGATTATAAGCTGGTCAATCTAAAAAGCCCTGAAGCAGATACAAAGAAAATAAAAGTTGTAAAAAAATAGATTATTTTCTAAGGATATAAAATAGTTCATTCTTCATCTTAAAAGAATCTATATCAAAACCAAGTCTTTTTCCCAGTTTCTCAAACCAGTTTCTTTTCTGCAGTCTCATCTTTTTTCCTGTTATAGAATAAAGAGGAAAGCTCACCACAATAAACCTTGACTTGATCAAAGAGATTATATCATAAGAGATATTCTCCTGAAATTCCTCCAGACTGTCAAGCACCTTAAACAAAAAACAGATGTCTGTTTTGTAATTTTGCAGCTTTTTCCTTTCCTCTTTAACCAACAAGTCAATCTTGACTGCCTTTGAATTGCTCATCCCTGTCTTTTTAAAAAAAAGATTCAAGAAATCAACATCTTTTTGATTAAATTCGCTTGCTGTATACTTAAGATTTTTTTCAAGACCCATATATCTAAAAGAAAGAGGGTTCAGACCAGCCCCAATATCAAGTATAGATACAGGCTTCAAGGTCAAAGAAAATATCTTTTCATACATCTCTTTATTGTAGGGCAGTCTTTCTTTGGTAGACCTGTGTGTTTTTAGTATCCTTATCAAATCTTTTTCTTTGTTTGTCTTAAGATATCTTTCTAAATATTCCTCTCTTTTGGCAACATCTGTAGTCTGAAAGATTCCATATATCTTTCTTGCTTTTCCCCTTATATATTTAACCGCATCTTTGAATTTAGAGCTTCTTTTTATATCCTTTATTTTAGCTTCAACAAGATAATCAAGCACTGCAGTATTCTGCTCAAGAAACTTGACCAGATGAGTTACGATAAAATCTTCTTCAAGATTGACCAGGTCTTTCTTCTCTCTAACCTTTTCTATAAATAAATCTACTTTCTTTTTTGAAAGCTTTCTGTTATACAATGTTATTGAACCTGCCATAATATTAACCTATCCGGGAGATTTAAATAACTTTCTAAGAAAATCAGCAAAATTTCTTGATAAGGTCTAGTTCTCCGTATCTTTTGAAAAGATACTGCTGGCCTTTCGCAACATTAACTTTGTTATTTCCCAAACCGCATTCCTCATCGTCTTTAACAACATACCCTAAAACATGATGATAATATTCTTCAGTATCCCACGGAGAGCCCAGTATAATATCAAGAAAAGAATCAGATTTTTTTCTTTTTGAAGAATTGACGATAAAGCTTGAAGCTTTTGATATCAGGGATTTAAGATGTTCATTGTAATAATCCCTGCTTACATTTTCATCTCCGTTGCTGTAAGGTGTTGCAAATACAAAATTATCTATATCTTCAATCCCAAGATCAAGAATATAATCTCTCTGGTCTGAAATAGTTGAAACAAGCCATCCTTTTTTGTAAAAATCAAAATCTTTTAAGACAGCCCCTGTAACAATAACATCTTCATATACTATGTCTTTGTCATGGTCAATATAAAGTCTTTTCATATATTCAAAGAAGTCAATCTCTTCCAGGACCTTGTCCTTCTGCTCATCAGTCAGTTTATTCTCAAGTCTTTTAACCTCTTCAAAAAGCTCTGCTTTAAGCATATTTTCAGCTGGTTTATATTGTTCAATAAAAGGCATAGAAAAAAATAGAGATGAAGTTTTTTAAAAAGTTTATGAAATTAGAAGAATTTTATAAACTTTGTAAACGAATGAAATAATGTTTGATTCAGTTTATGAAATTTAGGCAAACTCTTTCTTTATTTTTTGAAATCCAAATGCCGCTATCCCTCCAATCAAAGCAGTAATCAGCTGAATAACACCCATCGCAGTCAAGAACATCACAGGAACCAGACCTATCTTATATAAAACAAAAGCAGAAAGAAACAAAAATCCTGACTTTACTAAAGCTCCTGCCCCCAATGTAAGAAAATAATTCCATTTAAGATAAAGCTTAAGCCATTTGAAGGCATACACAAGAATAGCATTTCCCATCCATATAAAAGGGATCATATAAATCAAAAAAATTGTAAAAGGTCCAAATATCAGTCCTCTTGAAAGCACTCCAAGAGATGGAACGATTATAACAGGTAGTAGTTTATATCCTTTAAGATTAAGGGCAGAAACAATAAGCATTGTATTTACTAAAACCCCTACCACTATCTGAGGGTGCCCCATCAGCAGGGGAACAAAAAAACAGACAGCTGTATAAACAACCATCTCAAGATACTGGTTAAAATTATTCAAAACATAATCCTGTAGATTTGATATTTTAGTCAAATATTCCATAACTCTCTCAAATATAAACTCCTATATATAAGTTTCGAACCAGATAAAACAAAACTTATAAATACCTCCTGCAACAAATTACATTAAAAAGGGGCAGCGTAAGTAGAGCTTACTGGTCCCTTTTTTTTATAAAAAAAGGGGTGTAATCTTGAAAGACACAATTCTGTTAAAAGAACTCAGAAAAATACAAAAAAAACAAGGCTATGTTTCTGAAAGATCAGCCAGAAAGATAAACAAAAAAACAGGAATCCCTCTTTCAAGAATCTATGCAGCTGCAACCTTCTATGCAAAGATTCACACAGAACCGCAGGGAAAAAACATAATAGAAATATGCAATTCTCCGTCCTGCTACCTAAATAAGTCATTAAATATAATAAAATACATGGAAAAAAAGCTCAAGATAAAATCAGGACAGACTACCAAAAACAAAAAGTTCTCCCTTCATATCTGCTCATGCATCGGCTGCTGTGATAAATCTCCTGCAATGCTTATCAATAATAAACCATATACTAATCTTACCAAAAAAAAGATAGATGATATCATAAAAAAACTAAAATAATCTTTCATAAGATGCAGATACTAAAAAAAACAAAAGGAAAAGCATTCGACAAAGCAAAAAAACTAGGGCCTAAAGCAACTGTCCAGCTTCTAAAAGAAAAACAGCTCTTAGGAAGAGGCGGTGCTAATTTCCCAACAGGACAAAAATGGGAGATGGTTTTGAATGAACCAGGTACCCAGACGACGAAGGAGTCTGACTCTTCGCCTGAAGATAAATATATTATCTGCAATGCTGATGAAGGAGAGCCTGGAACTTTCAAAGATAAATTTATCATAGAAAACAACCCGCAAATAATAATTGAAGGGTTGTTGATAGGAGCAGAAACCATCAAAGCAAAAAAAGCATTTATTTATTTCAGAGGAGAATATGAATATTTGCTTCCAAAACTTAAAAGAGCAATAAGAAAAGTAAAAAAACAAACCAAATCAAAAATACCAATTGAAATAGTTGTGGGACAGGGAGCATACATATGCGGAGAAGAAACAGCAATACTGGAATCTGTTGCAAACAAACGCCCCCAGCCGCTGCAAAAACCCCCCTTCCCTACTCAAAAAGGTCTTTACAACAAACCAACCATAATCAACAACGTAGCAACCCTTGCAAATGTGCCCTTAGCAATACACTATGGTGACTGGGATCCAAAATTAAGATTGCATTCATTATCAGGAAACGTAACCTCTCCTGGAGTCTATGAACTGCCGTTAGGAATAAAATTAAAAGAGCTTATCAAATTAGGAAAACCAAAAAATAAGATAAAAGCTGTTTACTTTGGATGTTTTGGCGGATGCGCACCTTACGATCCAGAATTAAAATTATCACCAGAAAAAATCTGCGGAAAAGACTGTATATTGGGTTCATGTACAGTAATTGCTGTTGATGAAAAACAGTCTATTGTTGATCTAGCAACAAATATTGCAAAATTCTATGAATTTGAATCATGCGGAAAATGCACTCCCTGCAGAGAAGGAACCATGCGTATCCTGGGTTTATTGGAAAACATCTCAATAAAAAATGCAAAGATGAAAGACCTTGATACTCTTCAAGAACTTGCAGAAGTTATCAAAGAAACTTCTTTCTGCGGCCTAGGACAAACTTCAAACCAGCATTTACTGACAGCATTAAAATATTTCAGAAATGAATTTGAAGAAAGAGTCAAAGAAAAAAAATCAAGGAGAAGGACAGCAAGATGAAGTTAACCAAAGCAATAATCGAGAAAACAAAAAAATATGCAAAACCAATCTATGCTAAATCTGATGGGTTTCATATGTGGGATCATATTGCTTTTGTAATTTACCATGCAAAATACATTGCTAGAAAAGAAGGAATGGATGTAAATGTTGCTGAGATGGGAGCATTGCTTCATGACATCGCAAGAATGGATGTTCCATTAAATTCAGATGACCATGCAACACCTTCTGCAAAAAAAGCAGAAAAATTCCTTAAAAAATTAAAATTAGATCAAGATATTATAGATAACATTCTAGACACTGTTGAACATCACAGCAGAGACAAAATTTTAAAAGCTAAAACAAAAGAAGCTTGGGCAGTTTATGAAGCTGACAAACTTGACTGCATAGGTCCAAGAGGATACAGCAGAGTAATAGGATGGGATGCAAGATACAAATATCCAAAAGGGTCATTTGAAAAAATACAAAAATCAGCTATGAAAGCTATTAATAAAAGAATCAAAAGAATGAAAACAAAAACAAGCAAAACTCTTACAAAAGAATATCTCCAAAAGATGAAAGTTTTCCTAAAAGAATATGAGAGGATTGCAAAAAAATGCAGGTAAAAGTAGACAATCAGAAATTTGAATTTGATCCTAACAAAACTTTATTGATAAATCTAAAAGACCACGGATTTAAAATACCTCATCTTTGTTATCAGGAAGGACTAAAGCCGGAAGCAAGATGCAGGCTGTGTGTTGTAGAGATAGACAAAAAACTTATCACATCATGCTCTCATTATCCAAAAGAAGGCATGGAAATTAAGACAAAGACAAAAAAAGTTAAAAGAGCAAGGAGAGTTAATGCAGAACTTCTTATGCCTGAGCATATGGATAAATGTTTCAGAGAAAACAAGCACCATGACCTGTGCAACATTATTGCAGATCTTGGACTAAAAGAAGTAAGATTCAATCCAAAAAAGAAATACGAGGTTGATTTAGGAGCAGCAGTCATAAGAGATGATAACCTATGCATCAACTGCGGACGCTGCGTACAGGTATGTGACAAGATACAGGCAACTTATGCAATAGACTTTGCAGGAAGAGCGCATCATGAACACGTAACTCCTTATTATGAAAAAAATCTAGAAGAAATGTACTGCACAAAATGCGGACAGTGTATTGCAGCATGTCCAGTTGGAGCAATCAGTGAAAGGGAACATATCAAAGAAGTTCTTAAAGCATTAAAAGACAAAACAAAACATGTTGTTGTACAAACAGCCCCTTCAATAAGAGCATCATTAGGAGAAGAATTTGGACTGCCTCCTGGAACATTAGTAACTGGAAAAATGGTTGCTGCTCTAAAACGTTGCGGCTTTGACAAAGTCTTTGACACAAACCTGGGAGCAGACATGACAATCATGGAAGAAGCATCTGAATTCCTGCAAAGGGTAAAAAATAACGGACCTTTTCCAATGATAACAACCTGCTGCCCTGCATGGATAAAATTCATGGAGCATTTCCATCATGAACTAATAAAAAGCAACAATATGTCAACATGCAAATCCCCTCATGAGATGCTTGGAAATTTGATCAAAAACTATTATGCTCCAAACAACAAGATAAAGAAAAAAGACATCGTAGTTGTTTCTGTAATGCCCTGCACAGCAAAGAAATTTGAATCAACCCGTCCAGAATTAAAATCAGATGTAGACTATGTTTTAACAAACAGAGAAACTGCTTTAATGATCAAACATTTCAAAATAGATTTCAACTCTCTGCCAGATGAAGACTTTGACCCTGCTTTAGGAATTGCAACAGGAGCAGGAGCTGTATTCGGAGCAACAGGAGGAGTTATGGAAGCAGCATTAAGAACAGCTTATGAATTAGGAACAGGAAAACAGCTTACAAAAATAGAATTTGATCAAATCAGGGGATTAGATAAAATTAAAGAAGGAATTATGATTGTAAACGGATTGGAGATAAAATTCGCAGTTGCAAATGGCCTAAGAAATGCAGAAGAACTTATGAAAATTAAAGACAGATATCATTTTATTGAAATAATGGCCTGCCCTGGTGGCTGTATTAACGGGGGAGGACAGCCGCTGCCTTATTCAAAAGAAAAAGTCCAGGCAAGGATGGATGCAATCTACAGAGAAGATGCTCGTCTTCCATTAAGAAAATCCCATGAAAACCCAATTGTACAAAAAATTTACAAAGAATGTTTGGGAAAACCATTAAGCAAAAAAGCACATGAATGTTTGCATACTCATTATTACAAAAGAAAATTATAAACTATGAAGGGTTAATCCTAATATCTTTTTTCTTGTCTTCAAATGCTGATTCAAGATTATCAGCAATAACCTTTGTCTGGTAAACCCTGCTTTTCTTTCCCTTGGCAATTCCATCATTCAGATCATGTATAAACTTTGTGCTAAATTCAATTTCATATCTTAGAATATGATGTGCTTTAATCAGCCCTTTTGCCAGCCTGCATTCATAATCTATCATTTCAAGCTCATTTGAGACTTCAACCAATTTTTCTTTTTTTACTTTTTTAGGAACAAGATTGTTATATTCATAATCTTCAGGAACTTTATATTTTCCGATGATTTTTTCAAATTCTTCTCTTGATTCTTTTATAACAGGAAAATTAGTGTACTTATCAAATGTAGCGATAAGATCCAGCAGATCACACCTGGCTAATTTAAGCGACTTGTTCTTTTTCTTGAGATAAATAAGCCCTTCTGCCCTTACAACTGCTGCTACAATTTCATCAACATAATAACTGTCCAACATAAGACTGCTAAAAGCTGATGATTTATAAAGCTTAGTTAAAG
>CAZFSZ010000009.1:0-30777 GCA_964521755.1 uncultured Methanosarcinales archaeon | reverse complement strand
TATTGTTAAGTTGTTAGGAGTATTTAAATATATTTCGATTATAATTTATTTAACACAAAGATTTATAAATGAACCTGATTTAGTTTATTGTATTCTAGCTGAGCCGTAGCTACTGAATACGTGCTCGGGAGGTAAAAATGGCAGAGTTTAAATTAACAATAGCGGATCCTAAAACAGGCAAATGTATTCAAAAGGCTGTTGAAGGAGATGCTGCTAAAGGATTCATAGGAAAGACAATAGGAGACAGAATTAAAGGAGAATCTGTTGATCTGGCAGGATATGAATTTTTGATTACAGGAGGAAGCGACAACTGCGGATTTCCGATGAGAAAAGGAATTTCAGGAGCAAGAAAAAGAGTAATCATCGGAAAAGGCATTGGATTCAGAGGGGGAAGAAAAGGAATAAGAAGAAGGAAAACAGTATGCGGAGAGAAGATAAACAACAACACTGTCCAGATAAATCTTAAGATCACTAAAAAAGGAAAAGCTCCTTTAACTGCTGAAGCTAAAGAAGGTGAAGGCAAAGAAAAAGGTTCAGAGGAAAAGGAAGAATCTAAAAAAGGAAAAAGTGCAGAAAAGGGAAAAGGAGAAGAAAAGGAATCTTCTGAGGAAAAGAAAAAAGAACCAAAGAAAGAAGAATCCAAGGAGAAAAAGCCTGAGAAAAAGAAGGAAGAAAAACCAAAAAAAGAATCCAAGGAGAAAAAAGAGGAATAAAAATTAAATGGCAGATTTTAAAGCACAACTGGAAAAAATCCAGGACCAGATAAACCAATGGGTTGAACAAGTCAAGGCATGGCCGCAGTACAGGAAGATATGTGCAGGAATAATCGCTTTAGGGCTGGTTTTACTGATACTTGGAATAATATTATATTAAACAATGGCTAAGAAAGAAAATCTACAACCTGAAATAAATATAGGACTAGTAGGACATGTAGACCATGGAAAGACAACATTAGTAAAAGCTTTGTCTGGGATATGGACAGACACTCATTCTGAAGAGATAAGAAGGGGGATCACAATAAGGCTTGGATATGCTGATGCTGTATTTTATTTCTGTGAAAAATGCAAGAAATATGGTGTTTCAAAAAAATGTAGTTGTGGCGGAAAAGCAAAAGCAGTCAGAAAAGTAAGCTTTGTAGATGCTCCAGGACACGAATCATTAATGGCAACAATGTTAAGCGGAGCAACAATAATGGACGGGGCTATATTGATAATTGCAGCCAATGAAAAATGCCCCCAGCCTCAGACAAGAGAGCACCTGATGGCGCTGAAGATTTCAGGCATAAAAAATTTGATTGTAGTCCAAAATAAAGTAGACACAGTAAGCAAAGAAGATGCCTTAAAAAATTACAAAGACATAAAGAAATTTCTAAAAGGGACTGATTATGAAAAATCTCCCATCATACCAATATCTGCTCAGCAAAATATCAATATGGATATCTTGATTGAAAAAATTGAGAAGATAATCCCAACACCAAAAAGAGATCCAAAAGCAGATCCTTTGATGTTTGTAGCAAGAAGCTTTGACATCAACAAGCCAGGAACTGATGTAAAAGATTTGAAAGGAGGGGTATTGGGCGGTGCTTTGAAACAAGGTGTTCTGAAAGAGGGGCAGGAGATTGAAATAAAACCAGGTTTTAGTGTAGAGGAGAAAAACAAGAAGAAATGGATTTCAGTAAAAACAAAGATAATGGATTTGAAGACAGGAGGAAAAAGTGTAAAAGAAGTAGGTCCTGGAGGGAGCATCGGAGTGATGACTGAACTGGATCCTTGTGTTGTAAAATCTGATTCTCTTGCAGGAAATGTTGTTGGAATTTCTGGAAAACTGCCTCCTTTGATGGAAGAACTTAACTTAAATGTTAATCTATTGGACAGGGTTGTTGGAGCTGAAAAAGAGCTTAAAGTGGAGCCTATAAAGATGAATGAGCCTTTAATGCTTAATGTTAATTCTTCAGCTACAGTTGGTATTGTGACAGAGGCACTAGACAAAGAGATAAAATGTATATTAAAGCTTCCTGTCTGCGCTGATAAAGGAAGCAATGTCACTATTTCCAGAAGGATAGGGAATAGGTTTAGATTGATTGGTTATGGTGTTATCCTGTAAAATTTGAATATTTTTTTAACATAGATTCTATTTCTTCTATATCAAAAGGCTTGGCAATATAATCGTCTGCATCTAATCTCTTATATTCTTCTATTCTCTCAGGGGTGATTCTTCCTGACATCATGATAACTTTTTTACCATTATATTTCTCTTTTATTTCAGCCAGCGCTTCTAAACCGTTTTTTTCAGGCATATCAGTGTCCATTAGAATTAAATCTGCTTTTTTTGCTTTTTCTACTGCTTCATTTCCATTGCTTGCTGTGATTGGAGCATATCCTAATTCATCTGCAACTTTTTCTCCCAAAGTTCTCATATAATCTTCATCATCTACGATTAAAAGCGTCTTTTCCATAAATATTGATAGATATATGCCTTTATAAATCTTTCTATTTTATATTACTTAATAGTAGTAACAAGTGGCTTAAAAAGATAAGATTCTGTTATTTGAGATAGTAGAATTTAAGCATATTAAAGGCTGTAATGGTTGTTTTGTTGAGCTTGTTTTAATTTTTCTTTATAATGATTATAATTGCTATAAGTGGATTTTATTGCTTCTAACTGCTTTTCCATTGTATTATGTGCTTTTAATTCTAAGCAATGCTCCATCAGTTCATCCAGGGATTCTTCTGGGTTTTTATTACCCCATACATCTTTTACTGCTTTTTTTATTGTAGGTTTGTCCATTTTTCTAGTCCTTCTATTCCTTCTGCTTTAATCAAAGTTTTGTTGTTTTTCTTTTTAATGTGGATTATTGCCTGCATTAGGTGTTCAATAGTTACTATGTCTTTTTTATCATGCATTCCTTTTTCTAATGTGAAAATGATAGAGCCTTCTGCATTTTTTATTTTTGCAATCAAGATTTGAAGAAATCTTCCAATCATTTTGGGGTTTGAGTACATTAATAATGTAGATAATGAATCAAAGATTATTTTATGTATATGATTTATCTTGTGGAGTTCTGCCTCAAACTGGGCTAAGGCGATGCTTATCTCATTCAAGGCTAATGGGCCTGACACTCTTTTTGTGTCTGGCGTATCTTCTAACATATTTCCTGCCTGCTGGGAGTAGCAGTCAATGAACCTTAATTTATTTCCTGCCGCTGCATAGAATATCCTGTTTTTCATCAGATCCTTTTTGATGTCTTCAGGGGAAGAGTCTGTCAAAAGAAAGATGATTGGCTCTTTGCTTTTCAGCGTGTCCTGGATTATCCTGTAAATAAACTCCTTTTTCCCTGACAAAGGAGGGCTTATAACTATGGATGCTGAGTTTTGCGGAATAGATATCATTTTTTTAGTTTTTTTATAAGTTTGCTATATACTTCATAATTTGATTTAGTATTCATCAATACAAATATTGAACCGAAAAAGAACATTAGAGAGATTAATGTATCTGGAGATATTTTATGTATTACAAATGAATTTATAAAATAGATTATATACCCTAATAAGAAGAAGATTATCAGATTCAGGAAAATAAACCAAATTCTTTTGACTTTTCCTCCGAATGAAAACCAGCATTTCTTGTTTGAAAGTATTTTATAAACTAAAAATGCATTGTAAAGCCCGTAAAACATGATGATTATCCCAAATCCCAAAATTATATCTGTCCATCTCATTTTTTCTTGAATTTCTTTATTTCTGATTTTAGCTGCTTTATCTGTTTTTCATACCCTTTACATTTTTCACTTTGTTTTTTTATTTTTTGCTTTAATTCCTGCTCTGCTTTTTTCTTCTCGGTAATGTCCCTAAAAATCCCCATTAAATGAGGTTTTCCTCGGATAAGAATAATAACGGAATTAACATCTACGTAAACTATTTTTCCATCTTTTTTTAAGACAGGGATATCTTCTGCAAGTGTTTTTTTTGCCCTGGCTTTGCAGCCTGAACTCATTCAACACATAAGGCAGATCTTTTTTAGGATGGATATCTAAGACGCTTTTCTTCAAAATTTCTTTTTTTAGGTATCCAGTGTACTTGCATAGCTGCTCATTTACTTCAATGAATTTTTTTGTCTCTGCATCTGCTATCAGGATGCCATCTGCTGATTTCTCAAATATGCTCTTGAATTTTTCTTCTGATTCCCTTAATTCATCAACTTTTTTCTTTAAATTCTGGATTAAGGTAAGATTCAATTTTTCATAGCTTTTTTTCGGCATTTTATACCTTACTTTCAATCAATTTTCTTGAATAATAGAATCCAAATGCTATTAGCAAGCCTCCTCCCCACCAAAATAGGTCAGTCGGGCTGCCTGTATAATATAAACCATTCCAAATCAGATAAGAGAAAGCAATATCTCCCAAATAATAGCTACCCATTCCGGCAAGGATAAATGCCCATGCTTTTGATAAGGCTCCACCTAACAGCCCTATAACTAAGATAGCTATTCCCAAAACAAGTACAAGGTCTGTAAAAGGATAGATAAAATTGAAGAATTTTTCAATTAAAGGAGATTCTGCATCCATGATAATAGGTATTAGAAGATATTTTGTAGTGAAAAATAATAAAATTAACCATGCAAAAGCAGGCATAACTAATTTTTTAATATTTAAGGTCTCTTTTATTGTGAATATCCCATATACTACAGCAATTAACATAGGGATATAAGCAGCTACCCAGGCATAATCTGCCAGAGAGGGATATGGGTAAGGTAATCTGGATATGATTTCATAGTACCATAGTATGAAGCCTGCAATAAAACTTAAAAACATTCCCAGAGATAGAAAGAATATCATTTTGCCGTGAGAGGCTTTCCATGTATAATATTTAAATGCCCAAAAGCCAATTATAGAAGCCAGTAAGAAATAAGTAAAATAGATTGTGTCTCCTGCTGCTGTTAATCCAAATTCGCCTCCGGGTTTAAATATAATTACAAAGAGGCCTATCAAAAACAGTATGCTCAATACAACAGCGATTGGTTTGGTGTTTGTTTTTTCCATTTTTTATCACCCTTATTTATTATCTCAGTTCATTTGGAACTTTTAGTTTTGGATTTTTTTCTAAAATAGGGGCTGCTCCTTTTTTTGCAATTGTTATTGCTACTGGCCCCATGATTAGAGCGTATTTGTTTAATAATTCATTTAATACTCTTTGTGGATTCCCATGGATTATAGTTTTGCCATTTGTGCTTAATCCTGAAACTTTATTTGCCTGTGTTACTGCAACAGGGCCTGTTATGGTTCTCATTTGGTTTATTATTGCTCTGACTAAGTGAGTATATTCTGGCATTTTATCCCTCTAAAACATCAGATATCCTTCGTGAAGCTTTTCCTAATTCCAACAGAACTAATCCTAAATTGATGTCTGAGTTGGCTAATATCACCAAGATTGCATTTTTTCCTGCAGATATTGTGATTAGTTTGCCTTTGTCTGCGTCAATTATGATTTGATTTAGATTTCCCTGCTTTAATTCAGAAACAGCTGTTTCAGCTGCTCCCTGCATAGCAGCAGACATTGCTGCAAATGTATCAATATCTGTATTTTCTTTAATATTTGAAGCTATTTGAAGGCCGTCTGTGGAAATTACAGCACTTCCTTTTATATCTCCAATTTTATCCAAATCTTCAAGGATGTTTTTTAGTTTTGATTGTTTTGTGGCTTTAGTCATTTTTTATTTTTTAAGATTCTTAGATTTTTTTATGATTTTTTTTAAGGATTTTGGAAGTATTTTTTTTGTTCTTGGATTTTTCTTCACTAACTTTTCTATGTTTTTTCTTACAATTATTGTAGCAATATTTCCAAATTTGCCTTTGAATGTTGTCAATAAAGAATTTAGCAGGTCATTTCTATCTTTTACAGCCTGAGCCTCTCTCTGTTTTAATTCAATGCGCATCTCATCGAATGTGTTTGCAAGCTCTCCTATCTCATTTTTAGAATCTACCACACATTTTTCTTCAAGGTTTCCTTCTTTTATTTTTCTTGCATATTCTGTTAGCTTCTTGATAGGATTAGATATAAGAAGTGCAAACCCATAAGCAATTAAAGATCCGAAAACTATTGAAAAAATGCTAATTTGAAGAATATTATACTTGATTTCATTTAATCCCTGCAGGAAATCAAGATGATATGCACTTGCTCCAATAATCCAATCCCATTCAGGGATATAAGTTATTGCTGCAAGTTTTTTTAACGGTTCTTCTTCACCTATATCTTTCCATTCATAATAAAAATGAAATGTTTCTTCATCATCTAATTTTTCTGCTTTTTCAATTACCTCCTGCACAATAAACATTCCTTCCTTATCCTGGGTATCGCGTATGTTTTCTCCGTCACGAAGCCTGTCTTTAGATACAATATAATCTCCGTTGCTATTAATGATCCATATGTAGCCTTTGTCTCCTATTTTCTGTTCTGCTATCTTATATTTTAATTCATCTTTTAGGATTCTTTCCAGCTCATTGCTTTTGAAATCAGTATAATATACACTTGCTCCTATAATAAGATCCAAAGGCTCAAAATAAGTGAATACCCCTAATTTTGGTCTTGGCTCTGGATATCTTATATCGGTCCAGTTATAATGTATCACAAGCAATTCGTTATCTTTTAGTTTTCTGATTCTATCAACAGCATCCTTAAAAAAGATATAATTATCTTTATCCGGGTTATCAAAAAGATTCCATCCCCTATTTACATTATTCATCGATACAAAATGACTGCCTTCTGAATCGAATACAAAAACATAGCCGCTTCTTCCAATCTTGATTTCTGCAATATTATTATATGCAATGTCCAGATTTTTTTCAGAAGGGGTTCCATTGAACTGTTCGTAAACAGATTCTACCATGTTCTTAGCGTCTAAACTGATTGATTCCAGTCTTTTCTGAACAAGAAATTCTTCTCTTTTCAGGACCCTGTCCATCTGGGTTATATAAGATTGAGTTGTTATTTTCCAGTCATTTGCAGTCAGCGTCAACCTTTCTTCTATCTCATGATAAGTCTCTGATTTATGGGTATTATAATTTATTATGCCCAATGTTATTGTCGGCAGTGTCACCAGTATTATACAGATTATCATCAACTGCCATTTAATGCTTATATTTTGAATTTTCATTTGATTTTTTCTTGTTCATTATTTATTCCTTATAATAACCTGAATATTCAAAGATATTTTCCCATTCCTGGGCAATGGAATCCATTGCTTCTTCTGCGGTTATTTCATCTGTTGTTACATATTGGTACCAGTATTTCTGAGATATCTTAAGCAAATCTGTATATTCTGGCACTGCCCAGAAATCTTTCATAATCTGCATAGATTCCATAAACGGCCGGTTATATGGGGCTGCATTAAGGAATTTTTTTGAGTCCAAGATATTCTTATTGCATGAATAACCTCCAAGTTCAGCCCATTTTTCCTGTATATCTTCTCTTACAAACCATTCTAAAAACTCAAGAGCCATCTCTTTCTTTTTTGAATAACTTACAACAGACAACCCCTGCCCTCCTAATGATGATGCTCTTGCTTTTGGCCCGGCAGGATTTGCGAAAAATCCTGTAACTTCTGCATAAGGATTTTTAGAAGAATCCAAAAGGTCAGGAAAGAATGCAAAATAACTCATAACCATTGCAACATTACCTTCCGTAAATGCGTTGTTCGTGTTGAGATAAGCATTCCTCCATTGGGGTGAGCTAAACTGGTATAGTTCTTTATAAAATTTTAATCCCTCAACTCCCTCTGGTGTGTTTAATATTCCTTTAACATTATAATTTTTCTTATCTCCTAAATCAGCACCCCATGCCCACGCCATAGTATCAACACCCATAGTTACTCCATCATATTGTTCTTCAGCCCAGATAATAACACCATAGAATTCCTCTTCCGGCCTGTAGAAAAACTCTGCAATATCTTTTAACTGATTCCATGTTTGGGGGATATCAAGATTATAACCATACTTTTCTTTAAAATCTGCTTTTTCTTCAGAATCTTCAAACATATCTTTTCTATATGCAAATCCCATTGCATCTCCTTCCAAAGGAACTGCCCAATAATGTTCAGAACCTTTTGGATATTCGGCATAACCTTCTACGGATGCTTTAGTCATTGATTTGTCTACACCATTTTCTTTAATCCAATTAGTTAATTCAATATAATGACCTTCTACAGCTCCCCTTCCAAGCCATTGGGAATCTCCTCCAACTAAATCGTATTTCTGGCCTTTATTTTCCACTTCATTGAAGAATACTGTCTGGAAGGTACTCCATGGCTCCTGTATGATATTAACTTTTATTCCTGTTTCTGCAGTAAAATCCCTGGAAAGTTCCTGCAGAAAATCAGCAGGCTTCCATTCAGCCCATAAAATTGTAATTGATCTTTCTTCTTCTGTATCTTTTTCTACTGGTGTTGTAGCACAACCAGATATTATTAGAAGAACTATTATTGACGATATTAATAAAAATTTTTTCATCTTATTCCACCTCTTTTTTTACATTTTTTGATGTTTTTCTCATTTCAAGGAGAACTATTCCAAGTTTTGCAGATGGTTTAACAATGCAGGCAAGGATTGCGTTTTCTCCTGCTCCAACTGTAATTAATTTTGTATTTTTTGATTCTACAATAATTCTGTCTGGAGATGATTTTTTTAATTCCTGGATTGCTGTCTCTGCTGCTCCAGTCATTGTAGCTGCCATTGCAGATAATGTATCTCCATCAATGCTTTCTGTTAATTCAGAAGCTATAAGAAGGCCGTCTCTTGTTATGACAGCTGCCCCTTCTATATCTCCTGTTGAAGTTAGGCCCTGAAGTATTTGGTTTAGTTTTTCTTTTTTTGTTTCTGGCATTTTATTTTTCATGTTTTAATTTATTGAATGTCTTAAAATTAGTAAAGACTATGATAAAAACAAACAATGCTCCAAAAAAGAGTATAGCAGAGGTTAATGTTTCATAGTTGATAGTTGATCTTTTAAGATAAAAGAACAAATAGGCGCAATAGCTGATCAGGGAGAACATAATAAAAACCGGCAAAGCCGCCCACATCTTTGTCAATTTTCCTCCGAATGAAAACCAGCTTTTTTCTGAAGAAAATAGATTTTGGACTTTTATTGAAAGATATGCTGAAATTATCATTAAAAATATCCCAATAGATATAAGTGCTGCATTAAACCATATATGCGTCATCTTCATCCACCTCTGTCTTTTTTGTTTTTATTATAAAGTATATCATTACAATAAATGCTGCCAAGCACAGGTTGTAAATAACTTCTGTGAGATCATGTATCCAATGAAAAGATTCGTGATTATATAATCCTAAAATATTCCCAACAAGAAAGAATATTGTTCCGGCAAATGCAATATAAAAGGCCATTTTGAATTTGTCATATTTCAGAAAGATGCGGGATTTTATTGCTGCTTGATTCTCTTTTCTAAGTATGTTTACTACAAGTAAAAAAAACAGAGCTACTAAAATTCCTGATAAATGATACATTATTTCCAAAAATTCCATTTCCATTTTAAACCACCATCTCAAATAATTTAGACAAAGTTTTGTCAATATCTTCTTGTTTTAATTTACAGGGTTTGCCTTTTTTTGCTTTTTTTAGATTTTCTGCAACTATTGGAATGATTGGAATTTTTTTGGGAAGTTTCATTTTTTTTCTTATTTCTTTAGGCTTCAAAGCGTCTTTTAGATTTGATTTATTTGCAGCAATCACTGAAGGCAGGCCTTCTGTTTTAGTTAATTCAAGCATGTGCTTTGCTCTGGAAAATTCTTTGGGGGATGTGCTGTCAACTACTATTGCTACTCCTAAGGCTTCTCCTCCAAGCTGCTCCAAAATAGGATCAAATCTTTTTTGTCCTGGAGTTCCCCAAAGATCAACTGCAAATCCCTTGAAATCAACATGTCCGTGATCTAAAGCTACTGTGGTTCCTAATCTATCAACAGAAACTGCAGTTGTAGAAGCAGAATGAATAAAAGAGGTTTTTCCTGCATTATATGGTCCTGTTACAAGGATTTTAGGGATGTAAACTTTTATTCCTCCTGGTTTGATTACTTTAAAAGGAATATCAGATTTAACTGGTTTTTTAATCCAGTCAGCTTTGTGAACTGAAAAATATTTTCTAAGTATTACTTTTCTTTCTATTGCTTTTAAATCAATAACACAGTCAAAAGAATTTCTTATTTTTTTTAAGGTTTCTTTATCATAAGCCCAGGCTGTAAAAAGAAACAATGGAGTGGCATTATATTTTTTTATATTAGGCATGCATTTATTTAAACAAGCCATTATATCAGAGGGTGATCCGCAAGTGTCTAATAGATGGGATAAAGAATCAAAAACAACCAATGTATTATTATTTTTGAATTTTTTAAGGGCTTTTGTTAATTCTTTTTTTATCTCTTCGATATCTGTTGTATCTTTAACTGAAAATTTTTCTTTGCTTTCCTCTCCTAATAAAGCAGAATAAACATCCAAGAAAGCAAATCGGTCTTTTTTTTCAAAGTTAGAAACATCCCATCCAAAATTTTTAATCATGTATCTTACTGATTCTGGTTTTTTGTTGTTGATAATATAAATAACATGATCCTCGTCTTCTAATCTTTTGCACAGCAATTGGTAAGCAAAAGGCAAAGCTTCAACACCTGGATATGAATAGAATAAGATGCTTTTATTTTTGGCAATTCCGCCCTTTAAAACATCATCTAATTTTGGAATTCCTGTTTTTAATGACATATAGTAAACACATTAGAATTTTATTATATTCTTTTTTTATTCAACAGACTATAGAAATACTATTATCTTTTAATAGATGAGAATTATTGCAATAACCATAACCATAATGGAATATATTCTATATTGCCTTGTTTCTTAAAAATATCTTTTGTTATTAAAATTCTTTTTTTAGTTTTTTTAAATTCTTTTAAAGCTTTTACTTCTCTTTCATTAATGTCGTCAGTATAAGTTACATTAATAGCAGTTAATCTTTTATCCTTTACTACAAAATCTACTTCCCCTTTATTTTTCCAATAATATATTTCTTTATTTCTTCGTTTTAATTCTATAAAAACCAGGTTTTCTGCTAATTTTCCTAAATCTTTTGAGAATTTAAAAGAGACTGCTTCCCTGAGGCCATTATCAATGCAGTATGATTTTTTAGTGATCAGATTTTGAGTTTTTGTAGAATATGAGAAAAAATACAATAAAAATAATAAGTTTGATTCCTGCATAAAAGATATATATTCTCTTAATGTATTTACTGATATCTTGAATTGTTTTCTAAGAGAGGTAAAATTAATTTCTCCTGTTATATTTGTTATCAAATGCAGTGCAATCTGTTTTAATGTTTTGCTGTCTCTTATATTGTATCTTGAAATAATATCTTTTTCAACTATTGATTCAAAATATTCATTAAGAATATTTTTTTTATCTTCTCTTTTTATTGCTTCGGGAAACCCTCCTTGTAATAAGAACTTAGTTAGTTTATTTAATAAAATACTTTTTTTTGATTTTAATTTAAAATAATCTTTGTTCTTTATTATTATACCCTGGCTTTCAAGAAATTCTTTAAAGGAAAATGGAAAAAATGCAATTGATTCTGTTCTTCCAGTCAATAGAGTAGAGTACTCTTTAGATATCAGATGAGCGTTTGAACCGGTGACTATAAATTTTATATCTTCTTCTAAATCATATTTAGTTTTTATGAATTTTTCCCATCCCTCTATGTTTTGAATTTCATCGAGAATCATGTAAATTCTTTTTTCAGGATTTATTTTCTCTTTGTAAACTTCAATACTTTTTTCTAATAATTCCGTGGAAAGAAATCTGTATAATCTATAGTCATCAAAATTTATATAAAGAAATTGCTCTTTATCAAGCTTACTTTTAGCTATTAATTGTTTTAAAAATGTGCTTTTGCCTGATCTTCTAACTCCTTTTATTACAATAACTTCTTTTGTTTTAAGTAAAGTAAGTACTTTTTTAATGTAGTTTTTTCTAAGTGTTCCTAAATCTTTAATGTCTTTATTCCAATAATTCCAATCATCTAATATATTAAAAAGCTCTTGTTTATTTATCATTGTATTGATAGATTTTCAGTTAATATTTATCAGTATAATGATAGGTTTTATATAAATCTTTCTATAAAAATGTTTGTAACTATCAGTATAATGATAGGTTTTGGATAAATATTTATCAGTGTAATGATAGTTATTTAAAAAACTTTTTAAACTCCTTTTAGAAATGATTAAGGAGAAAATGGTTTTTGCCGTCTGATACTGCTGTTACATCATTGTTCTCTTTTTCAAGGATGGTCTGCATTGTGCTTAGAACTTCAGGTTCATCATCGACAACAAGTATTTTTTAGACATTTTGGCTACACCTCTGTTTAGATGGAATAACAATAGAACAAGTTATATTACTTTTTTATACCATTGGCTGTAAGAAAATGATTATCTTTTGCTGGAGAAAGAAGAAAAAACAGAAACCTTAAATAGTTCTAATATATAACAAACGTTATATGAAAAAACCATTTGTTCATAAAGAATACCTTAAGTTCTATGAAGAAACCGCTAGAAACAGGGTTCTTGAAGTGTTATTCAGATTCCCGGATAAAGAATTTAGTTTGAGCGATCTTGCTAAAGAAGCAGGAGTTGCGAAAGCAAATATTGGTAAAATTTTAGAGAAATTGCAAGAAATTGGATTTATAGAGATAACAAAATTGAGCAAAATATGGAGAATAAAGGCAAACCAGACAAATAGGTATTTTATACGAAGCAAAATAATGCATAATCTTAATTTTATTTACCAAAGCGGCTTGGTGGAGTTTCTTGCTGAATATTTTAATAATCCTAAATCTATTATTTTATTTGGAAGTTTTAGAAAAGGAGAAGATATATCAGAATCCGATGTTGACATTGCTATAGAAAATGATGATTTTAAAGATTATGAAATTGCCAGAATAAAAGAAATATCTGAATTTGAAGATAGGATTGGAAGAAATATCCAATTTCATTTATTCAACAGAAAAAATGTTGATATTAATGTATTTAATAATATGGCAAATGGAATAGTTTTATCAGGTTTTTTAGAGGTAAAACCATGAAGCAAGAAATAATCAATATGCTGGCCAAAACAGGAATTCTAAGAAAAAGACAGAGAGATATTTCAAAAATAAAATCTGCAATAGAATTTGCTAAAATAAATGCAGGTGTTGCAAAAAGTATTCCATTAAATAAGGATAGTGCAACCCTGATATTTAGGGAAATTTATGAATCAGTAAGGCAGCTGGGTGATGTTAAGTGGTGGATTTCTGGCTATGAGCCCCAAAACCACGAGATAAGCCTGGATATACTCAAAGAGATGGAAATAAAAAATAAGGTTAAATTAAATTTTCTGGAGAGATTCAAGCAGATAAGGCATGATGCAAATTATAAGGGATTTAGAGTATCTGTGTCGCAAGCAGAGGAAATAATAGATTTTTGGAATGAATGCTGCGGAGATATTACTGACAATCTTTTGAAAGCAACAAGAATTAATTAAATTTCACTTCTTTTGCTTTTTTAAACTGGTTTTTAAAAAAACTATCTATAAATCTTGTAAATGGGGGGCTTGATGCTATTATTCCCAGGTCTCTCCCGTACATGATATTATCATCATCAGGGTTTGCTTCAATAACCATTGATTTTTTGCTGTCAATGGTGATAAGATTGTTTTCAGAAGATTTTATGTGTTTTATACTGCAGAAATTTAGTGATTTTATTTCTTCAAGATTGTTTTTATTTGTTACTCCTGCTATTGATATATTAATTCCTCTGTCTGCTGCCTGTTTTAAAGCATCTTTATGCAAAGTTAATCTTGCTAATGAGTTTGCAGAGCACTGGATATGGATATTTTTTTGGGCTCTATTTATTAATTCATCTGTTTTATCCACTACACTATATCTTCCATTTATAATTGAGAAATCGCCTTTAGATCTTAAATTACATTTGTTTTCTTTGAATTTTGGTTCAAGCTGTTCTATTATTTTTTCTTCTATTCTTTTGAATTTTTCTTTTTCTTTGTTTCTTGCTTTTTTCATAGATTCTAAGGGAGAAGCTGCTTTATATTTCATTGGTTTGGACGGAAGGACCATGGAAAAACCCTTGTTTGATAAAGAATTGATTATTTCATATACTTTTCCATAAGGAATTCCTGTTATATTTGAAATGTCCTTTGCTGTTGATGTTCCTTCTCCGATTAATGTTAAATATACTTTTGCCTCGTATTTACTGAGGCCAAGCTCAGTTAACGGCTTTAGGATGTTCTTTGTCTTGGTCATATTCAAAGAAAAGAAAAAGAAAATATAACTATTTTATTTATATCACAAAATAAAAATAGTTTATTCACTTCTGAGGAGAGGGAAAATGAGTTTAGGAGTTTGTTGGTAATACCAACAAATAAAGCTAATTTTTGTTTAATGGTTTGTCATACCATTTTTTCTGGTTATATTATCTAAACAGCTGGAATATGAAATATAGAGAATCTCTAATTCTTATTCCTGAAAGAATTAAAGAAGTTATTTATTCACTTCTCAGAAGAAAGGAATGATTTAAAAACTTTTATATACTTTTTAAGATTATGGTTATTAAAACAGCTGTTTTTTTGATATTGCTTGTATTTATTTCAGGCTGCTCTCCAGCAGAGATATCTGATACTGCAAAAACAGGCATGATATTGAAAGATGAAGTGTGGTCCGGCACAATACATATAACAGGGGATATTTGGGTTCCCAAATGGGTTACATTGACTATAAAGCCCGGGACAAAGATATTGATCAAGGCAAATTCTGATGACCAAAATGCAGGAGGAGAGCATATACAGGATGAAATAACTTCAGAAGATCCTTCTTCAAAAAGAGAATATACTGAATCACATATCAATATAGGGATAAGCGGAACTTTGACTGCTGTTGGAACTCCTGAAGAAAAAATAATATTTACTTCTGATTCTTCAAATCCTTATAATACAGACTGGGACGGCATAACCTTTGATAGTGGAAGCTCTGGAGAGATGAAATACTGCATTGTTGAATATACTCATACAGGGCCTGCTTTGCATGGGACAGATGATGTTACAATATCACATTGCGAGATAAGGCATACTTTTTGGGGGGGCCTGCATGCATTTGAGAATTCTCCTGTATTTGAATATAATGTTCTTGATGATATCGGCCACGAGGCATTTGACACGCACAAGGCTTCTCCGATTATAAGGTATAACAATATAAGCCATACAAGATCAGCTGTTGTATTCAACAACCATGCTGGAAAACCTCTGATTTTTGAGAATAATATAATAAAGAACAGCAGCAACCTGGCAATGCTGCAGGAGAATGCTTATGCTGTCATCAAAGACAACAAATTTATAGGTTCAGATGATACAGGGGGGCCATGGGAGTATAAAGGGTTTACCTTGAATAATTCTGAACATTCACAGGGCATTAGCTTAGCAGATAATGTCAATGTTGAGATAATAAACAATGAGTTTATTGATATACACAATCCAGTCAGCTATCAGATAGTTGGACCAAATAAAGGAATTGGACATACAACAAACAATCCTGAACCTTTTGAGATTAATGCTCCTGAAAAAATATTTGTAAAAAACAATACATTTGATTCAAATGGTGATGATGATGCAAAACCTGATTTTTCTGAACTAAGCAAGTGGGAAAATGTGGTTATTGAAGACAATAAATGATAATTTTTGAGAAGGAACACTGATTTTGCTTTTATTTTATCTTTAAAATGTAGTGGTTAACTTAATATTAAAAAATGGAGAAGTATTATATTAAAGACGAAAGGTTTATATATATGTAGTGGTTAACTTTCATTATGACAAGCATTGTAACTAAAAGAATAAAAGGAAATGAATATCTTTATCTAGTTGATTCTATAAGAAAAAAGGATAAAGTAATTCAAAAAACAATAAAATATATAGGGAAAAAAAGACCCATACCTAAAGAAGAGTTTGAATGTATGAAATTATCTTATAAAAATAAAGACTGGATTCTTAAAGAAGCTAATGACGAGCTTTCATATAAAGATCATGAAAATTTAAAAAAAGTTTCAATAGCATATAAAGAATATCTAAACAAATTAGATGACATTTCTAAGGAAAAAGAGAAAGAAAAATTTCTTAGTATATTCATTTCCAATAGCAACGCTATAGAAGGTTCAACATTAACTGCAAGAGAAACGTTTAATTATCTTTTTCAGGATGCAGTTCCAAAGAATCATACTAAAAAAGAACTGTTCATGGCCTCGAATCTTCTTGAAGCATGGAAATATGTTGAAGAAAAACATAAGAAACTGCCCAGTCATAAGGATTTATTTGTGCTGCATAAGTTAGTCAATAAAGGTATAGAATCAGAAGAAACTCTGGGGAAATATAAAAAAGTGCAAAATTATATAGGAGATATTCACACAACATCTTACTTATTTGCAGAAGAAAAAATAACTCTATTTTTTAATTGGATTAAAAAAGCATTTAGTAGAATTGATAATTTTGAAGTTGCTTTCCAGTCTCATGCACAATTTGAGATAATACATCCTTTTGTTGACGGCAATGGAAGAGTTGGGAGGCTGATTCTTAATTGGATTCTAATGTATAAAGGATATCTTCCTTTAGCAATTACAGTTAATAAAAGAACTGATTATTTGAATTCTCTTGATAATGCAAGAAAAGGCAAAATTAAAGCAATATGTGAATTCTGTTATAAAGGATACATAAAACAATATAAGTTTATGTAGGGGTTAACAAATATAAAAAATTATAAATGCAGCGGTTAAATTAATCTTATAAGATTATTGCTTTTCAGAGGGAAAGACTTTTCTAGCTTTATTGAACCTCTTTTTGAAGAAATTATCCATGAATTTTGTAAATGATTCTGAAGAAATCCACATTCCCATATCTCTGCCGTATTTAACATTGTCATCATCAGGAATTGGCTCTATGACCATACTTTTTTTGTTGTCTATCGAAATATAATTGTTTTCTGATTTTTTTGTTTTCCTAATGTCGCAAAAATCCAAAGATTTTATTTCTTCTTTAATATCTTTATTGATTACCCCATTTATATTTATTGATATTCCTTTTTCATTAGCTTCTTGAAGAACATCTTTATGCCAAATTAACCTTGAAAGAGAATTTGCTGAACAGTGAATGTTTATATTTTTTTCAGCTTTTTGGATTAGGTCGTTTATTTTCTTTACAACATTTGATCTTCCATTGATTATCCAGAATGCTCCTTTTGGCTCCTTGAATTTTTTTGACTCTGCAAACATAGGTTCAAGTTTTTCTAATACATGATTCTGAAGCTTTTCATATTTTTCTTCCATTTTTTCCTTTGATATTTTAATTGCTTTTTTTGGAGAAACTGCCTTGCATTTCATTGGTTTTGTAGGAAGGGTAACAGAAAATCCTTTTGATGACAGAGAATTGATAACTTCATAAACTTTTCCATATGGAATTCCAGTAATATCAGAAATATTTTTTGCTGTTGATGTTCCTTCTCCGATTAATGTTAAATATACTTTTGCCTCGTATTTGTTTAATCCAAGCTCCAGTAAAGGAGATATCATTGTTTTAGTTGATAACATATCTTTACACCCCCAAAGTATAAACTATTTTCTTTGGAATTGAGTGAATCATATAATATTTTTTTATTCATATTAAAATGTAATAATCATTTTACCCTATTAGTAGGTAACTGAAATATTTAAAATTATTTATTTGATAAAAATTTGTCTGAAAGTTATCATTTTGATAGTTATTTTATTGTTTTTGATAATCATTTTATCGTTTTGTTCATTTTGATTATCAAAATGTAAAAAAATTTATATATTATGTATACATTAGATATGGGTATAGAAGGGGTGAATAAACATAAAAATAACTGAAGAGCGTAAGTAAAAATATATTATTTTAGGTATTTTAACATTGGATTAAGATGGGAGAAAAATTAGAAATCAAAGATTCAGAGATTGATGCTATTAAAAAATATCCTAATTTTCATAAAAAAATCATAAATACAGCGCAATCTATTATTCTTATATTAGATCCCAATGGAAAGATTATTGATTTTAATCCCTATATGGAAAAGATTACAGGATATAAAATAGAAGAAGTAAAGGGAAAAGATTGGTTTGATATGTTTCTTCCTGGAAGGGATCATGATAAAATTAGAAAGTTATTCAAGAAAGCGATTGGAGAAATACAAACAAAAGGCAATGTTAATCCTATCCTAACAAAAGAAGGAAAAGAAATTCTTATTGAATGGCATGATAAGACTTTGAAAGATAAAAATGGAAGTACAATTGGTTTGCTTTGTATTGGGCAGAATGTGACTGAGAGAATTAAAGCAGAAAAAGAATTAAAGAAAAGCAAGGAAAAATATAAATTCTTGTATGAAAATAGCCTTGCTATCAATATAGTTTATGATAGGCAATCAAAAATAGTAGATACAAACAAGGCATTCTTAAACTTATTGGGTTATAAGAGAGAGGAAGTTATTGGGCATTCTATTGCTGAATTTGTTCCTCCTGAAGAACATGAAAAAATGTTCAAGGCTGCACAGGCAGATTTTAAACCAGAGAATCCCGGAAAAATAACTCCCGGCATAGAATTCCCAATTATTGCAAAGGATAAATCTGTACATCATATCTATTATACGGGGGGGGATACGTTAGTCTATGAAAAAGGGAAATTGGTTGGAAATCTTATCACTGGAATTGATATCACAGACAGGAAGAAAGTTGAAGAAGAAAAAGAAAAATTACAAGAAAAGCTAAAAAAATATGCAAAAAAACTTGAGATTAAAGTAAAAAGGCTGGAAAAAGACAGAATAAGGCTGACAAAGAATGAAAAAAAGGTGTTATGGGGGATAACAAGATATCCTTACAGCAGCGACATTAAATTAGCAGAGAAATTGGGATTGAATAGAAGTACAGTCACAGCAATAAGAAACCGATTAAAGAACAAAGGGTTATATGCTTTAAAAAATATTCCCAATTTCAAAGCATTGGGATCAGAATTATTGACAGTAATATATGGAAGATTGAATAAACCGTTTGAAAAATTAAATAAAGACTTAAAAGAGAAATACCAGAATATTAAATCAATCCATTCTTTTTTTACTGAAAATGAATTTATGTGCATGATTGTTTCTAAAGATATGGCTGATTTTGAAAAACAGATAAAACCTTTTAGGAAAATAATAAATTCAAAAACTGTTTTTAAAAAAATAGATTTTATTCATCTTTTTTCTAAGATAAATAAGATTTATAGGGTAGCCGATTTTTCGGATTTGTTGGGGGATCTTTTTAATATTGGTAAAAGAATAAAGGAAAATAAAGAAATAAAAGATCCAGACAGGGAACTTAGTAAAAATGAAAAGAAAGTTTTGATTACTATGGTTGAATATCCTGGACTGTCTTCATATGATATGAGTTTTAAAATTAACTTAACAAGAACTACTATTTCTAAAATAAAAAAGAGATTAATAAAAGGGGGGTTTATAGATACAAAAGTAATTCCTAATTTTAAAAAATTGGGATTGAATCTTTTGACTTTGGTTCATACTAAACATTCAGCTTCATTTGAAGAAAATAAAAATAAATCCTTACTTAAAAAGAACCCTCATGCTATATTTTATATAGGCGGAACAAAAGAAGCTGTTTCATTAAGTGTTTTTAAAGATTATAATAAATATAAAATGTTAGATA
The DNA here is from genome assembly GCA_964521755.1 of uncultured Methanosarcinales archaeon. Taxonomy (GTDB): domain Archaea; phylum Nanobdellota; class Nanobdellia; order Woesearchaeales; family WJKL01; genus WJKL01. The sequence continues at coordinate 10,987 of CAZFSZ010000009.1, read as the reverse complement.
AAAAAATTAATAGTGATAATAAAATATTTTTGGGGTCTCCTTCTGTTTTTCACTCAACAACAAATGAAATTAAAATTAATAAGCTTAATTTTTTAGATACAGCAAAATGTTTAGTTGAGAAATAAATTATTTCTTGTTTTCGGCCATTTTAATTAAATCTGCTGTTATTTTATTTAAACATGATATGCATAAATGAGGCTTGTTTCCTTCTAATTTTTTACTGCAATTGATACACTTTGCCATTCGCATTCACTAGTTTTGATTATTTGGAATTTATAAATTTTATTACTAAAATTTAGAATATATATCATATTTTGGATAAATAATAGGAATATTTATCCTATTTTTAGATTTGGGATAAACTAATAGGAAAAATTAATATATAATGTATGCATTATGTATAACATCAAAAGGGGTGATAGAGATGTCTAAAGCTTTGTTAGTTAATTATTCAGGAAAACCAATTGCACCTGGCAGTTTAATTTTTGATAATGGGATGGGAAATCTTGCTGGTTCTCTGTTAAAAGAAAACCATGATGTTTTAGTTCTAGATTATGGAACTATTGATACTATTAAAAAATTTAAGATTCCTAAAAAAGATATAAAAGAATTGAAAGATTTAATTTCTGCAGCGATAAAGAGTTTAGAAAAAGAAAAAGATATAGAAGACGAACTAAGAGAATTATATTCTAAAAGAAAAAAGATAGAAGAAATTGAAAAAAAGAAAATAAAAACCATTGCAAAGGAAATTTCTGACAAAGTAAATGAGTTTAATGCTGATTTTGTCGGATTTAAATTATGGAATGGTGATGGTTTTATTGGATCAGTACAAATAGCTGAGGAATTAAGAAAAGAATATCATGAACTTCCTCTTTTTGCAGGAGGACCACATGTTGATTGGTTTAGAGAAAAAATATATAAAAAAACAAATGTTTTTGATGCGATTGCCTATGGAGAAGGAGAAGAAACAATTGTAGCCCTTGCAGAATATGCCATGAATGGGGACAAATTAGAAGATATTCCAAACCTTATTTTTAAGCAAAATAATGATATTAAAATTAATCCCATTAAAAGAATTGAAAATCTTGATGATATTGCAATGCCTGTTTATGATGAAAAAATATATCCTTCAATGAAGGGAAATCAAAAAATAAAGTTTATTGTTTTAGACGAAAGCAGAGGGTGCCCAAATAATTGCAATTTCTGTATACAGCCAATAAAAAGTGGGAGATGGAGAGTTAAAAGCGCTGAGCGGGTGGTAGAGGAGATGGAGGAGGCAATAGATAAATATGGGATTCATACCTTTAGGTATGGAGGATCAAACACACCTATAAAAACTGCTGTTGAAATAGCCAAGAAGATAATAGAAAGAGGCATTGATGTAGATTACAATTCTTTTGGTCATGCAAGAACAGCAGACTATGAATCTTACAAGATTTTAAAAGAATCAGGATGCTTTGCTCTTTTCTTTGGAATAGAATCAGGAAGCCAATATATTCTTGATAAATCTATAAATAAAAAAGTAACAATGGAGCAGCAAAAAAATGCTATTTTGGCTGCTAAAAAAGCAGGTATATTTTCAGTTGCCAGCGTGATATTTCCTGCGCCTCTTGAAACTGAAAAAACAAAACAGGAAACACTGGATTTTTTGCTTGAAACAAATCCAGACAGCACAGTAATACAATTTCCAGGAGTTTATGTAGGCACAGAATGGGCAAGAAATCCTGAAAAATACAATATTGAATTGGTTGACCCAGAAACATTTGGAGAAAGTCTAATGAATTACAAAATTAGACTGCTTTTTCCTACAGTTTTATGGGACCCACTTCCTTACAAAGTCAACGGTAAAACATCATCTGAGTTTACAAAAGAAACAACAGAATTTACAAAACTTATTGAAAAAAAGGGAATTCCTACAGCTGTTGCTGATGATATTGCTTTGATGGCTCATTATCTTAAAAAATCTCCCATGGAATTAAAGAATGATTTTGTAAATATGTTTTCCTCAAATAATTATAATCAGATACAAAACACAGTAAAAGAAATTAACAAAAGCGTCCTAAGGAAGGATGACAAATAGAACATTCAGGTTGGCTAAAAGTAAAGAGGAAAAAAATCTTGCTTATATATTAAGGTATGAAGTTTATTGTATTGAAGAGGGATTTATTGATACTAATGAAGAAAAAAAAGAAAAAGATGAATTTGATGAAATTGCTCAGCACTTTCTGGCATATGAAGGAGAAGAGATAGTAGGGACTGTTAGATTAATAGAAGAAAATTCTAATTTTAATGATGCTGTTTACGGGCTGCCGATGGAAAGCCTGTTTGATTTTTCTGAATATGATAAAAATAAAAAATATAAATTTGCTGAATCTTCAAGGTCTGCTGTATTGAGAGATTATCGCAGAGGAAGATCTATTTGGGGACTCTGGAAAGCAATGATTCAATATTCTCTTAAAAAAGACATAACACACATACTGCTCTCAGCAAATCCAGAGACAGATGATGTAGACTACAGCCAGCAGATGTATTATTTTGGCAAAAAACAAGGATTGCTACACCCTGAAATATATGTAAACTTAAAAGAAGGTGTTATTGGATATGACATAGAAGACCAAGTAAATTTAGATAAATTTAACCTGCCTAAACTTGTGAATACTTTTGTAAAAATAGGCTGCAAGTTTATTGGTCCTGCTGCTTATTATCCCAAGGTCGGGATGTGTTCACTGCCAATGGTTCTTGATTTAAATCATATAAATGAACCATTTAGAAAACATTTTTTAAAAGAGGACAGCAATATCTATCTATGATTCAGAAAATGGATATAAGGAGATATTTTTGCGTCTAACTCCTGAATAGATGGTGTTTCTTTTACAAACTGGCTGTTGAATAACTTGTCTTTTTTATCCCAATCTTCAAGAGGTTTTGTTACAATCTCGCAACGAATATTCCCTTTTGCTAAGCATTTTTTCTCAACAGCAAACATCTTTTGTTTTAACATCATCTCAAACAATGCCGTACACTGGCCCCGCATGAAATGATCTACAGGGTTAGTTTGGATTCCAAAATATTTTTTGTATTCTTCTGCAAAAGGGGATTTAGAAACAGCTATAAAAATATTTTTCTTAAAATTTATTACAATCATTTTCCAAGTACCCTGGCCAGCAGCAGGAGCCTGACTAGCATAAAAACTGATAAACTGTTTTTTATTTGGTATTTTCTTTTTGAAACCAAACCTTTTCATAATTAATTTAAAGGCTGTTTCTCCCTGAAATTTTCCTAAAGAATAAAAAATCTCTGCGACTTTTTTCTCGTTTAATTCCTTTTTAAGATATTCATATAGATAAAGCAAAGAAAATGTAGGAAACATCGTGCAGGGGGTCCCCCAACCGATTATTTTTCCGTCCTTATATTTTATTTGTTTATATTTTATTACATTTGCCAGAAAATTTTTAGTAAATGACATTTTTATTCTATACTATGAACAACTAAACCTTTGTTATTGATTTCCAACGGATGTATATCCTCATCATTATTTACTTCTCTCATTTTTCTAACAATTAAGCTTCTTGAGAATTCTCCACCCATTGATTCATATATTATATGGATTACTCCATCACATAGAAATTCAGAAACTTTATCGCTGGACATTAATTCTTCAGAAACGTTTTGAGAAACCAATAAAGAAGTTGTATTTTTTAATTCTCTGAGTGAATCAAGAAATGAATAAATAAATCTTTTAATAGTTAATTCTCCTAAATCAGTTACATTTGTAGCAACTACGGGTGTATTGATGGAGAGGGTAGATAAAGAATCAATCACTAATCTTTTGGCATCAGATTCCTGTACAATGCTTATTATTTCATTTACAGTATTTTTGCTTATTTCTGAAGCAGATATATTTATGATTTTGACTTTTCTTTCTTTTTCCAGTTTATCAAAATCCCATCCAAACTGTTTTGCCTGGCTTTTCAAATCATCAACTTTTTCTTCAAATGTTATGTAAAATCCTTTCTCATCAAATTTAACTGCTCCATTGTAAAGAAACTGCAGAGCAAATATTGTTTTTCCAGTTCCAGGGGTTCCTGATAAAAGAATGGACTTTCCTTTTGGAAATCCTCCTTTAACTAATTTGTCAAATCCTTTTATTCCTGTTTTAGTTTTTTCCTTTTTCATAAAGAATATTTATCAATTACATAAAAGAATATAATTTTATTTTTTGTATCTATTCTTTGGCATTTAACTTTGCTGTTATAATCTATATTTTTTCTTAGTTTTATTGGAACTAAGAAATATTTTGTTGCTGAATTCTTTCCTCTTGTGGCAATACTTGTATCCATTGTAGCTATTTTGTCTGAGAATATATGCACGTTATCCATGTGGCCTTTAAGCTGTAGAGCTTCTTTTTGGTCCATACTTATAGTAAATACTACTTTATTATCATTAGTCACTTTAGAGCTTAGTATTTGTCCCATTTTATTTCCCCCTAGAAATAGATAAAAACCTTATTAATTTATAAAGTTTGTGATAAATATTTTTAATGCTGGATAAATCTTAAGAAAAATGGGATAAATTTATTTCTTTCTTAACTTATCTCTTATAATCTTTCCGGATTGATTTAATTCATACAATCTTCCTGTTTTGTCTTTAGGATTGAGAAGCTTTGCAATGCCTTTTTTTCTGAATTCCCTTAAAACTCTGCTTGTATTATTTAGAGAATAACCTGATTTTTTTGCTATATCTGTTGGTGTGTCGGGCTCGTCCATAACTCTTATAATATTTTTTCTTTGTTTTCCTCTTTTGACCCAACTATATTTTGAAGTATCTAGTTTTGACATATAAATTAAGTTACATAGAGAATATAATAAATCTATGCTCAATATATACTCAATTTATAACCAAAAATATTTAAATAATTAAAAATAATAAGGGTTTTAAGGTGATTTAAAATTAAAAAACAAGAAAAATATAATGTGGATAAATTAAGGAGCGCCTCTGAGAATACAAGACTAGTTGAAATCGGAATAATGATTGCTAATGAGTTACATAATCTTTATTCTGTATTATGGGATCTTAAAGAGAAAAAATCATAAAAATCTGTTGAAAGTATTTTATTACCACATACTAAGTAAGACTATATAGTAAAAAATATTTTTTGATTGGTATAATGTTTTTGGCTTTCCTGCATATTAAAAAGTTAGATTAAATCCTGTTCACTTAAACTAAGATATTTATTATCAGTAATGATTATATGATCTAAAATAGTAATTCCGAGCAAGTCTCCTGCTTTGGTAATTTGTTTTGTTATTGCAATATCTTCTTGGCTTGGCTCGGGATTTCCTGAAGGATGATTATGAACTAGAATAGCTGCGGCTGCAGATTCTGCCAATGCTATTTTGAATATTTCCCTAGGATGAATAATTGAAGTGTCCAAACTTCCTATAAAGATAGTTTCTTTTTTGATTATCTTTTTTCTTGAGTCGAGAAATATGCCAATAAAGTGTTCTTTTTTGAGATTAGATAATTCAGGCATTAAAAAATTTGCAATATCTTTTGCAGTGTTTATTGTTTTGCTTTTTTTATTTCTAAAAGAAAACATTCTTCTTCCTAATTCAAAACAAGCAATTATCTGAGATGCTTTAACCTTACCAATACCAAATGTTTTTTTAAGGCTAGTAAATCTTATTCTAGATAATTTTTTAAGATTGTATTTCTTGATTAATCTTTTAGATAAATCTATAGCATTTTCTTTTTTGTTTCCTGTTCTAAGGATTATTGCTAAAAGCTCTGCATTGCTAAGTGATTTTGGTCCTTTTTTGGCAAGGCGTTCTCTAGGTCTTTCATCTAAAGGAAAGTCTTTTATTTTTAGTTTAAATTTTTTCATTATATGATTTTAATTAAACATATATATAAGTTCTGCGAGGGTAAATGTCCAGTGACCAGTGTGTTTTATAGTTTCTATTAAAATAGAAAGACTTATAAATAAAATTATCTTAAATAAGAAAGATATGAAAAGAATAGAAGAAGTTTACAGAGAAATGCTTTTTCAAAGTATAGAAAAGAAAAAAGACAATCTAACGCAGTCTTATTTAGCTGACGCTCTTAATATATCATTAAGTGTGGTTAATCTTGCATTAAAGCCATTGAGAAAGATGAATGCAGTTAAAGTGAAGAAAAGAAGCTTTGATGTTATTGACAAAAAAAAGATATTGTTTTATTGGGCCTCTATAAGAAATATTGAAAAAGATATAATCTATAAAACAAGAGTAGATAAACCAGTAAAAAAAATAGAGTCAGAAATGCCTGCCGATATAATTTATGGGGTGTATTCTGCTTATAAATTTAAGTATAAAGATGTTCCTGCTGATTATTCAGAAGTGTATATCTATGCTGATAATAAGAAAGAAATTCAAAAAAGGTTTCCAAAAAATGATAAAACACCTAATCTTTTTGTTTTAAAAAAAGATAATAATATGAAAGAAATGACCAAAGCACAGTTATTTGTAGATTTGTGGAACTTAAAAGAATGGTATGCAAAAGATTTTTTAAATGCTATGGAGGAAAGATTAAATGGAATTCTGGAATAGTAATTTAACAGAAAAAAGCTGGAAGATTATGCAGCAATTAAGAGAGAAAAACTTTGATTTTATAGTTATTGGAGAATGGGCTGCTTATTTATGGACAAACTTGCATAAATCAAAAGACATAGATATTGTAGTTGAAAATTACAATAGTCTTAATTTTCTTAAAAAATCTTATGATTTAAAAAAGAACAATAATCTTAAAAAATATGAGATTAAAATTGAAGAGATAGAGATAGATATCTATGTTCCTTTTTTTTTAGAATTGACAATCCCTGTTGAAGACCTTAAAAAACATAGTTCAAAGATTAAAAATTTTAAAGTTGTAAAGCCAGAAGCTCTGCTGATATTAAAACAGGGTGCAGAGCAGGATAGAGAAAAATCAGTAAAAGGTGAAAAGGACAGAATAGATATAATAACCCTTGTTTTTTATTCTGGTATTGATTTTAAAGAATATTTTAAATTGATAAAAAAATATAGAATAGAGCATTTTTATAAAAGATTAAAGAAGATTATAGCTAATTTTAAAGATGTTAAGTATGTTAATATGACACCAAGAGAATTAAAGCTGAAGAAAAAAGAAATTCTTGATAAGCTAAAGACTAAATAATTATTTTTTCTTTTTACTTTTTTTGTTGTGTTTGAATTTGCTTATTTTATAAACAACAAATAAAAGAATTATAATCCAAACCAATATAATTAAAGGACCTGTTGATAATGGAATTTTTTCTGGATGAACAACAATAGAAGACTCATTTTTAGGAGGAATAGCTCCTGGTTTGAGAACATTAAAGGAAAGTAAATGATTTCTTAGAAGCATTTCTCCTGCATAGGCTTTTATATTGGTATAATATTTTCCAGTTTCTAGATTATGAGGTACTTCGAGCTCTAGAATTTTAGTGCTCAAAGGCAATATTGAAGTTTTCTCGGACTGCGCTTTTTTGATAGAGTTATTTGAGGTGTCTAGTATTTCAATAGTGAAAAAAGACTTTAACTCAATATTGCCTTGGTTTTGCACTTTTATAGATATCTTAAGAGGGTTATTAATTTCAATATCATTTATAATAACATTTTTCACATCTGCATCAATTATTTTATCCTCTGTAATTTCTATTGTTGTTTTGAGATCAGCAGCAGTTGAAACAGAAGATGTTAATTCATTTCCTTGAGAAACAGTATTTACAACAATAAAGCCCTGATATTTTCCCAAAGATATGTTTTTTGGAGGCTGAACAATAACTCTTACTTCTACAGGAGAATTTTGATTTATGTTAAAAGAATTTGGAGAAAAGGTTATCCAATCCTTAAAAGGCTCTGTTGCAGAGAGACTAATCTGTAAAGATTTTTCGCTGCTTATTTTTATTGATTTTTCTGCATGATCTAAAACATTTTCAAATTTTAATTCAGATGGTTCTATATTAAAAGCAGAAACTGAAGATGTTAAAAATATTAAAATCAATATGTAAGATAAGAGTTTCATTAATCATTAAATTAAAAAGAAAACATATATTACTTTTTTTTGTAAAAAAGAAAGAAAAAGGTTTTATCTTCCAAAAGAGAAGACTATTTCATTTTTATTTTAACTGCAATTATTACTGCAATAATTAAGCCAATTATTGATATTATTATTCCTGCTCCTAATGGTATCATGGGTTCTGGTTCTTCTGGTGCTGGTTCTGGAGCAGGTTTCTCCTGCTCAACAGGCTTGGTTGTTTTTTTCTTGGGTTTAGGAGGCATTTTGCAAGATCTTTCTTCTTTTGGTTTTTTATAATCAGTACCACAATCCCATTTATCTTCACATGTTCTTGTTTGTTTTCCATTATTACATTCACTCCAATCAGAACATTCCCATGTTGGACTGCATAAACCACTGCTGCCTGCAGGGCCTGTGCTTGTGGATGTTGATGGAGCAGATCCAGAGTTTATTGTAAATTCAGCTTCTGTTGAATCAGCATAATATCTTGTATTTCCATTTCCTTGTGCTTTAGCAAATACATTTGAAGTATAAGAATCAGGATTATCATCTGTATCTGAACTTATATTCCATGTAATAGTGAGGACTATTTCATTAGAAACCCCTGCTGAGTAGCCGTAGCCATATCCATATCCAAAGGTTTGATTAGCAGTAGTATATTGACCTGTTAATGATGAATATCCGTAGCCATAGCCGTATCTTGTTCCGTTTATATAATCTCCATTATATGTTATAGATGCAGTTATATTATCACAGTTAGAAACAGATCCTCCTGTAGAAATAGTGCAATTTTTAATTAAATTACCTGTGCTATTCTTTATTTGAACAATATAATTAGTTATATTCAATATTTCGGTGTTTTCTAAATCAATTGTTCCTGTTATTGTAATGGTAGAATCGTCTGCCTGATAATAAGTGTCTTTGTTTGTATCAACAGAGACAGTTATAGCAGAAACGGGTCCTGAGAGGAGTAAGATGAATATAATAATCAAAGTGAGGAAAACGCTCAGTATATTTTTATTATTCATATAATTAACACCAACTATTGAATTGCTTGCTATTTTTATTGGTTAAAGTTATGGAATATACTTAAAAGTTGTTTTGTTTTTTTTTATTAATAAGTTATTAACTCCTAAAAGAAGTAAATAATTTTCTTATTTTGTTTTAGTTAGGAAAGATAATTTAAATCCTATATTTAAGAATAATTAAATGAATAGTAAAAAGAAACTAAGGTTGAAAAAAGAAGTGATTTTATTTTTAGCCTATCTAATATTACTAATAAATATGATCTTAGGAATAAAGGTATATTCTGTTGATTTTGCTTTTATCTTTTTTATCTTTGCCGCAATTATTTTGTTTAAATATAAGATAAATTCAGATTTTTTGTTTGTTCCTCCTATTTTCTTATTAATGTATCTGCCAATTTTATTGCTGATTGATAAAAGTGCATTAGCTAATGATATTGTATCATATGTCTTTTATTTTTTAGTCATAGGAATTGCTTTGAAATTCTTAGAATATATCAAAAACACAAAATTATCTCTCGGACTGGATGATATACTGGATAAATTAGATAAGGAATATCTTAAAAAATGTGTAATTATATTTAGTTTATTAACCCTTACTTCTTTTGTAATAGAATCATTTACAACTTATCTTAAATTTGGAAAATGGAATTTCCTATATTTTTCTATTTTATTTCTTAGCCTCTATTTTATTTCTTTTTTGAAGAACAACAAACAAGGGAGTTATTCCAGTCAAGAAAGAAATTATAAATCCTATAATGCTTCTTAAAGAAAAAGAAAATTATTGTTTATTTTTAGGTTATTATTTCGCCATTAATAAAAAAATTACTTTTTATTATATACATCCTCCATTGCTTGAAATAATACAAGAACCATTATAAACTAAATATGCACTACACGTATTTCCATCCATACAGATTTTATCTCCTGTTTGAATTGTTATAGATTTATTGCTTGACATATCTTGAATATTTATTCCTGTTTTCGTTGTTGCTTCGCTGTCTATGTCAATTCCTATCCCATCTCCGTTTTGGTCTACAGCCAATGATTGTCCTACTCCCTGCTGAACAAGTTGCAAAACAGGTCTATCGTTTGCTGCATTTGTAGCTTGAATATGCATGACATCTTGTTGAGCACATACTGCTGCATCTGATAAAATTTCAACTGTTCTTTTTGTTGAATCTGGAGAATCATCGTATATTCTCAATAAATGTTCATTATTTTGTGCAGCATTCGAATAAATAGAAACAGCTTGTTGTCCATAATCTAAAACACCTAATTGATTAATTGCTAATGCACCGCTGGTCTTAGATTGGATAATTTTTGTTTTAGTTGTTATTCCACCTAATTTAGTAATATTTCCTGTGTGAGCATCGATAGTAAATGTTGTTGAAGGTGTACCATCTCCTTTATAAATATAAAAATTAGCATCATTTGATGTATCACTATATCTAAAAAAACCTATATTTGTGTTTCCAGTTTGATCTAAAGAAGTTGGATTTAAATATAAACTTGAATGTTTTGTTCCTGTTGGATTTATTCTTAATTGTCCTAAAGATTTATCTGTATCAATTACAGGAATTCCAGAACCTGCAAAACCAATTGCAGGAGTATGTCTATCTATAATTAATTCATAGTTTGAAGTTAAATATCTTTCATTTGTATCTGAAAAATCTAAAATACAATCATTTTTATTTCCACCTATACATGTAACATTTGAGATATTACTGCCCTCCATATCTATATTTCCGGCAAGTGCATTATTTACATTAGCTATTAGAATAAATAAAAATAAAATTAAACTGATTAAAAATATTCTTTTCATTATCATATTATTAAAGATTTTTGTTAATTTGTATGTGCATAGCTAATCTTTCTTGATTTGTTAATTATATTCTGAAGAATAG
>CAZFSZ010000008.1:0-31335 GCA_964521755.1 uncultured Methanosarcinales archaeon | reverse complement strand
GTGTTTTTTTCTAAACACTTAGGAGGAGTTAATTTTTAATCGGAGATACTGTAAAATACTTATAAGAAAATATTTGTATAGTTCATATAGATATTGTTGGCTGAATCTTCTTCAGTCATCCCTTTTATCTCTGCTATCTTTTTTATTGTCTCTGCAACAAATGCAGGCTCATTTCTTCTGTCACGAAAAGGCGAAAGATAAGGAGCATCAGTCTCGGTAAGCAATTGACTCAGATTTACCATCTCTACCAGCATCTGAAAATGCTGCAGCCTTGTGATTACAGGTGGAACAGAAAAACTCCAGCCATTGTCAGCAGCTCTTTTGATCAGGCTTTTCTTCCCGCTAAAGCAATGCATAACAACATTCTTGACATTAGAGCTTTCCAGCATCTCTATTGCATCCTGTTCAGCTTTTCTTGAATGGATTATTATCGGTTTGTCTATCTTCTCTACCATACTGATGACTTTCTGAAAAACTCTTTGCTGTTCCTTTTCCTTTCCTTTAACCCAATGATAATCCAGCCCAACTTCACCAATTGCAATACACTTATTCTTGTTTTGCTTTATCCAGTCCAGCTCAGCATCAACATTAATTGGCTCAGTATCCCTCAAAAATCCACTTGCTTCATCTCCTTCTAATTCAGCAGCCAGTGCATCAATTGGATATAATCCAAAACTCGCCTTGACAATATCATATTTTTCAGCAATCTTTAATATCATATGGTTTGTTGTAGAATTCACTCCAGAAGTGATTATTGCTTTAACACCTGCTTCTCTTGCCCTGGAAATTACTTCATCCAGATCATCTTTAAATCTTGCATGGTCTAGATGAGCATGGACATCAACTAATATCATATTTCTTTTCTCCCATCCCTAATTTTTCAGCATAATCTATTTGTAGATAAGGGTCTTTGTTGTGTATCTTGTCAAAAATCCCTGGTTTTTGCTCATACACCATATCAACAGAGGCCTTGTCTATTGCGACAATATTTTTTCCCATCAAAACACCTATGTCGTCTGCAACTAACGGCCCAGCATTATTTGCGCAGTCGCATTCCTTGGAGATATTGATCAAAAAATTGACATAAAATATCTTTTCTCCCACAGCCTTTAACACAGCCTCTGCACCCTGAGCAAGCAAATCATCAAAATCTGCTTCTTCAGCCTGATGGATTATAGATTTGCTTTGAGGAGTCACTCCACCCATCCCCAAATTCTTTATAGCTCCTCCAAAACCGCAGCTGCAGTGCCCCTTGACATGGCTTACAACAAGCATTCCGTCTGCATCTTCCAATTCCTTACAGACATGCACATTGATATCCTTTGCTTCAACCACTGTACCTTCTTCTCCGATAACAACATCACATCCTACATTATCTTTAGTAAATCCATGTTCTTCAGCAACCTCTTCATATCCTTGCTTAGAATCTCTTGCACCTGCATATAAAACCACAGAATCAAATAAAAAGGGCTTAAGTCCTTCATCAAGAAGCACATCAATCATCTCTTTGATTATTTCAGGCCTCAGATAATAAGTATTGTGTTTCTCTCCCATATGCAGCTTTACAGCTACTTTGTCTCCTTTATCAAAAATACCTTTAATCTGCTCTCTAAAAGTTTCTTTTAATTTATCTAAATCTTTAATCAGTTTTAATTCAGCTGTCATAAGAAAAAATAAAAATTACTTGTTTATAATTGTTTTGCCTTTAATCCTATTATCTTATAGGCAAGCTTTGCCAGAGAAAAAGCCTCTGCTCTAAAATTCTCATGCGGAGCAAACTCAACTATATCGCCTCCAATCACTTCCTTCATCTCAAATATAACCTGCAGTATCCCAATAACATGATTCCAGCTAAACCCGCCCGGCTCAGGAGTTCCTGTATTCCTGATAAAAGCAGGGTCAAAAACATCAGCATCAATAGAAATATACACTCTCTTTTGTAATTTCTTTAATTCTTTTCTCAATGTCTTTTCATTAAACTCGTATGCTTTTATTATATTGACATCATCATATTCATCAATAAGTTTTTTCTCATCAACATCCATGCTTCTAACTCCAATACTTAATATCTCATGATTGGAATGAAGCCTTTTCCCCACGCATCTGTGGTTAAGCTGTGAATTATTCCATGAATCCATAAAATCAGTATGAGCATCTAAAATAACAACAGAAAAATCCTCATCTTTCTCTTCCAAAGCCTTTACACATCCTATTGTAACAGAATGGTCTCCTCCTAAACTAACAACAAATTCATTTCTTGGAAAATACTGCTGGATCTTTGTGATTATCTCTTCTTCATCCTCTGCTCTCACTCCAGTTGCTAAATTAATTCCATGTTCAAAAGCCTCAACATCAAACTGCTCATCATAATACTCCAGATGCATAGATGCTTTGATTATCTCCTCAGCACCTCTTGAAGCCCCTCTTCCATAAGTTACATTTCCTTCAAAAGAGATTGGAAATACTGCAAAAAGAGAATCTTCTTTTGAATATTCATCCGGCAGGTTCATCCATTTCATGTATATAACCTCTTGATGGATATATAACCAATATCAAAACTTAATAATGCAAACCACATCATCCAAATTCCTGTAACTGCTGCAATTATAAATGTTGTTATTTCTAACAAAGGTCTTAAAGAGATGATCTTTGCTAATTTTTTATTCTTAATCCTGCCGTTGTCAAGCAGATCATTGATATACTCTTCTCCTATATTGACCAAAGCAAACAATCCCAACAAATACAAATTGTTTGATTGAAAACCTATAAATATCAGGAATAAAGATAAAAATACAGCTGCTCCAGTATAATGGGATAATGCATCAATCCTTCCATAAATTAACATGCCTATAACAGTCCCAGCCCATAATGGAGCCATAAAAGGGTAAAGATAAACAACTAGAAATAATAACACTCCATATAGTGCTCCTAAACTTATCTTCAGCCATTTTGGCTTTTCCTTTTTTAGGTCTTCTATATTATCAGCATATTTGACAGTAATCCCTGTCAAAAAAGCCAAAAAGATCAAAATTATATCTTGGATCATTTTAAAATTTCTTTCATCGCAATCGCCAAAAAAGGAAATACAATCGTTGCATCTCCTTCAATACAGACGCTGTTTCCTCCTTCTTTCAGTTTACTCCATGATTTTGCTTCTTTGGGCCTTGCTCCTGACAAACTTCCGTCTCCTTCAGAACCTGTCGTAACATAGACAGCATAATCCAGTCCTTCTCTTAATATATTTACGCCAATCAGATGGTGTTTGGCAATACCTCCGCCCAAGATAATACCTGCTGTCTTGTCAGCATGAAGCACCAAATCAGCTAACTTTTTCATATCTCCTGTAACATCAATTCCAAATTCAGGATTTTTTTGCTTAAAAAAGTAAAGCTGCAGCCCTAATGCTCCATCAGTTATTCCAGGGCAAAAGATGGGTATGTCATTTTTACCTGCCCAATAAAGTATTGAATTCTCATCCTGCACTTTTTTCCCCAATTCAAAAATAAGTTCAGAAGGATTAATCATTTTTCCTGTTTTATTCTGTTTCTCAAACAATTCAGAGAAAAAAGGCATCAGCACATCTTCTAGTTGCTCATATCTGTTATCAGGTACAAAGATATTTCCAATCCTGTTTATCCCTTTCCTGTGCAGCTCCACATCAGAAATATCAAAATCCCCCAACAAAAATGGTTTGTTGCATTTCATAACATCCTCTTCAATTGCCCCGGCAGATGTTATTATAACATCAACCAAATTTTCCTTTGCTATCTGTGAAAAAATTTCCCTTAAACCAGAACTTACCATATTTGAGGTAAAGCTCATAAATATTGTTGCATTTTCTTTTTTCATCTTTTTTAGAACATCTATTGCATCACCTAGATGCTTTCCCTGAAATCCGATATTTTTAAGCTCTTCAAGAACATTTATTATCTTTTTACTGCTTCCGATATCAAAACCTTTAACAGGATTTAGATGCTCATCAGAATTGTATTCTTCACTTTCTCCTCTTTGGATTAAATTATGTTCTATTTTAGAGGCACTAAAATTATTTTTAATATAATCAAGAACTTTTTTATAGTCAAATTCCCTGCAGCTAAACACATCAGCGCTTAAAAATCTTTTTTGAGGATATGTATGGATTGCGATATGGCTTTCAGCGATTATAACAAAACCAGTTATTCCAGATTCTTCTTCTTTTTCAGCTTTATGCTTAAGAACAACAGGCTTGCTTATCTTGTTCATTCCAAGCAAAGAAGGCAATTCTTCTAACAACTTTTGAACAAGTCTTTTATTATCTAAATCAGCCTTGCAGCCAGATGCATCAACTGTTAACTGGCTTCCATTTCCATGTCTTGTTTGAATCTTCATTAAAAACATCTCAATCATAATAGATTAAACTAATAAAATCAAAGAATTCTAAGATCCAGCTTTCCTAACTGAGCTCATATAACCTAAAAATAGCAAAATATTTATAAATCTATGCTTAATATTCAAAAAATATTAAACAAGGTGATAAATATGGCAATTATAGGATTTAACTTTACAAAGATTGATGCAGAAAGAAAAAAAGATTCAGTAAAAGGAAAGATAGACATTAAAAACAATGTAGCTGTAACAGATATAGGTAAAAAAGATATAAAAACAGGCAGCACATCTCAAAAAGTCGCTAAGATTACATTTGATTTTAATGTTAGCTATGAGCCAAAGATAGGTTCCATGAAATTTACAGGAAATATTCTATACCTTTCAGAGGCAGACAAGATAGATGAACTTGTCAAAGAATTTGAAAAAACAAAAAAAGTAAATCAAGATGTAATGCCTGTTGTGCTTAATAATATACTTAACAAGTGTAATATTCAGGCTATTATATTAAGCCAGCAGATAAACCTTCCATCCCCTGTACCTATGCCAAAAGTTAACATCAGCAACAAAAAAGCACAGGAAAAAGACCAAAAAAAATAATTTTTTAATCCGAAAGGTTTAAAAATACCCTCTAATTCTAATTAATACTTTTAAGAGCTTTAAAGCCTCTAAAAAACCAAATAAAGCAAATATGAAATCTGAAAAAGAGCTTAAATTAAAGGTTATGGAATCTGTCCAGGATGATGTTAATAAAGGTATCACTAAAATAGATTCTACTCTGATGAAACAGTTAAGTGTAAAACCAGGAGACATTATAGATATAGAAGGGGAAAGAACCACTGTTGCATTGGTTGACAGGGCATATCCTGGGGATCTTGGATTAAGCATAATAAGGATGGATGGTATAATCAGAAGAAACGCCAAAACATCCATAGGTGAATCTGTAAAGGTCAAAAAAGCAGATGTAAAAGAGGCTAAGAAAGTTATAATAGCTCCAGCAAGAAAAGGTATTGTAGTAAGAGCCTCTCCAAGCTCATTTAAACAAGGTTTGCTTGGAAGAGCTGTTATTAAAGGAGATATCGTATCTTTGGGAGGTACTAGAAGAAGAAAAACGACAATGACTGGTTCTCCTTTCTTTGAAGATATATTTAGGATGCTGGAAGAAGAAGCTTTTGGAAGCGGTTTTAATTTTGGTGACCTTAAATTCATAGTTGCAGACTCAACACCAAAAGGCCCGGTTTTAATATCAGATACTACTGAAATTATACTTAATCCAAAGGCAGTTGAGGTCAAAGAAGAGGCAGTTCCAGAAGTAACTTATGAAGATATCGGAGGTTTAAGCCATGAGATCAAAAAGATCAGAGAGATGGTAGAGCTTCCTTTAAAACACCCTGAAATATTTGAAAGGTTGGGGATAGAAGCTCCAAAAGGTGTTTTACTGCATGGTCCGCCTGGAACAGGTAAAACTTTACTGGCAAAAGCAGTTGCAAATGAATCAAATTCACATTTCATCTCTATAAACGGCCCTGAAATAATGTCAAAATTTTACGGCCAGTCAGAAGAAAATCTAAGAAAGAAATTCGAAGAAGCAGAAAAAAATGCGCCTTCGATCATATTCATCGATGAAGTTGATGCTATTGCTCCAAAAAGAGAGGAAGTTAAAGGGGAGGTTGAAAGAAGGGTTGTTGCTCAGCTTTTGGCAATGATGGACGGCCTAAAATCAAGAGGAAAAGTTGTTGTTATCGCAGCTACAAACGTTCCTAACATCCTTGATCCTGCATTAAGAAGGCCTGGAAGATTTGACAGGGAGATAGAGATAGGCGTTCCAACCAAAAAAGGAAGAAAAAAGATACTTCAGATCCACACAAGAAATATGCCTCTTGCAAAAGATGTTGATCTTAAAGAACTGGCAAACATAACTTATGGTTTTGTCGGTGCCGACTTATCATCATTGTCAAAAGAGGCTGCTATGATCGTATTAAGAAGGATACTTCCTGATTTAAAACTAGAGGAAGAATCTTCAATTCCAAAAGAGGTTCTTGAAAAGCTTCAGATCACAAGAAAAGATTTTATCAGGGCTTTAAAAACAGTAAGACCTTCTGCTATGAGAGAGGTATTTATAGAAAAACCTTCAACAACCTGGAAAGATGTTGGAGGACTAAAAAATGTTAAAAGAGACCTGAAAGAAGCAGTTGAATGGCCTTTAAAATATCCAAAGAGATTCAAGAGGATGGGCATAAGACCTCCAAAAGGAATACTGCTTTACGGTGCTCCTGGAACAGGTAAAACATTGTTAGCAAAAGCAGTTGCAAATGAATCAAATGCAAATTTCATCTCTGTAAAAGGTCCTGAATTACTTTCAAAATGGGTTGGAGAATCTGAAAAAGCAGTAAGAGAAGTATTCAAAAAAGCAAGACAAGCTTCTCCAACAATAATTTTCTTTGATGAACTTGACTCATTGGCATCTAAAAGAGGGATGAGTGCAGATTCACACGTAAACGAGCGTGTAGTTAACCAATTATTGACTGAATTAGACGGTTTGGAAGAGCTGCATGATGTAGTTGTTATTGCTGCTACTAACCGTCCTGATATGGTTGATCCAGGATTATTAAGGCCTGGAAGATTTGACAGGATAATACTTACTCCAAGCCCTGATAAAGAAAGCAGAAAAAAGATATTAAAAATCCATACAAAAAGTATGCCTTTGAAAAATGTAAGCATTGAAAAGCTTGCTGAAAAGACAAAAGATTATGTTGGAGCAGATATAGAAGCTGTCTGCAGAGAAGCTGCTATGGCTGCTTTAAGAGAAGACACAAAAGCAAAAGAGATAAAGATGAAGCATTTTGACAAAGCACTTTCTGAAGTAAGACCTTCTGTGACCAAAGAGATCAAAAAAGCTTATGAACAGATGAAAGATCAATTTAAAACTGCAAAAGCAAAAGAGATGAATGAACAGCCTAATTATTTTGGATAGGATTTAAATTTAAAAAGTTAGGGGGGATTTTTAAAATTTTAAAGAAAAACAAATATATAAATGCACTATTTCTTACAGAAAATAATCAAATTGCTAAAGCTCAAATTGATCCATTCCATATTTATAAAAAAGATTTAAAGAAAAAATTTAAATTTAAATTTAAAGAAATAAAAGAAAATAACATAAATAAAAAATCAAGATTAGCTCTAAAAAAAATAAATAAATATGATATATTTTTCATACAAACATGGTTTGAAAGAGACAAAAGAATAACTAATTTGTTTAATAAACTAAATAGATTTAAAAAAAAAACCAAAATAATTTATCTAGATTGGTTTGCTCCGCTTAGTATTCCTTTTCCTCAGATATTGCCCCATATAGACTTATATATAAAAAAACAATTTATGAAAGAGTTAAATCATTATTACAGTGATAAATGGATTGCAGAAACAAATTTGGTAGATTACTATTATAAAAATCATGATATTCCATTTGAAAAAGAGCACTTAAAAATAAAAAAAAACCACATTGAAAAATTATCATTGGGATGGAATTTTGCAACAAAAAAGAAATATTTTGATGAGATTAAAAAAAATAATTTAAATATATCAAAAAATAAAAAAATAGATATCTACTGTAGAATTGCTAACAAAGGTTCTGAATGGTATGAATTTCATAGAAATTTATTTCTAAAAGAATTAAAAAAGATAGATAAAAAATATAATTTACTAATATCTAATAGATTAATCAATTTTGATGAATATAATAATGAATTAAAAGACAGCAAAATATGTATTAGCCCGTTTGGATATGGGGAAGTTTGTTGGAGAGACTTTGAAGCAATATTAAATAGTTGTTTATTAATAAAACCAGATATGAATCATTTAATTACTGAACCCAATATTTACGTTCCTTTTAAAACATATATTCCTGTTAAATGGGATCTTTCTGATTTAAAAGAAAAATGTGAATATTATTTATCCCATGAAGAAATTAGAAATGAAATAATAAATAATTCTCAAAAAGTTTTAAAAAACTATTTCAAAAATAAAGAATTTATAAAAAAAATAGAAGAAATATTAATCAAACTTAAACTAAGATAATTTTAAGTTAATTTTATATATCTTTTATTTATCTTATTCTATATGGCTAAACTGAACAGCATTTCAAGATTTTTAAGTACTGAACTTAAAACAAGACACATTCCAGACTCTTCTAAGAATGGACTGCAAGTAAGAACTACTAAAGATATTAAAAAAATAGGTTTTGCTGTAGACGCTAATTTAATAACATTTCAAAAAGCCAAAAAAGCAGAATGTGATCTTCTTATTGTCCATCATGGATTAAAATGGAAAGGCCAAAAATATAGAAAATTGACAAAAAAAAGAGAAAACTTCCTAAAGAAAAACAATATTGCATTATATGCAGCACACCTTCCATTAGATGCGCATGAAAAATATGGAAATAATATTCAATTAGCAAAAATTCTAAACTTAATAAAATTAAAAAGATTTGGAAAATACAAACAAAAAGTAATAAGCTATGAAGGAGAGCTTTCCACTCCAAAATCTACAAAAGCAATTGCTAATATTTTAGATAAAAACCTAAAAACTAATTGCCATATCTATCTATTTGGAAAAAAGAAAATCAAAAAAGTTGCTCTCTGTTCTGGTGGTGGAGTTGAATTGTTGGAAGAAGCAGTTAAAAAGAAAGCTGACCTTTTTATAACGGGAGAGATTGATCATAATTCATACGGAAGAATCAAAGATTATAAGATAAATTTGATCCAGGCAGGCCATTATGCAACTGAAACAGTTGGAGTAAAAGCATTGATGCCTGTGATAAAAGAAAAATTTAATATAAAAACAATATTTATAAACAACCCAACGGGATTATAGAATTTTAATTCCTAATCTATTTTAAAACAAAAATTTATATACTTATTCTCTTCTTATTGTAATAATTTATAGTTTAAAGAATAAAAAAATAATACCATAATCAGATGCCAAAACCAAAAACAGGAGACAAAGTTAAAGTCCTTACTGAAAAAGAGGAATTTGTAGGGATATTGATGCCTCGCCCCGATATTCTAGATAAAGATATAACTGTTGTAAAGCTTGACAACGGCTATAATATTGGAATTAACAATAAAAAGATAAAAAATGTTGAATTGATAAAACCTTATTCTCCAAAAAAGCCAAAAAAAGAAAAGATAAAACCAAAAGACTATCTTCCAAACATAACAATCATCTCAACAGGAGGAACAATATCTTCCAAGGTAGATTACAGAACAGGTGGAGTTTATGCAGATTATACTGCTGAAGATTTTATCTCTATGATGCCTGAACTTGCATCGATTGCAAACCTAAAAGCAAAGAAAATAATGTCCGTTATGTCAGAAGACATGACTTCAAAAGACTGGATTAAAATAGCAAAAGAAGCTGAAAAAGAATTAAATTCAGGGGCAGACGGAGTTGTGATAACCCAGGGAACTGATACTCTTCATTTCTCAACAGCAGCTGTTTCATTCCTGCTTAAAGATTTAAACAAACCTGTTATTTTCACAGCAGCTCAGCGTTCTATAGACCGGGGCTCATCAGATGCTTATATGAATCTTTTCTGTGCAATAACTGCAGCAGCTAAGTTTGATGCAGCAGAAGTGATGTGCTGCATGCATGCAACTACCAGCGATGATTACTGTTATCTTATAAAAGGAACAAAAGTTAGAAAGATGCATACTTCCAGAAGAGACGCTTTCCGTCCAATAAATGATCTTCCAATTGCAAAGATCTCAGAAAATGGAGATATAGAAATAATAAATGGAAATTACAAGAAAAAAACAGAAAAAGAAACAAAAGTAAAAGCAGCAACAAAATTTGAAGAAAAAATTGCTTTGGTTTATGTCTATCCTGGAGCAGACCCAGAAATTATAGACCATTATATAAAAAAAGGATACAAAGGAATTGTGATTGGAGCAACTGCTTTGGGTCACACCCCAAAAAATTTCCTTAAACACATTGAAAAAGCAGTCAAAAAAGATATTCCGGTGGTTATTGCAACTCAAACTCTTTATGGAAGAGTCCATCCCTTAGTTTATGCAAGACTAAGACAGCTTTCTATAAAATTAAAATGCATCTTTGCAGAAGACATGCTGCCGGAAACAGCTTATGTTAAACTAGGCTATGTTCTTGCAAATTATAAAAAAGTAAAAGAAAAGATGCTTGAAAACATTGCAGGAGAGATAACTAAAAGAAGTAATGAAAAAACATTTTTATATTGAACAAGATGCGAGATTACAAAAAAATAGGATTCAAATGTGGATTAGAAGTCCACCAGCAATTAGAAGGCAAAAAATTGTTCTGTAACTGCCCTACAACAAATTCTAATGAAACTCCAAATATACATTTTGAAAGAAGACTAAGAGCAGTAGCAGGAGAAACAGGAAAGATAGATATTGCTGCAAAATATGAGATGAAAAAATCAAAAAGATTCATGTATGAAGCAGATTCAAAAGATGTTTGTTTGGTAGAGATGGATGAAGAGCCACCGCATCCAATTAACCAAGAAGCAGTCCATACTGCATTACAGGTTGCCAAGCTGTTAAAAGCAAAGATAGTGGATGAAATCCAGGTGATGAGAAAGACAGTCATCGACGGCTCAAATGTTTCAGGATTTCAAAGAACTGCTTTAATTGCTTATGACGGAACTATAGAAACTTCCCAGGGAAAAGTAAATATTCCAACTATTTGTTTAGAGGAAGAAGCAGCCCAAAAGATAGAATCAACAAAAGAATTTACAAAATACAGGCTGGACAGGCTGGGAATACCATTAATCGAGATTGCTACTGCTCCAGACATAAAAAACCCAGAGCATGCAAAAGAAACTGCTGAAAAAATAGGGATGATCCTCCGCTCCACAAAAAAAGTAAAAAGAGGCATCGGAACCATAAGACAGGATGTTAATGTTTCAATTAAAAGGAAAAACAGGGTAGAGATAAAAGGGTTCCAGGAATTAAAATCAATCCCAGATGTGCTTGAAAAAGAAATTGACCGCCAATTATCTTTATCTAAAAAAGAAAAAGGTCATGTAAGAAAAGTAGAGTCTGATTCTAAAACCACGTATCTAAGGCCAATGCCTGGAGCAGCAAGAATGTATCCTGAAACAGATGTTATTCCGTTAAAAGTTGATGCTTCTAGCATAAAACTGCCTGAACTGATAGAAGAAAAGATTAAAAAATATAAAAAGATGGGATTAACATCTGACCTGGCAAGACTTATTGCAAGATCAGATAAAGCCCAAATGTTTGAAAATTTTATAAGTAAATTTGAAAACATCAAACCAGCATTCATAGCTGAAACCCTTATTCCAACATTAAGAGAAATTAAAAGAAAACACAATGTTGATGCTGAAAATATAACAGACAAAGAACTTGAAGAAGTTTTCTCAGCATTGAACCAGGCAAAGATTCCAAAAGATATGGTAATAAATATATTGATTGATATGGCTTCTGATAAGTTTGAATCGATGGAAAAATATGCCGGAGCTTCTGATGAAGAACTGGAGAATGAGATAAAAAAGATAGTAAAATCAAAGCCAAACCTTAACATCGGAGCATATATGGGCCTGATTATGAAAAAATTCAAAGGCCAGGTCGACGGCAAAAAAGCTATGGAAATATTAAAAAAAATCTTAAAATAAAGAAAATTTTATATACTCTAAAGCCTAATTTCTATTAAAACATTCAAAGGAGGTGTTTAAATGGCAGAAAAAAGCGCTTTGGACTGGATTGCAATTGTTTTAGTGATAATAGGTGGTTTGAACTGGGGACTTGTTGGCTTGTTTAATTTTGACTTAGTTGACGCTGTTCTTGGTGCAGTAACTTGGCTTGCAAAACTGGTATACATATTAGTAGGATTGTCAGCAGTCTATATGATATACTACGTTTCAAAAAAAGAAAAATAAATGATTCTATTTTTCTTTTTTATTTTATTTTTAAATTTAAAACAATTAATTCTATAAAAAAATAATAAAGACTACCGTAAAGTTTTTAAATGATTTCAATTCCCTTTCTAGTATAAAAATTAATTAGGGGGTAATATAAATGACTGAAAAATACGTATACTTCTTTAGCGCTGAACAAAGCGAAGGAAAAAAAGAGATGAAAAGCTTCTTAGGAGGTAAGGGAGCAAACCTGGCTGAAATGTCAAATATAGGCATACCTGTACCGCCGGGATTTACAATTTCTGCTAA
Source organism: uncultured Methanosarcinales archaeon (assembly GCA_964521755.1). Classification (GTDB taxonomy): domain Archaea; phylum Nanobdellota; class Nanobdellia; order Woesearchaeales; family WJKL01; genus WJKL01. The sequence goes on along the minus strand of CAZFSZ010000008.1, from coordinate 18,749 downwards.
AGTATGCAAGATCTATTATGAGAATGATGAAAAATATCCAGAAAAAATCCTAAAAGAAATTGATGAAAATCTGGAAAAACTGGAGAAGAACATGGGAAAAAAGCTGGGAGATCCTGGAAATCCTTTACTTGTATCCGTAAGGTCAGGAGCAGCTATATCTATGCCTGGTATGATGGATACTGTCCTTAATCTTGGTTTAAATGACATTTCAATAAAAGGTCTTATAAAACAGACAGAAAATGAAAGATTCTCATGGGACAGCTACAGGAGATTTATCCAGATGTTTGGAGATGTAGTTATGAATGTTGAGCATGCTAAATTTGAAAACGCTTTGGAAGAGGCAAAAGCGACAAAAGGTGTGGAATACGACACTGAACTTGAAGCAGAAGACCTTAAAAAATTAGTTGCAAAATACAAAGAAATCTATAAGCAGGAAACAGGAGAAGATTTCCCCCAGAAGCCAAAAAGACAGCTTCAAAAGGCTATAGATGCTGTATTCGGTTCATGGAACAATCCAAGAGCAATAAAATACAGAAGAATAAATGATATCAAGGGTTTGATAGGAACTGCAGTAAATGTGCAGACAATGGTCTATGGGAACATGGGAGATAATTCTGGAACAGGTGTTGCATTTACCAGAAATCCTTCAACAGGAGAAAACAAGTTTTATGGAGAATTCCTGATGAACGCACAGGGAGAAGATGTTGTTGCCGGAATAAGAACCCCAAAGCCAATAAAAGAATTAAAAGAGATAATGCCAGATATCTACAGTCAACTTGATGAGATTCAGAAAAAACTTGAATCTCACTATAAAGATATGCAGGACCTTGAATTCACAATACAGGATGGAAAACTTTTCCTTCTTCAGACAAGGACAGGAAAAAGAACTGCAGCAGCTGCTGTAAGGATGGCTGTAGAGATGGTGGATGAAAGCCTTATTGACAAAGAAACAGCCCTTCAAAGAGTAGAACCAAATCAGTTGGACCAATTACTGCATCCAACGCTTGATTCTGCAGCAAAAGACAAGGCAGAGGTTCTTGCAAAAGGCCTGCCGGCATCGCCTGGAGCTGCAGTTGGAGAAGCAGTTTTCACTGCAGACGAAGCAAAAGAAAAAACTGAAGAAGGACATTCAGTTATCTTAGTCAGGACAGAAACATCTCCTGAAGATATAGAAGGCATGCATGCAGCAAAAGGTATCCTTACTTCAAGGGGAGGGATGACTTCCCATGCAGCAGTAGTTGCTAGAGGAATGGGAAAATGTTGTGTTGCTGGGTGTGGAGATATTTCAGTAAATGAAAACGCAAAGCAGTTTAAAGTAGGAGATGTAACTATAAAAGAAGGAGAATATATTACTTTAGATGGAACAACAGGAGAAGTCTTTAAAGACAAAATACCTGTACAGGATCCAGAGATATCTGACAATTTTGAAACATTGATGATGTGGGCAGATGAAAAAAGAAAATTAAATGTAAGAACTAATGCAGACACCCCTAAAGATGCAAAGACTGCTCTAAAATATGGAGCAGAAGGAATAGGATTATGCAGAACAGAGCATATGTTTTTTGAAGGAGAAAGAATCAAAGCAGTAAGAGAGATGATTCTTTCAGACAATAAAAAAGGAAGGAAAAAAGCATTAGAAAAACTGCTTCCTTATCAAAAAGGAGATTTCAAGGCTTTGTTTGAAGCAATGGAAGGAAAACCCGTAACTATAAGATTATTGGATCCGCCTTTGCATGAATTCCTGCCTAAAGAAGAAAAAGAAATTAAACAGATTGCAGATGAGTTGGGTGTTGAGGTTAAAAGAATCAAGGAAAAAATATCTGAACTGCATGAATTCAACCCTATGCTTGGCCATAGAGGATGCAGGTTGGGAATCAGCTATCCAGAGATAACAGAGATGCAGGCAAGAGCTATATGTGAAGCTGCAAAAGAGACGAATGCAATCCCTGAAATAATGATACCTTTGGTTGGAGATGTAAAAGAATTTACCAATCAAAAAGAAGTTGTTGAAAACATCTGTAAGGAATTTTTGGAAGGAGGAAAATATAAGATTGGAACTATGATTGAGGTTCCAAGAGGAGCATTGACTGCAGATAAGATAGCAGAAGAAGCTGAATTCTTCTCATTTGGAACAAACGATTTAACTCAGATGACATGTGGATTCTCAAGAGATGATGCAGGAAAATTCCTTACAGAATATGTAGAATTGGGGATCTATGAAAAAGATCCTTTCCAGGTTCTTGACCAGGAAGGAGTTGGACAGATGATTAAGATTGCTGTTGAAAAAGGAAAGGGAATTAATCCCGATATTAAATTAGGAATCTGCGGCGAACACGGAGGAGAACCAAGCTCAGTTAAATTCTGCCACAAAGTAGGATTAAACTACGTATCTTGCTCACCATACAGAGTTCCAATCGCAAGATTAGCAGCAGCACAGGCTGTTTTAGAAGAAAACAATTAAGTTTGTTTTTTTTATTTCTTTTATTTTTTTAATTCTAATTCTCTAATTATTTTTTATTTTTAATCCTTTGTTTTATAGAGGCGTCTAAGAAATAGAGAATTATTTAAACTGTGATCATCTAAATTTAACGCCTAAGCTCACCTACCGCCTGAAAGCGAAGCTGTAAGGTGGTTAGGTGCAGCGGTTTGTTAAAAATTAGAAATCTAATCTAATTATTATTTAAAAAACTCTAACTCAATATTTCCTCAATCTTTGTTATAAACTCTTCTGCATCTTCTAATGCATTAACTGCATTCTCCCTTGAGATTGCAGGAGTTGCATCGTATTGTGCTGTTTCTCTTTTAGTTTTTGTTTGAACAAGTTTATTAACTAATTCTTTATTAAATTGGTGGGCTTTTGATAATTTATACAGATGTTTTCTATCAAGATCTTTTTGTTGATAGATATAATGATACTCAAGTACAGCCAAAGTAGCAGTATGGTTTTTTGATTTAAAGCCAAGTCTTGATAATGCTGCTAAAGCAGACGTATACATTGAATAATAAGCAACAATAATAACCCAATCATATGCTTCAAAATCAGCTGTTAATTTAAGAACTTTCTTTAGTTCATCTTTGTCTGAAATACTCATCAATACATTTACTATTGTAAAATTCTTTCTTGCTTTTTGTAAATAAGGCCTTTCCAGTTTTGTATATTCTTTGTCCTTTAACAACTGTTTTTTCTTCAAATAAATTTTAATTTTCTTTTTCAAAAAACCTACCCTTTTCATGCTATAATCATCCAAAAAAATTCAGAACCATACAATGCAATCCCATATTCTCTTACATCTTTTCCAACATTCATTTCTTCTGCCTTTAACATTTTTTTAAATTCCTTACCATCTGTAATTAATGGGCTTACTTTAACATTATGAGAATGTTGAAAACCTGCACATTCCCTTTCAATAGCTTCTCTTAGATTCTTGTCTTTCATATCACTAACAATAAATAATAAATCAATATCAGAATCTTTTACTGCTTTACCTTTAGCATAACTCCCAAACAAAACTATTGATTGTATTTTAGAAATATGTTTTTCAGTTAATTTTTTAATTAATTTTTTAAGAATGTTCTTTAATTTTGTTTTTTTATATAGTTTCTCTTTTCTAAGAATATCAACCTCGCCTAGAACATGTCTTGTTTTTTCACTTTTTAAATTCAAAAAACATTGTTTTGCTCTTCCAACCTTATTTATATTGATCATACCATTATCAAACATTTCATTGATATGATTATATGCTGGTCTATAACCAATATTAAGTTTTTTAGATATCTCTAATATTGTCATTCCTTTATCTAAATTCATTCTAAATAATTTCATAATTTTAAGTAAAGTTTCTTTTCTCATATTGTTATTCACTTAATGAATAATATTATTCACTTAATATAAAAAGCTTTCTGTTTTCAAAGAATCAAAATTTATATAAAATAACCAAATAATCACAACACCAAATAATTAGCAGCCCACAACATACTTTCATCTGTATAATAAAATCTGCTTTTGTAAGGATTTCCATTTCTATCAAAAATCTCAAGAAAATTATGGTGTTTTTCAATCATTTCTTTGTATTTGTTCTTATATTCCTTTGCCTTTTTCTTATCAATTCTTTTGATCATTTGAACATACAAAGGACCCATATGCATCCAGATAGAATCCCTTTCATAATTAGGGACAAATTTCTCAGCAAAATTCATTTTTACTTTTTTTGAATCTTCTTTATTTGTATATTTTAATGGAAAATGCTCATCAAGTCTTGCTTCCTGTATTTTTGAAACAGCTTTCTTCAGCATTTCTGCATCTGTAAAAACCTTGCTCCAGAAAGGAAATATATTCGCATCTCCAGCAACAATCTCTTTATTTCCTCTCAAATCATCAATAAAATATTTCCCATTCCAAAACATATGCTTTATCAATTTCTTGAAATCATACTTCTTTAAAGGATTATATAATTTTAATTTATCCAACTCATCACTAAGCATTGCAGCCATAATATTGTCATAACAACTACTTTTTCTTTTTGCTTCATCTTTCATACTGCTGAATTTCTTATTCTCTTTAACTAATCCAATTTTTTTATCAATAACCAAATTATGAAATTTATTTGTCTCTTTGATCAAAAAACTTTTATATTTCTTGATTAAATCTTTGGCTTTTGCTACTCTTAAAATTCTAACCAGAAAAGCAAGAGAATCAGGTGCATAGTTAAATATATCTATAGATTTTCCACTCGGAGTAATTGTTGTTTTTAATCCTTGTTTAGAATAAACACTCATCACAAAAGCTAAGGTTTTTTTAACTTTTTTATCATAACCTAATTTCAACAAAGAATCTACACACCACCCAAAATCTCTTATATAAAATTCAGAAAAATGTCCTGCACTTACCTGAAAATATTTTCCATTCCAACAATCTTTTACAATCTGTTTACATATTTTCTTAGCATTTCCTTTATATTTCTTTACGCCATGCTTTTTAACATATCTACTTCTCTTAAAAATTCTCCAAGCTTCTGAAATGTGTTTGAAATTCATTATTATAAAACGCGCCTGGAGAGACTTTCATTGAATGAAGTTCAATGAACTTCTTGTCCAATTTGAACTCTCGATCTTCTCCTCGCTTCCAAACCAAAAGTTTGATAGGAGGGAGACGCCTTATTTGTCCAACCATTCCACTCATTTTTAACCAAGTGATTCCGATGCAAAGCACTAAGAAACACTATTGCATGTTAACTGAGCGTAACCAGTTACCAGACTAGGCTACAGGCGCATAACGTTTTTAAACTTCCTCCAATTTATAAGCTTTATGTACAAAATCAAGGAAAAACCAGAAGATTTCATTGTAAAAGAGATTCCAGACTATAACCTAGATGATTCTGGAAAATACTCTTATTTTTGGCTTACAAAAAAAAATTACAACACAATGACTGCAGTAAAAAAAATAGCAGATTCATTGAACCTTCCTATAAAATCAATAGGTTTTGCTGGAACAAAAGACAAAAAAGCCATAACTAAACAGACCATCTCAATAAAAGGCTCAGAAAAAGAAAAAGTTGATGCTTTATCTTTAAAAGATATTAAACTAGAATATATTGGACAAGGTTCTTCTCCACTTAGTTTAGGAGATTTAAAAGGAAATGAATTTGTAATTACAGTAACTGACATTACTAAAGAAAAAATCAAACCCAAGAATATTATCCCTAATTTATTCGGACCTCAAAGATTCTCAAAAAATAATGCAAAGATAGGCAAAGCTATAATCAAAAGAGATTTTGAAAAAGCACTTGAATTGATTGACCAAAATTATGTTAAAAATCATCTTGAAAAATTTCCAGGGGATTATATTGGAGCATTAAGAAAAATTCCACTTAAGACGAGAAAAATCTATATCCATGCTTATCAAAGCCTTCTTTGGAACAGAACAGCCAAAACATACATAAAACTAGGACACCATAAAAACATCAAGATTCCAATAATAGGATTTGGAACAGATATTGAATCTATTGAAGATTATGATCTTAAAGAAGTTGTTCTAGATATTCTAAACCAAGAAGAAATAACAGAAAGAGATTTTATACTTCCTGCAATAAAAGAGCTTAGCTCAGAAGGTAATGAAAGAAATCTTTTTATGAGAATAAAAAATCTAGAGATAGAAACAAAAGAAAATAAAGCAGTTGTATCTTTCTCTTTGCCCAAGGGCAGTTATGCTACTATTGTTATTGAAGAAATCTTTAACCACTAATTGCTTTTTTTGTATCTTCTACAATTTCATCTAAAGGATTGTCTGCCTTAACATCAGCCAAGATTCCTTTTTCTTTATAAAATCCAATTAAAGGCTCGGTCTGTTCCTTATACTGCACAAGTCTTTTCTTCACAACTTCTTCATTGTCATCTTCTCTTTGAAGAAGCTCTCCTCCGCACTTGTCACATTTCCCTTCTTCTGTTGGATTTGGGTCGCAGTCCGGATAGATATTATAAACTGCATTGCATTCCCTGCATATCCTCCTTCCTGTGATCCTGTGGATAACAAGCTCATCCGGAACATTAAAATTTATAACCTTGTCTATCTTTACATCAGATGTATCCAAAGCTTCAGCCTGCGGAATTGTCCTAGGAAATCCATCCAAGATAAATCCATTCTGACAGTCTTCTTTTGCAATCCTGTCTTTAAGCAGACCTATCACCAACTCATCCGGAACTAACTGGCCATTGTCCATATACTTTTTTGCCTTCATCCCCAATTCAGTCCCTTCTTTAACTGCCCCTCTCAAAAGATCTCCTGTAGATATCTGAACTATATTCAAATCATCAGTAATCCTTTGCGCTACTGTTCCTTTTCCAGCTCCTGGTGGTCCAAGAAAGATTAAATTCATTTTTTATCATACCTCATATTTTTTTATTATCCCATATAACCCAAATCTTCTTTTATATCTTTTTCTTTCAGCCAGCTTTCTTTTACTTTCACAACAAATTTCAGCAGTTTTTTCTTAAGTTCATTCCATTCATCAAAAACAGATTTAATAAATTCAGCTGTTTTTTTATCATCTTCATAAAGTCCTGCTTCTATAGAAAATCTGCTGAAAAACATCAGTCTTTTGTAAATTTTGAATATTTCCTTCCTTTCTTCATCATCAAAAACCTTAAACTCGTACATATTTGATACATCAGTGCTTGGCTGCAAAATCTGTTCTTCCAGAAATTTAGTGTAAGCTTCAATCTTTTCTGCAATCTTTCTTCTTATCCCTCTCAACAAAAATTCATCATTATCTATAATAGATATCTCAAATTCATTGTTTATATCATCAAAAGAAGGAAGATTATATCTCTTCTTTAATTTATCATATTTTTCTTTTATGCTCATTTTATATCTGAAATTTAAAAAGCCTCCGAAGGGATTTGAACCCTTGACCTGCTGCTTTCTTTTTGATTACATATACAAGGCAGCCGCTCTGGCCGCTGAGCTACGGAGGCAATATTGAAAAGAATAAAATATCTATTTAAAAAGATATCGAATTTTTAAAAAAATTAAAGATTTTTTATGACTCTTTCTTCCATTTGGGGTATGCCCTTGAAGGATAGAATGGAGTGATCTCTTCATAAGGAAGGAAGCTCTTTAGCTTAAACCATTTCTTAACATATGCCTGAAAAGTGTATGCTTCTCTGTAAAGTTCAAGCTTGTGATCTGAGTAAAGATCCTTTCTAAATATTCTGTTGGGAAATATCTTGTTAAAATATCTCAAAAATATATGGTTGCTCCATTCTCCCTTATAATCGAACTCAATATAAGCATAAACCTTTAATTCAACCTCTCCTTTATTTACCTTAAATTTTTTTCCGTCCCGCATAACCTCTGTATCAGATATTCCCAATGGGTGAAAATTTATATCAAGATGATATTTATAATAGCTGTTGCCTTCTGGTATTTTCTGCATCCTCCACCACCAGTACATCTCTTTTGAACCTCCTGGAAATATCCTTTCAATATAGTTTGTCTCCCATAAATCTGCTCCTTCTTCTACATTGCCTTCAGAATCAACAGAACTCCATTCATATTCCATGAGCCACTCATGCAAAGCCATGTAAAACTCTTTGATGTTAAATATATCTTTAAATTTTATTCTAAACATTGCAGCTTCTATCCCTCTGTCACCTAGACTATAAACCGGCATAATCTAAAAATATCAAAATTTGTTTATAAACTTTTTGATTTGATTCAGAATAATCTACTAAAAACATTAATCCACAGGAAGGACTTTACTGTTTTTATAAAATCAATCAAAGATAATGGCCTTGTCTTTATCTCTATCCTGTTTTCCTTAAGGGCAGAGATTACAGAACCGATGTCTTTTTCTGCATCGACCAAAGAAAAGGTTTTGTTAAATTGGTATCGTTTATGGCTGTCAGATGTTGCGACCAGTGTCTTCTTATGTTTCTTTGCTTCTTTGGCTGCTTTCTTGTTAAAAATATTGAAAAATCTTAAATAATGCTGAGAATATTCAACACCTTCGAAGATATCCTTGTATCTAAGGAATTTTTTATGAAGGCTTTTAAAGACAGGATAAAATGGATGAGGTGCCATCACAAATACATTTGGATATTTTTTCTTATAATCCATAAGTTCTTCAAAAGTTTTTACATTTTCAATATCCTTTTCTGGATTAAGGACAAGGACATGTCTGTCTTCTATACGAGCTTCTATCCCTGGAATCAGCACTATCCCTTTTTTCCTTGCATATTCAGCTAATTCTTGATTGTAAGTAAATGTTTCATGATTGGTTATTGCCAAAACATCAAATCCAAGTTTGGATGCTCTGTCAATCAATTCTTTGGCATCATATCTTATCCAGCTGTCTTTTCTGTCTTCTTTTGTGTGTATATGAAAATCTGCTTTTAACATAATAAAACCGAAAAGAATAAACTATTTAAACCTTAGTCTTTTAATTAAATCAAGATGTTAATAGGAATTGTTGGAAAACCCTCATGTGGAAAAAGCACATTCTTTAAGGCGGCGACATTAGCAGAAGCAGATATTGCTAATTATCCTTTCACCACAATAAAACCCAACCATGGTGTGGGTTATGTTAAAGTTGACTGTGCTGACAGGGATTTCAACAAGCAGTGCAATCCAAGATTCGGATACTGCATAGACCACAAAAGGTTTGTTCCTGTTGATATATTGGATGTTGCCGGCTTGGTCCCGGGAGCACACAAAGGCCAGGGAAAAGGCAATGAATTTCTTGATGATCTTAACCAGGCAGATGTTCTGATTCACGTTATTGATATTTCCGGGTCAGTAAATGAAAAAGGAGAGCCTGTTGAGCCGTTATCTTATAACCCTGCAAAAGATATCAAATTTTTAGAGTTGGAATTAGACATGTGGTATTTCAGAAATATAAACAAAGGATGGGAAAAGTTTGCAAGACAAGTTCAGCAGGAAAACCAGGATATAAAACAAGCTCTGGCAAAACAGCTTTCCTTCTTGAGGGTTACTGAAGAGACAATAGAAGACGTGATCAAGGATCTGGGATTAAAAAAAGAAAAGCCTTCAGAATGGACAGAAGAAGATCTAAAACAGATGGCCTCTAAATTGAGAAAAACGACGAAACCTATGATAATCGCTGCAAACAAGATAGATGTCCCTTGTGCAGCTAAAAACTTTGCAAAAGTTCAAAAAGAATTCCCTGATTACATCATGATTCCTTGCTCAGCAGAATCAGAGTTGGCATTAAAAGAAGCTGCAAAACACGATTTGATAAAATATATTCCTGGAAAAAATGATTTTAAAATATTAAAGCCTGAAAAACTGTCAGACAAGCAAAAAAAAGCACTGAAATTCATAAAAGAGAATGTATTGGAAAAATTTGACTCCACAGGGGTTCAGCAGATTATTGACGATTCTGTGTTCAAGCTTCTAAAATACATAGCAATATTCCCTGGAGGAGTTAACAAGCTTGAAGACAAAGACGGAAATGTACTTCCTGACTGCTTTTTACTTCCAAAAAACTCAACAGCGCTTGATTTTGCATACAACATCCACACAGACATTGGGGGCAATTTCATAAAAGCCATAGATGTAAGAACAAAAATGGTCATAGGAAAAGACCACCCTCTTAAGAATAGAGATGTTATTGAGATTGTAACTTCCAAATAATACCAATATAGAAAAAATATTATCTTCTTAATTTATTTCACTGCTTGCCTCAGTCCTCAGATTATTTCTTAGTATTATCCTCTGTACAACCTTGTTCTTCCCGCTTTCCTTTGCTTTATACAAAGCAGAATCAGCTTCTTTTATCAAATCACTGCTGTTTACATTGTCCATACAGCTCACCAACCCCAAACTTATTGTCACTTTTCCTCCTGGCTGGCTTTCCCCTCCCTTGAATTTGTGTTCAGCGACTGCATTCTTTATCCTCTTTGCAGCCTCCATAGCTTCATTTGATTTCAGACCAGGCATAAAAACAATAAACTCTTCTCCGCCGTATCTACCTATAATATCTTCACTTCTGACTGCAGATCTGACAACCATAATCAGCTCTTTCAAAAGCCTGTCTCCTTCAGGATGTCCGTGAGTGTTATTATATTTTCCAAAATCATCAATATCTGTCAGTATCAGCCCTATCGGATTTTCCACAGTCAGTTTATTCTCATCAAGATATTTTTCCAAAAGTTCAGTAAAATGCCTTCTGTTAAATGCTGAAGTTAATTTATCGATCACTGCCAGCTCTTTTACTTCTCCGTATCTTTTTGCATTTGCCACTGCGATTGCTATCTGATCAGCCATGACAGAGATAAAATCAATCCCTTCTTCGCTTATATTTCCAAGATTTTCACCATAGATATTTATCGAACCTATTATTTCTCCTCTCAGTTTAAGTGGTATGCTGACCATAGAATTATATTCATCTAAAACCTCTATACCAAATCTTTTGTTTATATCATTTACTGTGACTATTTTCTCTTTTTCAGCTGCCTTTTTTGAGACTGATTTTTCTACTTCAATAAGATTTTCAACCTCTTTTTTAAAGCAGTATTTTCTTTCTCCGTCTTCTTTCTTTATAAAAACACTGCAGTCGACTGCATTTAACGTTTTTACTAAAAATTCCATTATCTTTCTCAATATCTCTTCAAGCTCAAGACTGGAATTTACCATCTTTATCACAGAATGTAAAGCAGTAAGCTCGTTTATCTGTTTATCTTTTGTCTGTTTCTGATAAGATAATTTTGGAAGTATCTCAGAAAGTATTGATATCATCTTTCTGTATAATGTTGCCTGTTCTGGACTTGTTTCATTTATTTCGTCTGCAGCATCATCAAGTTCGCTTTCTTCTATCTCCAGCCTGTTTGCAAGAACAGAATAATCATATTCTTCTTTTCCGATAGGGCCGCAAACAACAGCGCCTATCATCTTGTCATGAAGAAAAACAGGGCTTATTATATTAACTGCTCCATAAAACTTAAACAATACAGTTTTATCCTTCTCAAGCTCCTCTAATTTTCTATAGTGCTTTTCCTTAAAAATATCATTTCTTTTTGATCTTATCAGGTCCATCAAAAAAGCTCTTTCTCCTGAAGCTATCTTTTCATTCCCCTCTATGTCTACAGTATAAACAAAAAGACCTATCTCTTTTGCAAATTTATCTTGGATGTTTTTCCAGAGGTTAAGATCTAGCTTTTCAAAATGCATAAGAACAGCTAATCAGTATTAGTTTAAATTTTTTTATATGATTGTTTATCTAAAATAAACCCATAAGGCGCTTTAGAATAAGCATGAGTTTGAGTGTTTGGTTGTGAGGGAGTGGGTAAAACTCGCGCCCAGGGTTTATGAGTATGAAAAAAAGCATAAAAGGCTTTCTCTGTTGTCGCTTTTGCGCCTCTTGTTCCACCCCTTTTATGCCCGGACCTAAGGATTAACCTTAGATTTTGAGTTTGTGATGTGTTTTCTTTTACATTTTGCCTCCGAATATTTGAACCGCCCTTTTTTAATATTATATTATATATTTTTCAAAAACTGCAGATAATAAAGTTGAACATAATTAGGCAGGATTTAGTTTATTTGTCGACTGCGCTCACCTTGACCTTCATCTTAATCAACTTTTTTGCCTGCTTAGCGCACTACTTTGCAGGGCTTTGTTATTGCAGTTTTTTTGTTTTTTTTCTCAATATTGCACCTCTTTTTCTGTTATTATCTATCTGCCAAAAGATTTATATATACTTTATGTACTTACAATAAGTAAAACACGTTTGTATATACTTAACTGCTATTGAAAAACAAAAATGGTGCATATCAGAAAACTTGTCAAATCCGGAACATCCTCTCATACAGTCTCTCTTCCAAAGAACTGGCTTGAAAAAAACAGCCTCAGCAAAGGAGACTTGATCTATATCGATGAAGAGAACAACCAGTTAAAGATATCTTTAAAGTCAAAAAAAGCTCAAAAACAAAAAAAAGAATTCTCGATTGAGATAGACGCTAACGATATAGGCACAATAAGAAGAAAGACAATCTCAGCATACATCAATAACTACAATATATTTACATTCCATGGAAAATCTCTTAATGAAAAACTTGAAGACATAAAAAAAATACTTGACAATTTCCTTGCATTGGAAACAGTTGAGCAGACCGCTACAAAACTTGTTGTAAAAGACTTTCTCAATCTTGAAGAGTTCTCTATATCCAACACAATAAGAAGGATGGACATGTTAACAAGATCTATAATAACAGACGCTAAAAAAGGTAAAAAAGAGACTGATGCATTAAACATAAGGGACTTTGAGATTGACAAATTGTTCTTCCTTATGTCCAGACTGACGAGATCTAACCTATCTGATCCAGGCTCTGAAATATCCAATATAGATTCTCTTTCAACATGGTGGCTTGCCAAAAATCTTGAATCTGTAGCTGATTCAGCAAAAAATATAAGCAAATATTATGATGGAGAGATAAGCAAAATTTATGATGAAGCAGAACAGTATTATCTAAACTGCATAAAGTCGTATGTTAAAAAAGACAAGGAGCTGGCAGACAGCCTCATAAAAAAAAGAATGGATATTCTTCAAAAAACAGATAATGTGAAAGGAGAGCAAAAATTCCTCCTTAAAAGTTTTATAAAAAATTCCAGGAATATTGCAAAGATAATCTTAGATTCAGATTGATTATTTCTTTTTCTTTCCTTTAAACATATCTTTGAAAGTAGCAGCCAGATCAACCATATATTTTCCTTCTTCTAGCTTAAATATCAGTGGCTCATTCTTAAAAAGATGGACCAAATCAAGCTCATACTTTCCTGGCTGTAACACCCTTATAGCTTCAACATCAAGAACAACTGGATCAGACTTGTCAACATCACTTCCAACAAGCTCAAAAACATCTTTTTCTATTTCTTTTTTGTCTTTTTCAGAAAGTTTGGCTGTCTTCTCTTTAACTTCTTTAAGCTTGTTTTTCTTTATATAGAAAAATAATCTTCCGCCGCATTTGCATCCCTTTAGAATTTCCTCTGCGCCGTCGTCATAGATTGTGTTGCACCTTACACATTGATGTGGCATTTATCTACCTCTTTTTCTTTTTTCTGCTTTTTGTTTTCTTTCTTTTAGCCTTTGATTCTTTGGTCAAAAGTTCTATTTTAGTGGGGTCTTTTTTGATTTCCTTGACTATTGAAGCAGGACCTATTATAGTCATTCCCTGCCTATCGCCTAATAGCATACCAAAAATTGCGTTTTTGAATTTTCTTACTCCTGCAGCCTGTGCAGAATGTGGATCAATGACTGCCAATTCTATGCCTTTGAAATCCTTGTTGATTTCTTCCATGGTTGCCTTTATAAGCTCTGTCTCTTCTTCTTTTTTTAATCTTCCCTGCAACAGTACAATCTTGTTTTCCTTTGCCTCATTCAGTAATTTTCTTATCCTTCCCAAAGAACTTAAATCTTCTATCTCGCTGTAAGGCATAAAACTTAATGTTACCATTTTTTCATTTCACCATCTTTTTTATTTTACAACTTTAAACAAAGCGTCATAAAAATCCTGTATCTTTTTTCCGTATTTTGCAGATATCCCTACAACCTCATACTGAGGGAACGCATCCTGGATCTTCTTGATATCCGACTTCTTTAGGTCTATCTTGTTGGCTACCAGCAGTACAGGAATATTTCTTGCAGCTAAATTTCCAACAATTGTTATGTTTACCTGGCTGTAAGGATCTTTTGTTGCATCCAGCACAATAGTGACTGCATCCATATCATCAAGCCATTTTATTGCATCCACAACACCTTTTGTCGCTTCTTTTGCCCTTTTCTTGGCTTTCTTTGCTTTCATTCCTGTCTTAACAAAATCTTCATAGTCGATCTTTGTTGCGATTCCAGGAGTATCTACAAGATTGAATGCCAGCTCTTTTTTTCCGTCCCTTGACTTGATATTAACCTGCTCCTTTATAACAATTTCTCTTGTTTCATGAGCAACATTAGAAACAGCGCTCATCTCCTCTCCAAGCCAGTCCTTGCAGATAGCATTAGCTAAGGTAGATTTTCCTGCATTAGGCGGCCCATAAAGGCCTAATTTAACTTGTCCTTTTCCCTTAAAAAAATTCTTGAAAAATTTATTGATAAAATTTTGGAAAAAACCCATCTATAAACACCTTAATTAATTACCTTAAATAATTTGCTATTTAAATTTTTTTGTTTTATTTTACCTTCAAGCTCTCTTTTACTATTGTTTTGATTCTATCTATATCTGTTTCTTCTACTTTGCTCCTTCCTTCTATCTTTGCCAGCCCCTTGCATAATCTCATAAAACCAATAGTCATCCTCGGGCTTATCTCCACGAGATAATTATTTTCATCCTTTTTCAGGTCAGATATAAAATCAACCACTTTTCCCTGCAAAGATCTTGGAAACTCATCTACATTGATGTTATTTGTATATTCAATATAATCCTTGACAAATTTAATATCGTCTTTGCTTGCTTCTTTAAAGCTGTCTGACACGATATTCTTGGTTATCTTCTTGAATTTCTTTAAATCCGGCTTCCTTACAAAAAACACCAGATGAAACCTTGTCAACAGTGCAGAATCAAATGGCAGCTGTCTTTTTAATTCCTCTATTTTAGTTCCAGTAAACTTGTCTCCTTTTGGATTTGCTGTTGCCAGTATTTTTGCTCTTGCATCAAACTTGTAATGCATTCCTGCTTTGTCATAAGTAACAAATCCCTTTTCCATGGCATTATACAATCCAGCTCTTGCATCTTCTTTCATCAGATTCAGTTCATCAATGCAGCATACCCCTTTGTCAGCTAAAGGCAGCAACCCTTTCATAACCTCTTTCCCCCTGACTGTAACAACTAATCCTGCTCCTGATGTTCCGCTTCCCAGACCAAAAGAAGATACAGGGCTCAAGTTAAAAACACTTCTAAGAATATCTGTCTTTCCTGTTCCAGGATCTCCAAGCAAAAGCATATGCACAGGCTGGGGAGAAAACAGCTGTATCACAGCGGCTTTTTTGACATAATCCATTCCTGTGATATTGGGAGCTATCAGTTCTTTTATGCTTTCAAAAGCATCCTCTGAAAATCTTTTAAAGAGTTTTTCTTCAAATGCAGCTTTTATGTCTTTGTTTACATCTTCTGCATCTACTTCGTCTGTTTTTGAATTTATAACTGGAAATTCTATTTTTCCTGCAATTGATGTCTCTAATTTTTCTATTTCTAAAGAAATTTTGTTTTCTTTTAAAAGTCGTTTTATCAGTTTTATTCTTTTGAGGCTTATGATTCCTTTAAGATTATTTAAAACATCCCTGTTTTCTTTTTTCATTGGTTTAAGTTTAGAAATTATCCCCATGACTACTTCCAAATACTAACTTAAATAAAAAGTTTATGGTGCATTTATAAATAAAAATAACAAATATTTATATACTTAAATGAATTTATTGGTGTATAACATCAAATTGGGGTGTATAATATGCCAGAAAAAGAATATAAAGGAAGATGCATGAAATGCAAAAAACAGGTTAAAATAAAGGATCCTAAAACAGTAACTATGAAGAATGGTATGAAGGCTGCTAAAGGAACATGCCCTAAATGCGGTACAAAAGTATTCAGAATTTTAGGAAAAGCCTAAATTTTTTTCTTTTTTTTATTTTTTCATCAATTAGTGCATAATAAAATTTAAATAAACAAAACACCGATATATTTACCAGCGTGAGATCTATGAGTGACTTAAAAGACCAAAAGTATGTAGATTTGGCTAGGAAGTGCGCTACAATCATATCCAAAAACAATGCAGACCTTGAAATAATGGATTCAAGCACATTTGAGACATTAAAAGCAAAAATAGATAAACCCCTTCTAAAAAAAGCAGATATAAACGACCAGGTAACTTATGTGCAAAAAGACAACATAGCAAAGATACTTGAAGTTAGGAAGCAGTAAATATTTATATTAAAAATTCTTTTTTCATTTTCATGACAATAAAAGGCCAGGTAATCTCAGGAGAGTTCGGTAAGATACTCATAAGGCAAAAATCCGAAAAAAAACTTGAGCTTGGAGAGCTTTTGGTTGCTGATTCAGAAAAAAGCAGCATCATACTTCAGGTATTCAGCCTGCTATACGGCTCTCAGATATCTCAGCAAAACCGTGAATTGATATCAGGATTAAAGCTTGAAGAAGACAATGACCTGGAATTTCTTGACCCAAACCTGAGAAATTATACATTAGCCTACATAAAACCGCTGGCAAGAACCGGAAAAAAAGGCCTGAAACTCTGCAAATCTCTTCCTTCTTTTTTTTCTTCTGTAAGGGATATCAACAAAAACGACCTTAAATTCATGGGCTCTCCGATAAAACCTCTTTTTATCGGAAATCTAAGGTCCGGCTCTAAGAACATGGATGTTCCTGTAAATCTTGACGGAGAAAAAGTTTTTTCTCACCACATACTTATACCTGGAACAACAGGAAGAGGAAAATCTGTTTTGCTGAAAAATATGCTTTGGAATGTAATGGACAAAGATTACTGCGGAATACTTGTTTTGGATCCCCATGACGAATATTATGGAAGGCATAATTTTGGATTAAAAGACCATTCTTCAAAAAATGCTGTTTTCTATACTTCCAACAGCCCCCCGCCTGGATGCAAAAGCCTTAAGATAAACCTAAAACTGATAAAACCTTCTCATTTTAATGGGGTTGCTGATTTTTCAGACCCTCAAAAACAGATGATGAACATGTATTACAAAAAATTTGGAGACAGATGGATTGAAGCTGTGATACTTGAAAGAAAGCTGGACGTAGGATTTAGAGAAGAGACGCTGGCAGTTGTAAAAAGAAGGCTTCTTTATCTTCTTGATCTTGATTTCTCCCAGCAGCAGCTTAAATGCAATGGCATATTTGACCTTCTTGCAGGAGAGACCACTGTCGCAGATATATGTTCTGAACTGGAAAGTTCAAAGACAGTCATAATCGACACCTCTAATTTTCCTTCATCAGTAGAGCTTCTTATCGGAAGCCTTGTCACCAATGAGATATTCAGACATTATAAAAATTACAAGATCAAAGGGATGTTAAAGCAAAAACCTGTCATCTCTGTTGTTTTAGAGGAAGCTCCCAGAGTTCTTGGAAAAGAGGTTTTGGAAAAAGGCTCTAATATATTTGCGACCATAGCAAGGGAAGGAAGGAAATTTAAGGTAGGGTTGACAGCAATAACCCAGCTCCCTTCATTGATTCCAAGACAGATTTTAGCAAACATGAACACAAAGATTATCCTTGGCATAGAGATGAAACCTGAAAGAATAGCTATAATTGAATCTGCTTCCCAGGACTTGTCAGAAGATGGCAGGAATATCGCTTCATTGGACAAGGGAGAGGCGATAATCTCTTCAAACTTCACAAAGTTTGCAACACCTGTTGCAATCCCTTTTTTTGATGAAAAAGTAAGATCACAGCCTAAAAAAAACATCAAAAAAGATTTCTCTGGAATAGAGATTTCATAGAAGATTTATTTTTTTTTCTTCTTCTTTTCCAGCATCTGCTCTATATCTTTCTGGGGCACATACCACGGTATAAAGAATTGTACTAGTTTCAATGTCACAGTCAAAACTAAAAATAATACTAATGCTGCCAGAAAAGAGACCTTATCCAGGGGAATATCAGTATATATAATCACAATGCCCAGATAAGCAAAAACAGTTGTGGGCAGACTTGAAGATATCAAAAAAGCCAGCTTCTTCGGAAGGACGTGGAAAAAGTTTGCGATAAAAAGCCAGAGGCTTCCCAAAGCCAGTACAAGGATTACCAAAGTATCTCTAAAATGGCCTATAAACAGGCTCCAAAAAGAGGGCTCAGCAAGCCTTTCCCATACCTGCCTGAAAAGGTCCATGGCAACAAAGACCAATGCAAGTGTATTTCCTACTGCAGTATTCCAGCCAAGTTCCTCTTTCTTGTATCTTCCAAAATAAATATCCATAAACACAAGAGCGACAAATAAAGGGATAGTGATCCACAATAATTCAGCATGATGATAAGGGGCAGTTACCAGTTCTAAAAATCTTGGAATGATATTTTCGATAAATGACTGCATAAAAGAATCTAGATATGTGATGTTCTGTGTTGCATTGATACTGGCATTTACTGTAGCATTGACAGCCATATATAAAAGTACTATAATTTTAACTATTTAAGATTTTCTAAACCTTCCACAAACAAACCAAAAGTACTTATTAAGCTGAATTATATCCTATAGTATCTATGTTATTTAATATATATT
>CAZFSZ010000007.1:0-32810 GCA_964521755.1 uncultured Methanosarcinales archaeon | reverse complement strand
CTTTTTAGTTTTAAAATAGAAAAAAAGAACCCTAGCAAAGCAAAGAAGCCAATACAAATCAAAGATTTGCTGGGCTTTTTCCTTGCGGAAAAGCCTTGCCAGGGAAAGGGGGTTTTATCCGAATTGCTTCGAATAGTATTTTAAACCCCTCAAATGCCTTAATAAGACATTTAAGGGGAAAAGAGGTGTTTAGATAAATATTAAAGATTTATTTGAGCTTTAACATTATAAATAAAGGATTTAGAATCAACCCCTTATTTGTTACTATTAAGTAGGAATAGGTTATATATAAATGTTTCTATTTTAAACTACTATTAAGTAGTATTTTTATATGTTATGATAAGGGAGAAGCTTTAAATAGTGTATTATTTTAATTTATTATATGACCTCCTCAGAAGAGTATCGTTATGAACTTAAAGTACCAAAAGAACGAATAGCTGTTCTTATTGGTGTTAAAGGAAAAGTAAAGAAAGAGATAGAAAAAGAAACAAAAACAAAAATAGATGTTGATTCTAAAGAAGGAGATGTCTTTATTTCTGGAAAAGATGCCCTTAGTTTATTCAAGGCGAGAGAGATCGCCAAGGCTATAGGAAGGGGATTTAATCCTGACATTGCGATGTTTTTGTTGAAACCAGATTATTGTTTTGAGATTATTGATATCGAAAATTATGTCAGTGGAAAGAACCATATTAAGAGAGTCAAGGGCAGGGTAATAGGAACAAGAGGAAAAGCCAGAAGGGCTGTCGAAACTTTAACTGACTGCAATATATCTATATATGGAAGAACAATCTCGATCATAGGAGATGTTGAAAATGTACAAATTGCAAGAAAAGCGATACAAAGGCTTCTTCAAGGATCAAAGCATGGAAATATTTATAAATGGTTAGAAAAAAGAAAGAAAGAGAATGTTGAAGAAGAATTAAAAGGAGGAATCAACAGTGGCTAAAAAGAAAGGAAAAAAGAGGCATACAAAAAAGATTAAAAATTCTAACAAAAAAAGGCCAATAGCCCATGAATTAGCAAAAAAACAGAGAGAGATTTCTGTAGCTGAATTTTTTGAGAAGAACAGACATCTGTTGGGATTTGACAATCCGAAGAAAGCATTATTGACTACAGTTAAGGAAGCTGTTGACAATGCCTTGGATGCATGCGAGGAAGCAAAGATACTTCCCGAGATAAATCTTCAGATAGTTGACCTATCATCCAAACCAGAAGTTAAAAAAGAAATTGAGGAAGGACAGACAGTATTGGTTACAGAAGAAACTGAAAAACCTGAGAATATCAAACCCAATTATGAAGATAGATATAGAGTAATAATAGAAGACAACGGGCCAGGAATCGTAAAAAAACAGATTCCCAATATTTTTGCAAAATTATTATATGGAAGCAAGTTTCATACTTTAAAGCAGAACAGGGGACAGCAGGGAATTGGAATTTCAGCTGCTGCATTATACGGACAGTTAACAACCGGAAAACCCGTCAGGATAACGTCAAAGATATCTCCAAAATCTCCTGCGCATTATTATGAACTCAAGATAGATACCCAGAAGAACAAGCCAGAGATTGTCAAAGAAAAGAAAGTGGAATGGAACAAAGAGCACGGAACAAAGATAGAGATAGATCTGGAAGGAAAATACCAGTCAGGAGGAAAAAGTGTGGACAGGTATCTGAAGCAGACAGCTATCGCAAATCCTCATGTAACTATAATCTATGCAAGCCCCCAGGCAAAGCAGATGGTATTTCCGAGCGCAGTAAAAGAACTTCCTGAGGAGCCAAAAGAGATAAAACCACATCCTCTTGGAGTTGAGCTTGGAAGAATGATAAAAATGCTTAAAACCACGAAAGCAAGAACTGTCGCAAGTTTTCTTCATTCTGATTTTTCAAGAGTTGGAAGCGGTACAGCAAAAAAGATATGCGAGAACGCTTCTGTGCCTCCAAAGACAAAGCCTAAGAAAGTAACAAGAGAGATGGCAGAAAGGATTGTATATGGGATAAAAAAGACAAGGATTATGAACCCTCCGACAAATTGTATCAGCCCTATCGGAGCTGAGGCGCTGGAGAAAGGACTCAAAAAAGAGATAAAAGCTGAATTTTATGCAGCAGTTACAAGATCTCCATCAGTATACAGAGGAAATCCTTTTGTGATTGAAGCAGGTGTGGCTTATGGGGGGGAGCAGGATCCCGAAGGAAAATCCAAAGTTTTAAGATTTGCTAATAGGGTTCCTTTGTTGTATCAGCCTGGAGGCTGTGCAGTAACTCAATCTATCTCAGAGACAAACTGGAGAAGCTATGGTCTTTCACAGTCAAGAGGGTCTTTGCCCCAGGGGCCGTGCACAATCGTTGTTCATATCGCTTCAGTGTGGGTTCCGTTTACTTCAGAATCAAAGGAAGCCATAGCCCACTACCCAGAGATTGAAAAAGAAATTAAACTGGCTGTGCAGGAATGCGGAAGGAAACTTTCAAGTTATGTAAGAAAGAAAAAAAATATTGTTGCTGAAAAAAAGAAGAGAGATTATATTGAAACTTATATCCCTCATATTGGGGATGCTTTAAAGGAACTGCTCAGCTTAAAGGTTAAAGATGAGAAAAAGGTTGAAAAGCTCTTAAAGAAAATATTAGAGAAGAAAAGAGGGAAATTGAATAATATCAAAGTCCACAAGGCAGATTTTGATAAAAATTTAGCTTTGGAAGGAGACAAGAAAAATGCCAAGAAAAAAGAAAAGAAAAAATAGAAGAAAAGATAATGTATCTACTGAGATAAAGAAAATTGCAAAAGGGGTTTACAGTAAGATACTCAAAAAGAAACAGCCAGAGCTGGAATCGCCTTTAAGAAGCTTGAGTAATGTTGAATACAATTCAGATGACGGTTATTTTGAGCTGTCAGGAAAGACAAAAAAGAGAACCCTTACTGCAGCAAGCGCCAAGACATTTGCCCAGATCCTGAGGATGATGTCCTTGAGCAAGAACTTGATCGAAAAGGACGACATAGCATCAAAAAGAGAGGCTTATTATATATCCAAGAACTGGGATGAGGCAAGATTCAAAGAACAGCCTGAATCAGACTCAGCGATGGATGATATTGAAGCAATGATGATGGTCAACCGAGAGCAGTTGGGATTCATCCCAGAAGAAAAAGGGGGAGAGGTTGCCGGAAAATTAAAAGTGATTGACAGAGACCCTGATACAGGAAAACAGCTTAAGATTGACTGCACCAAATTTGGTTCTGGGGCTTATTCTATCCCTATATCTGTTGAACATCTTAAGTTTGAAACAAAGGCAAAGTTTGTATTAGCGATTGAGACGGCGGGTATGTTTCAAAGGCTGGTCAAGCATAAATACTGGAAAAAAGCAAACTGTATCCTTGTCTCAATGGGTGGAGTTCCAACAAGAGCATGCAGGAGATTTATCAGGAAACTAAGCGAGGACAAAAAGATCCCTGTCTATGTTTTTACAGACGGAGACCCTTACGGATATGGAAGTATCTACAGGACACTGAAAGTTGGAAGCGGAAATGCTGCGCATATCAACGAGTTTTTCTGTGTTCCTAATGCACATTTTATAGGCATAACACCACAGGACATCGAAGAATATAAGCTTCCAACACATCCTCTGAAAGATGTTGATATCAAGAAGATAAAAGACCTGCTGAAGAACGACCCATTTATACAGCACCATTCAAAATGGAAAAAGGCTCTGAAGAAACTGAAAGCGATGAAAGTAAGGGCAGAACAGCAGGCCCTAGCAAAACACGGGCTGAATTTTGTAATATCTGATTATCTACCGAAAAAAATAAAAAGCAAGAAGAGCTGGTTACCTTAGATAAAAATTAATATAATGTGGTTTATATGGCTGAAAAAATACCTAAATGCTGCGAAAAGTGCAAATTATGGGGGCAGCATGGTGAAGACTGCTTCTATTATTGGGAGCTTAAGAAAGACTGCACTATGCACAGTGAGAGACAATAATCTTATTCTTAAGTATAGTTGGTATAACATCAACAAACTTATTAAAAATTAAAAATAAATTTTAATAAGTAAAGTTTATAAATAAAGTATTTATCTTTTCTTTATGGCCCTGTAGCCTAGTCTGGTAACTGGTTATGCTCAGTTAACATGCAATAAGCGACTCCTAGTTGCTCTGCACTGGGATATTTGGTTAAGAACATGAGCGTCAGTTGGACAAATAAGGCGACAGCCTTCTAAGCTTTAAGCTAAGAGAGCTGTAGATCGGGGGTTCGAATTGGTCAAAAGGTCTGTTGACCTTTGGCTAACGAAATTCCCCTCAGGGCCGTTTTGGGGACGTGGCCAAGCGGCTAAGGCAAGAGGCTGCAAATTAAAAATAGCAGGCCCCTCTGATCCTGGGTTCGAGCTGGAGCGAAGAAATTTCGTTTCACGGGATTCCCAGCGTCCCCTTTTTTTTAAAATGAAAATTCTGATATCAAAACCAAAAAAGGAATTTGTAAAGGAACTGGATAAAGATATATCTATCGTGAAGATGAAGAAGTTTTATGTTGATGACTTAACAAAGGATTATTCTACACATTATGGTACAATAAAAAAGTTTGATCTTAAGAAAAGATCAGGCAGTATTGTGAAAAGCGACCAGGGAAAAGAATTTATTGTTCTGGATGTTGATTTTATAGATGAATATAAGAGGATAAAAAGGACATCTCAGATAATGATTCTTAAGGATATAGGTTATATTGCAGCACAGACCGGTGTTGGAAGGAAAAGCAGGGTTGTTGATGCTGGAACTGGATGCGGAGGCAATGCAATATATCTTTCACATATATGCAAGGAAGTTTTTAGTTATGATATCAATGCAGAGAATGTTAGGGTTGCTGAAGAAAATATCAAAAATCTTGGATTGAAGAACATTAAGGTCAGGAACAGGGATTTTTTCAAGGGGGTTGATGAGAAGGATGTCGATCTTATTGTTCTTGATTTGCCAAGCCCTGAGAAAGCAGTAAAATCTGCTGAGAAAGCTTTGAGGGTTGGAGGCTATCTTGTCGTTTATAATCCTCAGATAACACAGACAAATAATCTTGTCAATGCAGTCAAGAAAAATGACAATTTTTTATATGAGAAAACTGTAGAGCTGATGGAAAGAAGCTGGAAAATTGATAAGTTAATCTCAAGACCAAAAAGCCAGGGAATAGGGCATACTGGTTTTTTGAGTTTTGCAAGAAGAGTTTAAATCTAAGTATCTAAATTTATCCTCATCTCTACTTCTCCTGTTTTGTGCAGGCCGCATTTTTCATAGAAAGGAATATTTTTATTTTCACAGTCAAGGATTATCTTGTAGCAGTGTTTCTGCTTTGCTTTTTCTATCAGATAAAGAACAATCTTTTTTCCAATGCCTTTTTTCCTGTGGTTATTGTCAACAACTATGTTTTCAATATGTGCATAAGGTCTGCCTTTGTGGGACAAGTTCATCTGTATCAGCAGAAGCCCAGTTCCTGCCAGTTGATTATTTTCTTCAGTAACACATAGATGATAATTTTCATCTTGATTTATCTTATCAAAGATAAACTGCAGTCTTTTTAAGTTATCTTCTTCAGAAGAAGGGCTTAACTGACTCAACAATCTCATAATATCCTTAATGTCCTTCTGTCCTGCTTTTCTTATAATGATGTTTTCCATTTTTTCTTAAAACTATTCGACTGTTACTGACTTGGCAAGATTTTTAGGCTTGTCAATATCACATTCCCTTAACTTAGCGATATGGTAGGCTAAAAGCTGGAGAGGAACTGCAGTAAGGAAAGGATACAATAATCCAGATGTTTTTGGAACATAAAGCACATGATCTGCAAGTTTTTTTATCTTTTTGTCCCCTTCTGTTGCTATGGCAATTATTTTACCTCCTCTGGATTTTACCTCCTCCATGTTGCTCTTTATCTTAGAATATGAGTCATCCTGGACTGCAATAACAACTGTAGGCATATTGTGGTCTATCAAAGCTATAGGCCCGTGTTTCATCTCTGCTGCAGGGTAGCCTTCGGCGTGAAGATAAGAAACTTCTTTTAATTTCAATGCCCCTTCCAGCGCAATAGGGAAACTGGTGCCGCGTCCGAGATAAAGGGCATTTGTTTTTTTATGGTATTCTTTTGCACAGTTGACCACCTCTTTTTCTTCGTCGAGTACAAACCTTATCTGTTCAGGTATATCTTTTAGATATTCCAGCCTTTTTTTTAAGTGCGAAGAAGGCCATGTTCCTGTCAATTGAGCAAGATAAATTCCAAAAAGATACAAGACTGTAAGCTGAGATGTAAATGCTTTGGTGGAGGCAACACCAATTTCCATCCCTGCTCTCGTGTATATTGTAGTGTTTGATTCTCTTGGGATAGATGATCCGATAACGTTGCATATTGAAAGTACTTTTGCTTTTTTCTCTTTTGCCTGTTTTATCGCAGCCAATGTGTCTGCTGTCTCTCCTGACTGTGAGATAGCTATCACCAATGTTTTTTCATCTACAATAGGATTCCTATAACGGAATTCAGAAGCATAGTCAACATCAACAGGAATTTTTGAAAGAGCTTCTACCATATATTTACCGATCAATCCAGCATGCCATGAGGTTCCACAGGCAATGATAGATATTTTTTTTACAGAACCAAGATAGTAATCATTTAATTTAAAGTCTTTGAAGACAACTTTATTGTCTTTTATCCTTCCCTGGATAGTGTTTTTTATTGATTCTGGCTGTTCAAATATCTCTTTTAGCATGAAATGGGGGAATTCTCCTTTCTGGGTCTGTTCTGCATCCCATCTTATCTTTGTCAGGCTTCTTTTTACTTCTTTTCCTGTCTCTATGTTTGTTATCTTGTATGAGTCGTTTAATTCAACCAAATCATTGTTTTCAAGAAATATGACATCTTTTGTGTATTCTATAAAAGCAGGAATATCAGAGGCAATAAAATATTCATCTTTGTCTTTTCCTATCCCCAGTATCAAGGGAGAGCCTTTTCTTGCTGCAAAGATGTTGTCTGAATCATCCTTAAGGATGGTTACAGCAAAAGTTCCATCCAATCTCTTCAAGGCAAGCCTTACTGCTTTTTTTAGAGGATGTTTTTTTGAATAATATTCAATAAGGTGAGGGATCACTTCTGTGTCTGTTTTTGAAGTGAAGATATATCCTTTTTCCTTTAGTTCGTTTTTTAGCTCTTCATAGTTCTCGATTATTCCGTTGTGGACAACTGCAATCTTTCCGTCTGAATTTGTATGAGGGTGGGCGTTTCTTTCTGTTACATTTCCATGTGTTGCCCACCTGGTATGGCCTATAGAAATCTTTGAATCTTTTATCAGAAAGCATTTTTCACATTCTTCCCCTATCTTACCTATTTTTTTGATAATCTCTACTTTATTATCCTTTTTTAATGCAACGCCCCATGAGTCATAGCCCCTATATTCCAGTTTTTTAAGTCCTTTGATGGCCAGTTCATTGGCATCTCTAAATCCTTTATACCCGATTATGCCGCACATATTATCTATCTGCCTTTAAGAAAGCCTTCTACTTTTGGAATATCTTCTTTACATCCAAGGTCAAGCCAATAATCTTTTAATTTTAGAACTTTTACTTTTCCTTTTTTTGCAAGTATTGTTATAGCATCTGTCAATTCATATTCTCCTCTTGAGGACAGTTTTATCCGGTCTAATGCTTTCCAGATGTCAGCGGTGAACTTATACAAACCTATGTTGATGATGTTGCTTGGAGGATTTTCTGGTTTTTCCTCTATTCTTTTAAGCATGCTGTCCTTTACCACAAAAACACCATATTTTGAAACATCCCCCTTCATCTCTTTTCCAACCGCATAACAGAACCCATCTTTTTTGTTTATCGCTTTTAGATCTTTTACAGAGAATAGATTATCTCCTCCAAGAACTATAAATTCTTCATCTTTGCAGAAATCCCTTGCCTGCATAACAGCATGACCTGTTCCTTTTTGTTCAGCCTGTTCAATTATTGCAGCATTTATATCATTATTATCAATAAAATCTTGTATCTGCTTTTTTAGATAGCCTGCAACAATACCAAATTCATCATATCCTGCTTTTTTTAGGTTTTCAATCACATAATGCAGAAAAGGCCTGTTGTTTATCTTGATAAGAACTTTAGGGGTTGTTTTTGTCAAAGGAAGCATCCTTGTACCTTTTCCTGCTGCCATTATAACTGCTTTTGTCATCTTCTTTTCCCCAAAGCACAAAACTTATTTGTATAATCTATATATTTCATTTTTTGATTTTACCTGATCCAGATTTAATTTTATCTACACAGTCATCAAATGCCTTTTCGCCCATTGCAAGAAGCTTGTCTGCATAAAGTTTTGACTGGGCGTCTGTTATGATCCTGAAAACACCTTTTTCTGTTTTTGAGGCCCTGTACCATATCCAGCCAGGTCCGTGTTTTGTCTTTTTTCTTATTATCTTAAGGCCGCCTGTTTCATCCCCGGTCTTTCTTATATCTTCTATATCTTCATTTTTTTTCCAGTAGTCTTCCAGTTTTTTTCTTACTTTTACTGTCAGATATGGACTGCACCTGATATTTGTTCTTGAGCTGTAATAAGGGGGAAAATCTTCAAGTATTTCTGTAATCTTCTTTTTTCTTTTTGCCATAAGGTGAAGTATCTGCACCAGAGAGAGGATACCGTCCCTGCATTTGGATGGGGGAACTATTCCTCCTGAAGAAGAGCCTTCTCCCCCTACAGGAGATTTCAATTCATCCATCTTATCAACAACATTGATCTCTCCAACTTCAACCTCTATTGTTTCTGCATCATATTTTTTTGCAACTTCTTTTATCAAGCCAGAAGTTGCATCATTAGTTACAATTTTTGGATTTGGTTTTTGGTATTCTGAAAGAATTTCCTCTACAATCAAAGCAAGAATATAATTTCCTGAGAGCATCCTTCCACGCTGTTTTGAGAATTTTGAAGAATTAGGGATCACAAGCTCAACACGATCTCCATCACAGTCCCATCCTGCTCCAATGTCAGCATTAAGGTCTTCCACATAGTAAGCCAGGTATGCAAGGGATTTTTCATTTGGCTCTACAAGCCTGTTGAAAATACCCAAGGACATATTTTTTCCGACAACATCTATATTCAATCTTTCAAGCAGGGGTTTTATGACTGTAGCGGCCGCCCCTCCGTTTGGATCCACAATAACTTTGAAATTTGATTTTTTGATATCATCCACCCCATTTTCTCCAATCTGGTCTAAAATGAAATCAATGTAGCTTTCCCGCAATTCAGGACCTCTTTCTTCTGAAGTACCCCTTTGTTCTGGCTTGTTTTTATCCAAAGAACTGACAGTTTTTGAGTCTTCTATGACTTTTTTTATCTCTTGGGGCTTTAGAACAGATCCAGTTTTTCTCAGGAATTTCCAGCCGTTCCAGTTTGGCTCGTTGTGTGATGCAGATATTATAACTCCGCCGTCTGCTTTATAATGCCTTACTCCGTGCTGTATTGAAGGGGTGGTGTTGAATCCAACATCATAAACTTTTATTCCCTGTTCAAGAAATATACTTTTCATATCTTCTTTTATGCTTGAAGAGGACGGTCTTGTATCCATACCCAGTATCACCAGAGGAGATGGAGAGCTTTTTTTAAGGAAATTAGAGTAGCTTAAAGTATATTTTTTAATGATTTCTTGAGTGATATCTTGGTCAAATATCCCTCTTATTCCTGAAAAAGATTCTGTAAGCATCTTAAGGAGTTATTAAAAGAAAAAGCTTATATATAAGTATTACTAAAATAATTATAATAGTATTAAAAATAAATTTATAATAGAGTGTTTTTCATGTATGTTGTAAAGAAACTGAAGAAAGGTATAAGCTCTCTTCCTGCCAAGGAAATAAATCCAAAGAAAGCAAGGCATTTCGGTTCCAAGGTAGCGAGAAAGATAATCAAAGAGCTGGCAAAGAACCCCTCTTATCCAAGAGATATAGCTAAGAATCTCAAGATAAATGAGCAGCTTGTTTACTACCATATAAGAAATCTAGAAAAGGCAGGGGTTATAGAAGTAGTAAAAAGAGAAAGGATACAAGGAAGTTTTGCAAATTTTTATGCATTAAAGCAGCCTGCATTTGTGATGAGGTTCAAAGATTTTGAAAAGACCAGCAAGATATCAGAGCTTGAGAAAACCCAGGGGAAATTCTTAAATCCTTTTATCGAAGACGGAAGATTCAATGCAGAGATTATTGTCGGAAGCCCTGATCCTCACGGGCCTGAGAAAGCGAGAAGCAGGGATGGTTATTATGCTATTGACCTTGCGCTTTTTTTTGGTACTTTTCTGAACTATACTCCTGATGTGAGCGTAAAGCTGGATACAGAGATCAGGGAAAAAGATTTAGAGAATAACCTTATCGTAATTGGGGGCCCGGTCATCAATACAGTAACTAAAAAGTTTAACTTAAAATTACCTGTTAATTTTGATGAGGAAAACAATTGGGAGATTTTTTCTTCTGTTTCAAAAAAGAGATATACATCTGATGAGGCAGGTGTTATAATCAAAACAAAGAATCCTTTTAATCAAAGAAAGTCTCTTCTGCTGATCGCAGGTAAAAGATATTCAGGAACAAAAGCAGCTATAATAGCATTTCTTAAGCATTTTAATGAGGTTGCAGAAGGCAACAAGTTCAATGAAAAGACAGATGCGAAGATAGTCGAAGGCATAGATATGGATTCAGACGGCGTTGTTGATGAGATAGAATTTTTAGAGTGAATGTCTATTCAAAGAATATACTTAAGATATATTCATCCACACCTTTGTAATAATGGTCTTTGATCTCTGCTTCCTCTACAAATCCTTTTTCTTTATAGAAATTTCTTAGTTTTTTATTTGAGGAATGGACCATTGCATACATCTTTCTTAGCTTTAGGCCTTTCTTTTTGAAAAACTTATCTGCGTTTTTTATCGCTTCTGAGAGTAATTGCTCTGCAACTTCATCTCTTTTTGGGCCTGCAAGAACACATATTCTTTCCAGCCTTACCAGCTGATGTTTTAGTAAGCCTCTCATATCCCAGCTGACCAAACCCTGTATCTTTCCATCTTCTTCAGCGATGATGAACCTGTCTGTTTTTCTTTCCTTTAAAAATATCTCTTTTCCTGCTTTGGTCGTTGAAATATTAAAGCAGTCGCTAAGTAATTTCCCCACTTTATTTGCATCTGAAAGTTTAGCTGTTCTGTATTTCATATTACTCCCTTTTTATGTTTAAGAAATTATTATATATAAGTATTTCTATTAATCTGCTTATAAGAATTAACTATAATAATATTTTTCTTTTGATTTTTGCTCTCTGTCTTTAACAGAATCTTCTTTATTTGCTCTTGGCCTGTTTGTTTCTGGATCTCTTCTGAAAGTAATCTCCAAGTCTTTCAAGAAATAGTTCATACCCTCTTCCATAGAGAAAGGGCCTTTTGCTTCTCCTTTTACTGCAGGCATCCCGTCAAAGATAAGCAGTTTATTAGAGATATAATCCAAGAACAACAAATCGTGGTCAACAATCAATGAAGAGGTTCCTCTTTTTTCCATTATATCTTTTATTGTCTTGGAGATGATCAGCCTCTGCTCAACATCGAGATAAGCTGAAGGCTCATCTAATAAATATAAATCTGCCTCTTTTGAGAGGCACAAGGCAATTGAAACCCTTTGAAGCTCCCCCCCAGACAATTCATTTAGCTTTTTTGTGTATAATGGTTTGATATTAAGGGGATTGATAACATCATTTGTGTGTTTTTTTATTGCATCCTGGAGAACATTCATAACCAATTCATTTGATTCAGCTTTTAGATACTGCGGTTTGTAAGAAACCTTTACCTTATCTTTTATCTTTCCCTTATCCGGTGATATCTCTCTTGCTAAAATCTTGACAAAAGATGTTTTACCTATTCCATTTTCACCCATGATGCCTGTAACTATCTTTTTTTCTATCTCTCCTGATTCTGCAGTTAGCTGGAATTTTCCCAGTTTCTTTTTTATGTTTTTCCATGATGTCAGGATAGATTCAGGAGATTTCTTTTTTATCACAGGATGAGATGCAAATTTTATCGGATGGTCACGGAAACGCATATTTTCCTCTTTCAGATAGCCTGAAAGATATGTGTTTATAGCAGTTCTTGTAGATCTTGGCTGGGCAACTACACCATAGCAGGATTCTTTACCATACATTATATGGACAAGGTCAGTCATATAATCAAGGATTATAAGGTCGTGCTCTACTACTAGAACGGCAGTACCTTTGTCTGCAAGTGATTTTATGAATCTGGAAATTTTTATCCTTTGTTTAATATCCATATAGGAAGTCGGTTCGTCAAAGATATATAAGTTTGCTTTTTTTAGGACTGTTGCTGCAATGGCAACTCTCTGGAGTTCGCCTCCTGAAATCTTGCTTATGTCATTGTCAAGGATATTTGTTATGTCTAATTCTTTTGCTATCCTTTCCAGCTGGTCTTTTTCATCTATTTTTTTTAACAGCGTTTTTACTTTTCCTTTTTTTGTTTTTGGAATAAGATCAACCTGCTGGGGCTTGTAAGAAACCTTGATATCTCCTGCTTTTATCTTTTCAAAGAACAACTGCGCTTCAGTCCCTTTGAAGAATTCTATCAGTTCATCGTATTCAGCCGGCTTTTCTTTTCCGAGGTTTGGTTTTAGAACTCCAGCAAGAACCTTTATTGCAGTGGATTTTCCAATCCCGTTTATACCCAAAAGACCAACAACCTTTCCAAAGATTGGAGTGGGAAGGCTGAACAGTTCAAATTCATTTTTTCCATATCTGTGAATCGGCTGCTGTTCAAGCTCTTCAGGAAGATTGATTATATGTATTGCGCCGAAAGGGCATCTTTTAGGGCAGATTCCGCAGCCAGTACATAACTCTTCGCTTATCTTTGCTTTTCCGTCCTCTCCTTTTGTGATGCATTCTTCTCCAGCCCGGTTGACAGGGCACAGCCTAATACAAAGCCAGTCTCCGCAGTTTCCCGGATGACATTTTTCCTTTTCAACAATAGCCAGTCTTTTTGTCATATGGTTTTTTTATTTCATAAGGTTTAAATAATTTCGCTTTTTTATGTAGGGTATGGCAGAGAAATGCGAAATATGCGGAAACAAGATTAAAGAGCTTTTTTTGGGAAAATTAAAAGGCACTTATATTAAAGATAAAAAAGGAAAGAAACATATTGTATGTTTTGAGTGCCAGAAGAAGTTCAAGACAAAAGAAAAAATTCTTGAGAATTTGAAGTAGGTGGATTTTTATGCAAAAAACTTGGTTTGGTAGATGTATTTTTGTTGGTTGGTATTGTGAAAGAGGAAGCTGCAAGTTTTGTTATAGGAGTACAACAAGCCATAAGAAGAAACATGCTGTTAAATCAAGAAGAAGCATGAGTTCTATGATTGCTGATGCTGTTATCGGTAAAGCACTTGGCTGGAAATTTGAATATTTGACAGGAGGATATGCTAATTGGGATATTGACAGGATTGCTGAGATTGCAAAGAATATTTCTGAAGTTTATAAGGAAAAGATTTGGGTTAATCTTGGAGTTTTATCTGAAGAAGATTTAGATAAGCTTGAGCCTTATGTTGAAGGAATTTGCGCTTCAATGGAAACTCTTGAGCCTGAGTTACATAATAAAATATGTCCAGACAAACCGATGGAACCTTATTTTGAAATGCTTAAACTGGCTAAACAGAAGGGATTTAAAACAAGTGCAACTATTGTAATTGGTCTAGGAGAAGATAAAGAAAAAATTGGATTGTTATTTGATTTTATTAAAGAGCATGAATTAGATAGGATTACTTTTTATGCTTTGAAGCCTGTAAGAGGAACAGAGTTTGAGAATGCTGAATCTCCTTCTGTAGAAGATTATTCTTGGTGGATAAAAAAAACAAGAGAAGAATTTCCTGAAATTGAGATTATCGCTGGTTTGACTCCGAAGAAAGTTGATTATGTAAAAGAGATTCTTGAAGCTGGGGCTACAGCCATTACAAAGTTTCCAGCTGTAAGGTTGTTCGGAAGTGAGAAGGCCAAATTGATAGAGAAGATGGCTAAAGAAGCAGGAAGAGAATTTGTTGGAAGTTTGACAAAAATACCCTCGGGTATTGATTGGGATAATAAAGTTGATTTATTGAGTATTGATAATGAGCTGAAAAATAAAGTAAAAGATAAAATACAGTTAAATTTAGCTAAAATGCGTTCTTAGAGTCTGTATTGATTAAATTTAGGTATTTGAAGTGCCTGAACAAGGGGTTTTGAAAGTTTCTGTTACTATTGTATAGTAGTTATAAAACGAAAGATTTATAAAGGAGTAATATTCAATACTATATATAGTTGGAGGTTTTGATTTGTAAAAATCAATTAAAGATGAAAAAAAAGATACATCCTTTGGATATGAAGAAAACAATTGAATTTTATGAGATGCATAATCTTGATACTCCATATATTCCTGAAAGAAATGCAGACCTTGAGGAGGTTCTTAAATTAATTCCAGAGCCTGCAAGGGCAAGATCAATGCTTACAAGCTTAATTAATAAACCAAGTTTGTGGTTTCACAAAGATTCTACTATTGATGAAATAAAAATTACCCCTGATAGGGATGAAGCAATTTCTGCAACATCCATAGTTCCTTCTTTTGTTAGTTATGCAAATTGGATAAAAACCGGAATTCCTAGTGCTGATATAGAATTATATGAAATACCTGCTGAAGCAGGAAGTGAAAAAGCAAGAAAAGTTGTTGAGATAGAAGGGCTTATACATGAATTAGGGCATACAATAGTTAATTGTTTGTTATATCCAGACGGCCAGAATGACCCTATACTTAGACTTCCTGATGGAAGGGATGTAGATGCATTTGATTATGTTATGGAATTTGCAAACATGGCTGAAGAAATTGATCCAATATCACATTATGCATCATTCTATAGAGGTGAAGATAATAAATTTAAGGATACTGAAAAAGTTAATATCATAACATCAATAAGCGAGGAATTTACAGAATCAATCGCCGCATATATATTAGGATTTGCTTATTGTGGGGACGAAAATAGAAGCTTAAATCCTTTTGAAGATAGATTAGAGATAAAAAAACATGTTGAATATTTTTTGAATGGTGAATTAGTAAATAAAGAATAATAAATTATATCTATTTAATGAGGTTTAAAAATGGAAGAAAAAAAAGATAAAAATTATGTTCCTGGATTTGCAGCTGGACTTTTAACTTTTGCAGGTTATGGAATAATGATTCATTCTTCTGTTGCTGATGTGATAGATAAAGCAAGAGATTTTGTTTATGATTCTGATATTGTAAGTATGACTCCTGGTGAAGCTGTTTCATTGGGGATAGGAGCTTTAGTTACTGCTGGAGCAGGATTAGCTGTCCATTATTTTGCTAATAAGAAAAAGAAACCAATAAATGCTGAACAAATGTGGCTTGAAGGTTATAATAGTGTAAAAGAGGAAAAAGAAAAAGGTGATTTAAGCAAAGCAGAGCTTATTAAGAAGCATAATTATCTTAAAAATCAACTTTACACATTAGATATGAATAATTTTGGAAAGGATTATGACAGGGAAAAAGAAAATCTTGATGATTTGGTACAAGATGTGGAGTTGAGGCTGAGATGAGTAAAAGGCGAATATATTCTGGAACAGGAGTTAATGAGTTTTTGATGGGTTTCAATGGAAAAGGATATTTTCAGGAAAAAATTCCTAGGTTGGCTAATGAACCTTTTATTATAGATTTTTTTGAAACTAAAGACAAAAGCGACAATATAATGATTGCCAGATATGTTTCAGACAAGATAGCCAAAGACGGCCAGCCTGTAATATTTTCTGGAGAGATTGATGATGATAAGATAATATCTTTTGAAAGAAAAGTAAATGACCAATCTAGAGTTTTTTATACTACACAAAGATCTCATATGGATGTTGACAGATTATACATTGTAGATGACGGCATAAGAACAGATTATACATTAGATAATATTAAAGGATTGATGGAAGTAGATCTTGAAAAGTTTTATCAGAGCAAAGGAGTAGATCTTTTTCCAATCTTGAGGGTAGAATGAAACACAGAATAAGTATAACACTGGATGAAGAAACGGTTTTTAAGATGAAGGAAGCTGTTAGATTGAGTCAGGATTTTAGAAACCAGTCTCATTTTGTTGAGGTTGCTATCAAAGAGAAAGTGGGGAGTGATAGGGATGAATAAACAAGGATTCAGGAATATGTTTGAATTGTTGGGCAAACTGGATATCAGTGGACTTTATGAAAAGAACATGAATTTTTTAAGGGTACATAATGATAATCTGGAAGAAGAATTATCAAAGATAAATGATACGGGCAGTGATTATTATAAGTATGTCGAAAGGCAGTACAAGATATGCGAAAGAGCGATGCATTATTTTACAAAGCACGGGAATAAATGCATCGAAAAAGCAAAAGTAAAGGCTAACATGAAAATATTTTCATCAAGAGTAGGTTATGGTTTTGACAGGGAAACTTTTAGCCAAGATGAATACAGGAATAGAGATGATATATTGACTAAATTAGACCCTTTTACAGATTCTCAAGAAGAGAATATTGAAAGGCTTTCGGTTCTGTGGCTTTACTGCGACGAACATTTAGGATCAAGGCACAGAGAGATAAAAGACATGTGCATGGAGGCTATCGATATCTTGAATGAGACAGGAGATGAACACGTAATAGAAGCATACAAAAAAAAGTTTGGGGAAAATGTTTTTAATTTCTGTAAAGATTTAGAGGGAAAATACAATGAATGAAGAAAATACAAACCATCCTTTCAAATATATAATGGATGTATATAAACTGCATGAAAGACCATCAGAGGTTTACGGAATATATCTAAACGAGCTGAACAAGCTATCGCCTCAAAATTCTGATGCTGAGAATATAAGAATAATGATAGAAGAATATGACAAATATGACAGGCTGAATTCAGCGATAAAAGGAAAGGGGAATATATATGATTTAAAGCAGTTTAAAGAAACATTTGAAGGTCTTGGAATATCTTTAGAAGAAGCACAGTCCAATCCAGAGATTTTTGAGGGCCTGGGGGGAGATCTGAGGAACATGTGCAGGGCCATAAGCGATATAATCAAGGCAATAAGGATAGGTCCAGACGGACTGGAAACTATAGCTGATATTGAATAAGATGAAAGACAAAGATCTAGAGAAGGAAATTGAAGAGGAAATAAAAGAATTGATGAAAAGAGGAGAAGGCCTAGAGCCTGACGAGATAGCTTCAGCTCTTTACAATCTGCTTAGTAATGAAGACCTGATTCAAATGGCAGAATGCCTTTGTTTTGATGCGTGTTATCTGAAGGATAGGGGAGATTTGGACAAAGCATTTCTTAAATTTAGCAAGGCAGGAAGAATATATGAAAGATTAGGCAAACATAACTGGGCTGATTCATGCTATAAAGAAAATTTTTATGTTGTTGAAAAATCTGACTTTGCTTATCTAGTAAGATTTATACCAAAATAAAATGACAGCTAAATCAATAAAGATATTGAGGAAACTGCAGGCTCCATCAGGATTGATGATGGCTAGCCAGGCTGGAGTTACAACCGGTTATAATAGAGCATGGCTTAGAGACAATGTCTATGAGGCATTGGGATTTGAAGCTGTTAAGAACAAGAAAGCTGTTGTTAAGATATATAGGGCGCTGCTTGGTATTTTATTTAAACATGAAGAGAAGATAGATTGGGCTATAAAGGAAAAGCCTGATGAGAAATTTAAATATATCCATGCAAGATATGACCCTGATACCCTTGAAGAGATCTGGGAGGATTGGGGAAACAAGCAGAATGATGCGATTGGAGCAATACTGTTTAAGATAGGAGAATTAGAAGAGAAAGGGACAAAAATAATAAGAGGAAGGCAGGATAAGAGAATACTGCAGAAACTGGTATGGTATCTTGAATCAATCGAGTACTGGCATGATGAAGACAATGGAATATGGGAAGAAAATGAAGAGATCCATGCCAGCTCTGTTGGAGCTTGTGTTGCTGGATTGAAAAAGATAGGAAAGATAGTTGATGTTCCTGAAGAACTGATACAGAAAGGACAGGATAAGCTAGATGAGTTACTGCCTAGAGAAAGTTTGACAAAAGAAACAGATTTGGCTTTGTTAAGTTTGATATATCCATATCATGTTGTTAATAAAAAACAGAGAAAAGAGATATTGAAGGATATTGAGGAAAATCTTGTCAGAGGGAGAGGAGTTATCAGATATAAGAATGATGCTTATTACAATAAAAAAGGTGAAGCTGAATGGACAATGGGTTTTCCATGGCTTGCTATAATATATAAAAATATGAACAAACCTGCAAAGTATGCAAAATACATGAGAAAAGCAGTTGGGGTTATGAATGAAAAAGGAGAGATGCCTGAGCTTTATTATTCTGGAAGTTCAGTGCACAATGAAAACAGCCCATTAGGATGGAGCCAGGCTTTGTTTTTGGTAGCGAGGATGAATAAATGAACCCAATAAATAAATACATAGTTGCACCGTTGATAGCATTAAATTTGATATATTCTGGATGCGGTAAAAAAGAAGATCCTATAATGGAAAATGATGTTTCTGTTTCAGCTGCAGCAGTTCCTGAAAAAAGAGATGTTTCTGTCAATGGCAGCGACTATTCTATTTCAGGTTCAGAAATACTGCAGAAGAAGAGCTCTTTTTTAGATGACGGAGAAATAAATATCGGTGTAGTGAGTGATATTGAAGGGGCTGTAAAAAATGCTGAAATTTCTGCTAATAGATTAGCAAAGCAGAATATTGATGCTGTTGTCATAGCAGGAGACTGTTATGAGAATGAAGATATCAGAAGAAATCCAGTTTACCCAAATTCAACAGATAATCTGCACGAGATGATTGATAGTATTGAGCCTTATGCAAAATTAGGTGTTCCTATCTTTGTAATTGCAGGCAATCATGAAGTGCAGTCAGTATATAATGATGCGATCAAGGAATTACAGGAAGAATATCCTAATGTATTTGACATAAATGAAAAAGCTGCTGATCTGAAAGGCGTCAACATTGTTGGGATGGGCGGCTATCATCATCCGAGATTTACCACAAGATACGGGTTTTTGCTTGACAATGGAGATTATAAGAGAGCTGAAGAGGACATTGATGAACTGCAGAGTCAAAAAGAGCCAATTGTTTTTGTGACTCACGGGCCTCCAAAATCAGATACAAGGATAGATTATGTAAGAGGAGCAGGGCATGTTGGGGATGACAGTATAGCAAAAATCATGGACAGCAACCTTGGAGATATTATCAATGTTCACGGCCATATACATGAAGGAGGTGGAGCTTCTGATAAATATAAAGCAGGAGTAGCAATAAATGTTGCTTCAATTATTTCTTATATGAATAAAGGCGGTCAGACAGGGATGATAACCATAAAAAACAATAAAGCTGAATTCAAGAAGGTTTATTAGATAAATAAAATTTTGAACTATTTTGAGATGAAATAAGATGAATAAAAAACAACCAGCAATCAACCCGCAAAATCCCATCGAGATTAAAGATAACAGGGATATATCTCAAATAATCAATGAAGTAAAAAGATACCATGAAAATTATACTGTCTCTCAGTCTGAAGGGGACAGGTTTTCATATGTTTATGAGATGGAATCTTTAAAAGAAAAGATTATAGAAGAAGCTAACCAGGAAAAAAGCTATAACAGGCAGCAGTCTATGATAGGCATCTTAAATCTTTTATTTAATACAGAATATCAGGATTATGGAACTGAACAAATAATTTATCTTGATCTTGCTTTTGGATATCTGAGTAAATCAAGCCTGAAGAAAGAAGATATGGATGAAGTGTTTAATGCAATAAACTGTATATATAATATTGAAGAAAGCTAGGTTTCTTCAATCAGTTCTACAAACATAGCATCAGACCAGGCCTGAGCCAGACAACCATGAGATTCTAATCCTGAAGCTGAAGAAACTTCAGCATGATGGCCAACAGCTCCAGAAGTTAATATCTCATCTGCAGATGCATCTATTATTTTTTTAATATATTTCCTGAACTGGGTTTTGTTTGTCCTTTTTATGACTAAAGCTGCAAGGTTGTTAATCCAGAACCATGAATCTCCACGGTGATAGCTTCGGTTGGATTCACCTGTATAATCGCTGCAATAAAGGCTGTGAGATTTATCTATCGATGATAGACCTCCCCAGTTAAGCCAGAGTTTTGGAAGAATATTCTTGAAGCACAAGGTCCATTCTTTTTTGGTAAGAAATTTAGGATAGATATAAGCTGCGATAAATACATTTGGACGGATAGTGAAATCTCCAAGGCCGTCTGCAAGTATTTTTCCATTCCAGAATTTTGCTTTTACTATTTTTCTGAGCTCTTTTTCCTGCTGCTGATATTTTTTGTCTTTAGTAAGTTTGTGGGCAAGCTTCAGCATATTCAAAAACAATGCCTGAATCTCAATCCTGAAGCCTTCTCTGTTGTCAGAACCCCATTCAGTGTCCATCCATGTTTCTTTTGGATTGCTATATACCAGTTTATTTCTTAAGTGGTTTTTGTTTATATGCTTGATAGAAGCAGCAAGTTTTTTGGTTATTTTTTCTTTTTCTTTTTTTGAAAAAATATTAAGTGAATCATATATTCTCTTGAAAAACCAGCCTATTGAGTCAGCATTTGCTGAATCAGATCTGGGAAAACTTAGATTGGGAAGTTTTCCATGTTTTATCATCTTTAGATTCTTCAGCAGGATATCTTTTACTTCTCTGGTTTGTTTATTTAATAATAAAGATTTTAGGGAAATTAACTCGTCTCTGCTCCAGAACTGGAAGAACCAAGGAAGGCCGGCAAAGATTCCTCTTTTATTCTTAAGGTTAACAATCAGCTTATTCAAAGAATTTATAGCACATTTCTTTGCAATCTTTGTTTTTTTGTTTCTAGTCTTTTTTGTGTTTATATTATTTACATAGATTTTTTGATGGTCTTTTAACCTTTTGAGGTTTTTATAGACATAGTCTGCCTCTTCCAAAGCTTGTTTTCTTTTTTTAGAGAAAGCAAAAACCATCTTAGAGGCATCTATCTTTAGAGCTTTAAACACATACATTTCATCAGGAGATGAATTTCTTTTTTGGTCGTATTCATATTTTCTTTTGATCCATTTTTCTATTTTTTCTAATTTCTTTTTGTCGGTTTTTATAGCAAGATATAGTCTTGTCTTTTCATGCCGGTATCTTACAACTATCTTTGATCCTGATATGGATATGCTGTATTCTCTTCCGAATTCAGGATTAGAATAGGAGGTCCTCATATCAAGAGCTATTTCTACGGGAGATGTTTTGTTCAGCTCATAAACCAGAACATCATAACCATAAGGCATGAAGAATTTTTCAGTTAGAGACTTTCTTTTTCTTTTGATTGAAGAGAAATTGTTAGTTATTTCTGTTATTTTTTGGGAATTGGATGGACGGATATTTTCAATTATTTTGTACATCTTTTTTTTGTCCATCATAAAAACACCCTGATATTTTGAAGAAGGCATAGAAGAGAACATGCAGTATCCCCCCATCTTGTTGGTAAGCAGAAAATTCAGGTCTTTTGGATCTTTTTTGACATTCCTAGAAATAGAGGTTCTGTTAATCATGTGGGTTATCTTCATTTTTCTCCTCTGTAGAACTTGGCTGCCTCTTCCGGAGCTAGAGAGTTTATAACATCATCAGAAAGAATCTCAAACCCACCTATGATAGATATTCTTGGGCTTATCTCTATATGAAAATGCAGGTCTTTGCCTTTTGGAGCATAGAAAAGCTCCATATTATAGGATGCATTCAGTTTTTTTAGTTTTGAAAGTATCTTTTTCAGTATTTTTGCAAGATCTTCTAGCTGTTTTTCTGACATATGGGTTAGATTAGTCAGGTGTTTTTTTGGGAATATCCAGTTTTCAAAATGAAATCTTGAAGCATAAGGGGCAAATGAGACAAAAGAGGAATTTTCAAAACATTTTCTTTCTGATTTTTTTTCAAGCTTGATAATCTTACAGTAAGGGCATTTTTTGTATTTTTTAACTGACTTGATCTTCTTTTTTATTGATTCAGGCAGCTTATTGTAAGCAATCAACTGTGAATGTGAATGAACCAAAGAAGTTCCTGCATTTCTTCCATGATTCTTGAATATACAGACATATTTGATGTTTTTTTCCCTGCTCAGATTTTTGATCCTGTCTATGTATGTATTTAATACTTTTTTTATCTGACTGACAGTAAGGTCTGCAAGCTGTTTTTTGTGGTCGTCTGTTTCAACAATAACTTCATGATGGCCATATGCAGAGGCAGATGTAAAAAATTCTTTTTTTGTCTTTAGATTTGGGTTTCCTTTCTTGTCTACAGCAGGAAATTTGTTCGGAAACCACCTTATCTTCCATTCTTTTTTTGTGCCGATGCGGCCTATTTCAGGAGGGGTCAGATTTTCATTTCCAGGGCAGAAGAAGCATGTTTTTCCCTCTTCTTTATGCTCTTTTTCCCTTTTGAATTCAAACGGCCTTTTTCCTCTTGAAGAGGAAACAATCACGTACCTATCAAGAATATAGTCTTTTC
Source organism: uncultured Methanosarcinales archaeon (assembly GCA_964521755.1). Taxonomy (GTDB): domain Archaea; phylum Nanobdellota; class Nanobdellia; order Woesearchaeales; family WJKL01; genus WJKL01. The sequence continues at coordinate 10,220 of CAZFSZ010000007.1, read as the reverse complement.
TTAGCTCCATTTTTATTTGGTTTATCTTATTTTTGTTTTCTTAAAAGTTTTTCTATTTGTTTTTGCTGTTTTTTTTGTTTTTGTATCTTTTTTCAGCTGCTTTATTGTGGGCTTTAATATAGTTAGTTGAAAGTTTTTTCCAGTCTGCCTTTTCTGCCAGTTTTTTTGCCTCTATCTTATTCTTTACTCTGTCATGTCTTGTGAACTGGGTGAATTTGTACATAAAATCTGTAAGGTTCCCTATTATCTCCTTGTCTTCCTTGTTCATCCTTTCCAAAACAAATATTCCAGGATATTTTTTCTTTTTTTTGCTGAGGATGAATTTTCCAAAGCCTGCAAGGTCTGTTGTCACTGAAGATACACCTAAAGCAGCTGCTTCAAGAGGGGTATAGCCCCATGGCTCATAGAATGAAGGGAACACCCCAAGATGCCCTCCCTGCATAGATTCGTAATAAGTTAAGTCCAACAAACCGTCAGCTCCAGTCAAATAGATAGGGTAGAAGATGACTTTTACTTTATCATCTTTTTTGTTGTCAAGACCTGTTTTTACAAGCAAGTCAGTTATCGCATCACCATACTGCTGAATATCATGAGTCATTAGAGGAGGTTTACCTTTTTTCTTGAATTTCAGAAGCCTTTTTTTGTTCTCATCTATGAAAGATTTAGGAAAGATGTTTTCTTTTTTTAGTTTCTTTTTTGAAGCCAATGTATAAAGTATATTTCGGTCTATCTCATCAGACTCTTCCTGAAGCCCGTCTTTTATATCTTTGAACAAGGTTCTGTTTTCCAGGATATCCAGCTTTATACCTCTTATAGCAGTAGGAACCCAGATAAAAGCTACGACTGTTTTTTTGCTTTTTTCTTTTTTCATTTTGTTGTTCAGCTCAGCAAGGGAATTGATAAAGATATCAATTCCTTTGTTCTTGAATTCATATCTTCCTGCCAGAAAGAAGAATAAGGTGTTTTTGATGTCAAACTGGTAGTAGGGAAAGAAGTAATACATCACGAACTCTCTGATATGGTTTCTGTGGGTACGGTGCTCTATGGAAGCTTCTTCAAATGTGGGGAACTTGTCATTGTCAAGACCATTTGGAAGTATTTTATCAGGCTCTCTTTTCAGGATATATTTTGCTTCTAATCCAGTAATCTCGCTTACTGTTGTAAAAATATCAGAATTTTTTGCTGCCGCTTTTTCAAGAAGGTGCTTTGCTTCAGTGTTGTAATTGTATGATTCCTTGTCTATATCCATTAATTGGACCTGGTATTTGTCTTTTTCAGGTTTTGAGAACAAATCTATATCTGCGCTTGCCAATGCTCTTCCCATCACTGTTGCATGGGTGGTAAAGACTGTGGATACTTCAACATTATTTTTTTTGAGATACAATAAGCCAGGCCCTGTTAACCATTCATGGAACTGAGCAATGATTTTGTGGTCAAAAGTATCATATAATTTTTGGATTACTATCCCTACAGCATAGCTCCACACGATAGGTTCATTGTATTCAACATAATTAGAGCGTAAGGAATCTACCTTAAAATTTTCCCAAAGCTCTTTTTTGATATCATCTGTTTTGAACCTAAAGTTTGTAAAATCAACAAGTATCGCTCTTGGCTCCCCTTTGATAAGCCATTTTCCGAAATGAAGTATTATTCCCTGCTCTTCAAGCTCTTTGCAGAATTCCCTGCATTCTTTTGGTGCAGGGTTTTCTTCAAAACTGCCTATAACCTTTTCAGCAAAATAAGGACCGATACAGATGTATTTATCCTTGTAATATTTTTTCATCTGGCTTGCTTTTGAGGTTATGACTGTCCAGATACCTCCAACTTTGTTGCAGACTTCCCATGAAACCTCTAAAAAGGTCCCTGCTTTTGCTTTTACCATTTTTAGATTATCTGATTGAGCACCAATGCAATAAGCAGTCCTATAACTATGCCAAACAAAAATTCCAATAATCCGCAGTGGATTGTTTTGTAAGGACAGTTTATTCCAGGCTTTACCTTGTTTTGATTTATGTAAGGGTGATCCTTTACATTTACTTCTTTTTTTGGCTTAAAGAAAGTGCTCCAGATATCTTTTATTATGTTTTTTGAATTTGATCTCTTTTTTTGTTCATTTCTTTTTTCTGGTTTTATCCCTGTTTTTTTGCTGTTTTTTTTGTTTGCTGTTTTTGTTTTGGATTTAGTTTTCGGTTTTTTGCTGTTCATCCCTTTTACAACATCTTTCTGTATCTTTGCTCCTATATATCTTTGCATCTTATCTTTGTCTTTCACAGAAGATATCTTTCTTGCCAAAGACTTGTCTTTGACAACGTCTTTTACCCAATTATAGAAATCATTTCTGTTCTCATTAACATGATGGCTGAATATCTCTTCAGGCATTTTATCCAGCTGTTTGGACAGCTCAAAAAGATTTTTTATTACAGTGCCATCTTTGAGAATAAAATAGTTTGCTGGTTTTATCCCCATCTTTTTCACCTCTTTTTACCTACAAGATGCTTTAATAATGCAATCTGCATGTCTTTTTTGTCTTCAGCAGCTGTCAGTTTTTCTGCAAGTTCAGTTTCATTAAAAACCTCACTTACCCAAGTGCTGAAGTCATTTTTATTTTCATTGACATGGTGGTTTAATTCTCCTTCACTTAAGTAATCTAGCGTGTATACTAGTTCTTTAAGGTCCTTTATTAAACCTCCGGTGCACAATGAAAAATATTGTTCTGGTTTAATTCTTTTTTTTCTTGGCATGTGGTTTCACCTCTTTTTTATACGATATTATTTTCATTTTTATTTTGTTTTTTATTTTCTATTCTTTTGTTTAAATCTGTTAGTATGTTCATGTATGTGATAAATGCATCATAAGGGCTGTCATAAGGGTTGAAATATTTGTGCACATCCCCGTCATTGAACCATTTGGTACACATATAGTAGAAATGGTCAGAGGTCTGAAGTTTTCTCCAGTCTTCAACAAGCCTTTTATCTTTTGACCTTTTTACTGATCTTTCCAGTGCATAAAGCTTCTGGATGGCAGACTGCTGCATTTTGTTTCCAAGCCAAGCTGACAAGTCACGTTCTGTATCTGCCCAGGACATTGGATGATGAATATCAATCTCATCTGAAGGTTCAAATTTTTTGACTATTTCTGACGGTGTGGCAAAACTGTTGTCGGGATGCTTTAATATCTCTTTTGGAAGATTTTTCATAAAATTGAAAATTCCTGTAGAAGACCACTGGTGCTCACCAAATGTTTCATAGTCCATGAAAAGATTGACTGTATCTCCTCTGCCGTTTATATTGTTGAGCCATTTGGTGAATTTTCCAGTTGTTAAAGGCCATTCAGGCCAACTCTGATTTGAAAACCTGAAGGCGATATCATCAGACAATTTGTAATTTTTAAGCAGAAGCTTTATTCTGGATGTGGTTTTGGGCCTGTAGACAAAATTGGGTGATCTCCAGCTAAGAACATGATCAGCTCCTTCTGCAAGTATTCCTTTATAGCCCATCTTTTCTATATAGTTTGCCAACTCATTGTTGTAAATAAGTTCTGTATTTCTGAATATTTTTGGAGTATAGTTGAAAAATTGTTTTATTTTCTTTTTGTGCTTGGTTATCTGCTTTTTGAATTCCGGCTTTGAATACAAGAAAGCAAGACTGTGATAATAGGTTTCATCAAGTATCTCTACATTTCCTGTATCTACAAGAGACTGGAAAGACTGGAGCACTTCAGGAGCATATTCTTCAAGCTGGTCAAGGAATATTCCAGAGAGAGAATAACTTATCCTGAATTCAGGATGGTTTTTGATCATCTGAAGCATAAGGTTGTTGGCAGGAAGATAGCATTTATTTGATACCTTTTCCAGAACTTCCCTGTTCTTTTTGTGATTAAAATAATCATGATTGTTTCCTATCTCAAAAACATTATAGCTTTTCAGTCTTAGTGGCTGGTGGACCTGAAAATAAAAACACACATTAACCATTTTTTGATCCCACCACTAGTTTTTTGTAAATATTTATGCATTTTTTTGCAGGAACGTTCCAGTTGAATTTTTTGACTTCTAAAGAGCCGTGATGCTTAAGCTCTTCGCTTAATTCCCTGTGTTTTAATACTCCAATCATCTTGTTTACAATTTCATCTATATCCCAGAAATCAACCTTAAGACAGTGGTTTATAACTTCTGAGACACCTGACTGCTTTGAAATTAATACAGGTGTGTTGTTTCTCATAGACTCCAAAGGAGTGATGCCAAAAGGCTCTGAAACAGAAGGCATTATATACAAATCAGCCATCTGGTAAGCTTTGTCAATTTCTTTTCCCCTGAGGAATCCAGCAAACAAAACCTTGTCTGCTATTCCAAACTCTGCTGCTTTTTCTATCATAAACTGCTCCATATCTCCTGAGCCTGCCACGATGAACTTTATATTTGGGTCAAGTTCCAGGGCTTTTTTGGCAGCGTAAAGAAAATAATCAGGGCCTTTTTGTATTGTTATCCTTCCGAGAAACAGGACAACCTTGTCTTTTTCTTTTATCTTAAATGATTCCTGCTGGAAATTATTGCCGTTGAATTCAACTGCATTATGAACAACATGGATCTTGTCAGGAGAGATTCCATAATGTTTTATTATCTTATCTTTTGTAAAATTACTTACAGCCAGGATCTTGTCAGCTTTATCCATGCCCTGTTTTTCTATATCATATACATTCTTGTTAGGATTGTTTCCTGTCCTGTCAAATTCAGTCGCATGAACATGGATAACAAAAGGTTTTCCTGATTCTTTTTTTGCATTGATTCCTGCCTGATAAGTCATCCAGTCATGAGCATGTATCACATCAAATTCTTCATTTCTGGCTATCAGTTTTGCCTTTAAAGCATATCTTTTTACTTCTTCAAACAGATCTCTTCCATATAAATGAGATCTTCTTGGTTTTCCGTATTTTAGAACTGATTTGCTGTATTCGCTGTAATATTCTTCTGAGGTCATATATCCCTTTATAGGAGAGTTTATGCCTATCTTTTCCATGTTTTCGGAGATATCAGCTGAAACAAGTTTTACAAAGTCGGCTTTCATAGTGGGTTGAGAGACAGGAAGAACAAAGGTGACCTTGGCGCCGTGGTGATTTAGACCTTTGGTTAGACCAAAGCAGGCAGTTCCAAGCCCTCCTGAATTATGAGGGGGGAATTCCCACCCAAACATAAGTACTTTCATGTGTTTTTTTAGTCTCCTTTTGTTTTTATTGTATTTTTAAGCATTTTTCACCGATTATAGACTATTTTTTCTTTTCACCTTTTAGCAGAGAGTTTAGATTATCTTTTAGGAATTCTTCCAGGATATCTTTTAGCTGTTCATTAACATTGATATTTTTAAGCTTGCAGAAGGCGATAAATCTACGCCAGGTAGTTTCGTCCATGTCTTTGATTAGCTTGTTACTCATTTATGTTAAACCTGTTTATTCTGTTTAATTTATTAATTATGTTTAATAGGTTATATAAGTTAAACTATTTCATATATAAATATTTTACTATTTAGGTCTTTTTATTCATATCTAAGAGCGTCTACAGGATTTAGTTTGGAGGCTCTTAATGCAGGCAATGTGCCTGATCCTGCTCCCACAAAGAAAGAAAAGAGCAGAGAGCCTATTATGAGCCATAAAGGGAAATGAGGCTGAAGCATTGACAAACCATAATAAGATGCAATCAATCCCCCTATTTTTGCAATAAGATATCCGAAAGCGATACCCAGTATCCCTCCAATAAGACCAAGTATCCCTGCCTCTGTCATAAATATGAAAAGGATAAACTTGTTATGGGCCCCGATGGATTTCATAACTCCAATCTCCTGTGTTCTTTCAAGTATTGAAGTGTACATTGTATTTGTTATATTTACTGCAGCGACAACCAAAGAGACAAGAGCGATTAACACCAGGATTCCGACCAAGACGTTAAGCACATTTGTATATGTTTCCATCACCTGTTCAAATGTCTGCACCAGAAAATCTTCCTGCCCTTCTTCAAGATTTCTGTGTTTTCTGAACTTTTCCTCTATTTTTTCTGCAAGCCGGGAAGGATTTTCTCCTGGCAGTGTTCTTGCAATAATGTAAAAATAATTTTCTTTGTTGAGGATTTTTTTTGCACCTTCAAGTGAAATATAAACATTCCTGTCATCCTCTGGATTTCCAACCTCTTTGTAAAATCCCTTTACATCAACCTTTATGTCATTTATCTCTATTTTATCTCCAATCTTAACCCCTCTTTTGAATATTCTGTCAGGAATTTGATAGTTATATCCAAGAACAGCATCCAAAACATCTCCTTTTTCAAGATCCCTTCCTTTATCCATCTCTATGCTGGAAAACATTTCTTCTACTAGCCTGAGCTCTTCAGATTCTGTAGAGATTCCAGCTAAATAAGGATAAGTTGGTTTATAGTCTTTGAATTTAACTTTGGCGTTGCCAAAAATCATTCCAGTTGCTTCATCAATTCCTTTTACTTTTTTGATGAAATCAAGGTCATTATCATCAAATTCCACATTTGTCTCTCCCATTGCAGTAACATAATCTCTGGGAAGAACCATAAGCTTATCTGTGCCCATTTGCTTTGCGAAGTCTTCAACAAAATACTGCATTCCTAATCCGAAGCTGGATAGAGCAAAAATAGCAGTAATTCCAATAAGAATAGATAGTATAGATAATGAGCTTCGGAGTTTTCTGTCCAACAGATTTGATATTGCGTATTTTAATATGTCTTTGATCATTTTTATAGTTTATTTGTTTTTAATTTTTGAATATTTTATTTTATTTATTTTATTATTTTGCAGATCTTATAGCATCCACAGGATTAAGCTTGGATGCCTGTATTGCAGGAAGTGTTCCGAAAAAAGAACCTACAATGAATGAAAACAACACTGCTCCTATTATCAGGAAAGGAGATATATGTGCTGAGATAAGTGCAGAGCCAAAGGCAAGTTTACCGATGTATGCAAGACCTTTTGCAATGATATAACCTAAAAGAGCCCCTATTGCTCCCCCTACTGCTCCAAGAAAACCTGATTCAATAAAAAACAAGGAAAAAATTGTGGGGTTTCTTGCTCCAATCGCTTTCATTATCCCAATTTCTTTGGTTCTTTCTATTACTGCAGTATACATGGTATTCATTATCCCAATCCCTCCAACCAGGATTGATATTCCTGCTATTATATAGATAAATATCTGAACACCCAACAAGATATTATTTACGCTTTCCAATGTGGATTGAGGAGTGTCTACAGAGAAATCCTCTTCTCCCTCTTCAACACCCCTTATCTTTCTAAATTCTTTTTCAATGCTTTCTTTTATCTTGTCTACATCAGCATTCTGGTCAAATCTTGCAGCCATAAGATCATATTCTTCTTCTTTTCGGTCAAAAAGATCCCTCATCACTTCATCATTCATAACAACCAATTGATCCAGCTGAAAATTACCTTTTTTTTCCATAACCCCTTTTACTTCGAATTCCTGACCATGTATCAGGATGTCTTTTCCAGGCGTTAGCGGCTTGCCAAATGCATTGTCCTCTTTTAGAAAATTATATCCAACAAAAACATCATATTTATCATTATCTCTTAGGAGCCTTCCTTTTTCAGCTTCCATGGACAAAAGATCTTCCACCAGTTTTCTGTCCTCTCCGCCGGGCATACTTGCAGCAAAACTGAATGTGCTTATATCATTGTAGATTATACTTGTTGATTCAAGGATCCTTCCTGCTGCATGGTCAATGCCAGGAACATCTCTTACTGCATCCAGCTCTTTTTCTGTAAGCGGATCAATAACTCCTGTACCTGGGGCTCCAAACCCTCCTGAGGCAGTGATAGTCAAGATATCTGTTCCAAGAAATCCAAACTGCGCATTTATAGCATTTCTAAGGCCCTCTCCCAATCCAATAAGTGCAACAACCGAAGCTATTCCTATGAATATCCCGATCATAGTAAGCCAGGACCTTATTTTTCTGTGCTTAAGATTATTTAAAACGTAAATTATGTAATCTTTCATAAGAATAAATTACCATTTACCAAATATCTTTTTGCCTTTCTTTTTCTGTCTCCATATGTATATTCCTAAGCCACCGACTACAATAACAAAGACAATCAGCATCCCTATACCATTTTCTTCAGATATACCATATTTTTTTGCTTCTCTGGAAGAATATCTTTTTAGCTCAAGATTTTTTACTTGAGAATATTTGTTGTTGTTGGCATCCATATATTCTATAGATAATGGAAGGTAGATAATATCATCCCTGCTGCTTACATATAGATCATATTCTGAAGTTTCATAATCATCTGAGTCTACATTTCCAATATAAACTTCAGCAGGAGACACTATTTCATAATCTTCTGATTCTTGGAGTATGATATTAAGGAATTTTACATCTGTGACTCCTTTGTTGACAAATTTTATAGTTACTTTCCCTGCTTTATTTCCCCCATATATCTCAGATGAATCGATATTGATAGAGAAGTCAGGTTTATCTCCTACGATAAGACTTATGATATCTGATTTTTCATATTTGGCTCCTGTTTCGTCATAATAGGAGATTTCCAAGGGAATCTTGTAAGCTTTTGATTCAGCGTCAGCCATGGACATTATATCGAATGTCAATTTAGTGGTGTTCTTGGAAAAAAGCTGATATATCTTTTTTTCTGTGGTGGATTTTATAGGAACAAAAGGTATATCATCAGAGCTTAGGTCTATCTTTACCTTTAGATCCCTTACCAGCGAGTCAGCAAGGTTTTTTATGCTGAGCTTTAGTTTTGCCATCTCTCCAGGAGGTATAATTTCTGGATAAGACCCCACTTCATCAACAAGAAGAACAATATCATCAGTTCTTGTTCTTATCACAAAATCTTTCTTATATATCCAGTTGCTGCCAAGTTTCCCTAAATTGTATCTTATGTCAAGAGTATTGTCTCCTTCTACAGCATTTTCGTCAACCTTAAGCTTATAGTAGACAATTATGCTTTCTTCTCCCCTTTGGTAAGCCTGCATAGAACCAATGTTTTTTACTTTTTCTCCGGAGTATAGTGAGAATGGATATTCAGGCATTATTTCAAATATTATCTCTTCTGTCCCTCCCCCTCCTCTGTTTTCTATCTTGAACCTTACATCAACAAAATCTCCAGGTTCAACAGGGTCAGGCTCCTGGCTGATCATCGTAATCTCCAGTTTTGCAGAGTCAGCTATTACTGTGCTGTATGATATTGAAGCAAGACTTGATATCAGGATCAATCCCAGCAAAGCCATCAAAATTTTTTTTTTCAAATTTTTCATCTTTAGTTTACCTCCATCAACTTGTTTAAATAATTTTTCCATCTTTTAGTCTTTCTTTTCTTTCAGCAAATCTTGAAAGATTCTTATCGTGTGTGACCATAATGATTGTTTTTTTCTCTTTTTTGTGAAGCATGTCAAGATACTCCATCACTATCTTTCCTGTTTTTGAATCCAGATTTCCAGTAGGTTCGTCTGCAAGTATAACATCAGGGTTATTTGCCAAAGATCTAGCAATTGCCACTCTCTGCTGTTGGCCTCCAGAAAGCTCTGTAGGCCTGTGATCCATTCTTTCTTTTAATCCAACTTCTCTTAGAAGCTTTTCAGCTCTTTTTATCCTCTTTTGCTTGGGAACTCCCTGGAATATCATAGGCAGCATAACGTTTTCTTTTGCTGTTAATGTGGGGATAAGGTTAAACTGCTGGAAGATAAATCCTATTATCTTCCCCCTTATCTGGGCAAGCTCTGATTCCTCTAGATGAGCAATATTTTTTCCCTCAAGATAGATCTCTCCTTTTGTAGGGACATCAAGGCAGCCTATCATGTTGACTGCTGTGGATTTTCCAGAGCCTGAAGGGCCCATGATTGCAACAAATTCTCCCTCTTTAACCTGAAAGTTCATTCCTCTAAGAGCATGAACTTTTGTCTCCCCCATAGTGTAGGTTTTCCATACATCTTCTATCCTTATTATCGGCTGTTTTGATCTTTTAGGCATTTTTTTCTTTTTCTATTTTCCTCTTTATCAAATATTCGAATCCATGAGAACGGTTGGCAAAGATTTTTTTATCTATCTTTTTATCAAGCCACCTAAGAAGTTCTTTGTCAATTGTAACTGTGATTCTCTCTTTCATTTGGTACATACTATTACATACTTTTACTTGTTTTTACTTATTAAGTAAGAAGTGATATAAAAAGCTTTTGTTTTTAAG
>CAZFSZ010000006.1:0-33940 GCA_964521755.1 uncultured Methanosarcinales archaeon | reverse complement strand
TCAAGATTTAAGATAAAAGTGAAGGTTTTTAAATAATCTTAAATAATCTAAATCATGAAACCATATAAAGATTTAGAAAATCATGTAAAAGTACATATACCTATATCAATAAATAAAAAAGCGTCTGTAAATGAACAGAACCAGCTTACTATTCCTAAAAATCTATGTGAAATCTATTTAGAAAGAGAACAAAAAGAAGATATAACTAAATGTAAATTGTTTTATTATCTAAAAGAACAAGGAAGAGCTTATATCAAAGAAGTTCCTAAGGGAAAAGAATGTTCTATTTATAATCCCATTAAGATAGGTTCAGATTCAAGAGTAATGTTGAGTTCATTCCATACTAGAGGGGGCTCAATTGATGTAATATTGATAGGCCATGAATATTATTTAGAAATAATTTCTTCTGAACTTTATGATTCTATATCAAAAGCCTGATTAGCCAGATAATTGCTCCTGCGACCAAAGGCATGATTATGTTGTCATCAAGCTGATTTGATCCTATCTTTAATGTAACTCCTTCTGATATCATCGCTGCAGTGGCTGCGATCAGGGCTTCATACCATACTACAAAAAGCAATGCCCCTAAAAAGCCGGCTGCCATCCCTGCAAAACTTCCCTCTAAGAATTTCTTTTTGTCTAAAGGATGTCTTATCTGCCCATACTGCCCTATAAGGGGGGCGAGAGAATCTCCCAGAGCCAATACCATGATGCTTGCCATAGCAATGTTCTTTTCAAAAAACATAAGAACCAACAAAGTACCTATGCCGTATAAGATAGCTCCTTTTCCAGGAAAAGTTTTAATATCTTTAGGCCTGTCCATCAATACCAGAATCCTATGCAGAAAAGGTATCTTCATCTTTTTGTATATAAAAGACAATAAAATCCCTGCCAAAACAGATACAGCCATGACAAATGCATTGATTATATCAAAATATATCAAAACAACAAAGGTTATCCCGCACAAGATATGAAATATTTTTCTTCTTAACTCTCTTTTTGAAATCATCATCTCACCTTGATAAAAAAGTTCCATGCTCCGTTTCCAGACAGACATATGAGCGTAACCAATATCCCTGCGATCAAAACCCCTATTATCGATGCTTTGATATAATCTTTAAAGTCAAACCCCAGCAGATAAGCCCCTAATCCGCCTGAATAAACCCCAGATCCAGGAAAAGGGATTCCTATAAACAACGCCAGCCCTATCTTTCCATATTTATCAACATAAGGATTGACCTTTTTCTGAGTTCTTATAACAAATTTTTGATATATATTATCAATAAATTTGATCTTAAGAAAGAACTGCATAATGTAATTAACAAATATATAAACTAATGGAGCCAATATAAGATTTGAAATAACACAAACAAAAAATACTGTAAACCAATGCATTCCCAAAAACAAAATACCATAAGGTATAGATGCCCTTAACTCTAAAAAAGGGACCATGGTCATTAATATCAAAATTACAATTTCTTCAAGCATAAATATAGAAAACAACAACCACTTTATAATATTTTTTGTTATAATATGAAATCAAACTGTCACTTTAGATATTCCAGTGCTTCTTTGACTTCAGCATCTTCAAAAATAATGCTTTTTACTGCTGCAGTCATCTTCATAGGGTTTTTGTGCTGCCAAATATTTCTTCCGATAGCCATCCCGGATATCCCTGTTTTCATCATATCCTTTACTCTTTTCAATAGATCAATATCAGGCAGTTTGCTTCCTCCTGCCACCGCAACTTTTGCCTTTCCTGCACACTTGACAACCCATTTAAAATCTTCTTTTTTTCCGTTATATTTTATCTTTAATATATCTGCCCCTAATTCCAGTCCGATTCTTGCAGCATAAGACAACATTGAGGTGCTTGTTTCATTTGACACAAATCTTCCTCTTGGATACATCCACGCCACTACAGGCAGACCATAATCATGCGCCTCTTCTTGTATTTTTCCAAAATTCTCAAATATCTTTGGCTCCAGTGGACTCCCAACATAAACAGTATATCCTACAGCATCTGCTCCCAGATCAACTGCTTTTTTTACAGAGCATAGCTGTCTTGAGATCGGAAATATTCTTGGAATGTTGCTTTTTCCGTTCAGCTTTATTATCAAAGGAATCTTCTTTCTGTAGTTTTCATGGTATTTTTCAGCAATACCTTTCTGGCAGATAAAAGCATTATACCCTCCATTAACTGCAATATAGATAACATATTCAGGATCCACATCATCAGCATTAAAATCAATAGGACCATGCTCTAATCCATGATCATAAGCTAACATCATGGTTCTATCTTCTCTAAAAAGTTTGTCAATCTTGATCTTTTTCATCAATTTACCCCCTTTATCAAAAAAAATAAAAAAAAGAAAAAAACCTTGAATAGCTCAAGGCTTAGTTTTCTGCTAGTGAATAAACAGTCTTCAATGCAACTACAATTGCAGCAGGACTTACAAACACTATGATGTTTCCAAGTATAGATGTCAATCCTGTCCAGATTGTAGCCAGGGTCAAAGCACTAGCACTGCTGGCGATTATCAAAGCCATTGAAGCAACCAAAAACCCGGTTGTTTCTTTTGCAGTTACATTTAACAGCCCAACAATAACACCTAATATCACTAATATCCATACAGAAATATCTCCTCTCAGCTGAGGCACCAGTGCGATCAACACTGCCAGGACAATACCTGCGATAAAAGAATAATGTCCAGTCTTTTTTGCATCTCCTTTTTTCTTCTTAGCCATCTGTTTCACCTCTTTATATGATGTGATTTAAATCTGTTTACTGTTTTCTACTATATAAACGTTTCTAAAGAAAAATCAAAAAAACAAGTAATAAAAAAAAGAAAAAATGAATTTGCTTATTCAGCAGCAAATCCATAAACCGCTCTTAGAGCAACGATTAGTGCTGCAGGTGCAACAACCAATACTACATCCCTAACAACAGCCTGTAAAATATTTCCTAATGGACTGAATAATGTGTTTGCTGCCACTAGATTAGCTGAAGTCACTGCCACCAATACTGCAATAGATGCCACTAAGAAAGGCTGCACTTCTTTAGCAGTTATATTAACAAATCCAATAACCAGACCTAATACCAGCAATAACAGTATAAGCCATACATTGGTTCCTAATGTTTGTCCAACTCCTTCCAGAATTCCCATCAGAACTGCTAACAATGCACCAATAATAAATGCCCATTTTCCTAATTGGTTAACCATCTTGTTTTACCTCCTTTGTTTTAATAAAAAATAGAGACCAAATAAAAACTGCGCAGTCTCAATATACTTTCAAGAAAATTAATATAAAAATAATCGTTACTATTTAAAAATGCTAACTAGATATTATCCAGAATATCATGAGAGTTCAGAACATTCAGTCCGTTCCTTATCTTGCTCCATCTCTTTCCTGCACTGGATTTAAGCCTTGTAAAAAGATAATCTTTTTCTTCATTGCTTACTCTTGCCAGTCTATCCACAAGTATCATGCCATATGGATACCCCGGAAATACAGCGTCATTTGAGTTTGCAGCCATCATACCCAGGACATTTTCTCTAAATTTTTCCTTGTTGATATTGAATTCAAACACATAACTGCTGCTTTTGTTCAGCTTCACTACACTTTCTCCTCCCTCTATCTTATAATACCATTCTCCTTCTGTTTCCATCAGCTTCCTTAATATACTTTTTCCGTCTTTTATTATCTTGCTTGTTTTGGCCAAACCACCTACTGCAGTATCTTTCTCTTCAGCTTTTCTTAACAGTTCATTCATCTTTTCCTCTTCTCCTTTTACTAAACATTTCAGGCTGCCGTCCAGAACAACAGCATCCACTTCATCTACAACATCCCCTGCCAGCTCCAGCTCAGCAAACCTTCTGATTATCCCTCCTATCTTGCTGATGCTTGCCCTTTCCTTGCCTTCTCTGATTGTTGCATCAAAAGAATTAATCTTTATCCCTTCAACACTTTTGCCTTTTACAGGAAATATCTCTGTATGGTAATTATCTTCTTTCATACTTATAAATACAAAAAATTCATTTATCTTCCTGTCTTTTTTCACATTATCTTCAAATATCAAAGCAGCAGTCCTGATAAACTGCAGGGAAAAATCAGCCCCCTTCAAAAGTTCTGCCTGTCCGCCGTCAATAAAACAGATTCTTCCCTGATCAACTTTTTTTATTTCAGAAAAATTTTCTTTATCTATCTTGATTTCTTTGTTCAAGACCTTTTCCTCTATATTTTCGATTATTTTTGAAAAGATTTCATCCATCTAAATTACATAAATCCAAAGGTTTTTAAATATTTTACCACTTCGCCAATCCTATGTATGAATTGATAATAGCGGAAAAGCCGGCAGCAGCAAGGAAAATAGCCAGTGCTCTCGCCGACAACAAGCCCAAGATAGAGAAGTACAGCAAAAAAGTATCGTATTACGAATTAAAACATGATGGAAAAGATATCAAAGTAGTCTGCGCAGTCGGCCATCTGTATGGATTGACTGAAAAAGAAAAAAAAGGCTGGGTTTATCCTGTTTTTGACATTGAATGGAAGCCTTCAGCCGATATAAAGAAAAGCTCCAAATTCACCAAAACATATCTCAATGCAATAAAAAAACTTGCAAAAGATGCAGATGAAGTTACAGTTGCTACAGATTATGATGTAGAGGGGGAAGTTATTGGCTGGAACATTGTTAGATACGCCTGCAAAAGAAAAGATGCAAACAGGATGAAGTTTTCTACATTGACAAAAGATGATCTTGTAGAGGCATATGAAAACAAACAGTCTTCTTTAGACTGGGGCCAGGCCCATGCAGGAGAGACAAGACACAAACTAGACTGGTTTTACGGAATAAATACTTCAAGGGCTCTGACAAAAGCAATTAAGACAGCAGGCATGTTCAAGTTGATGTCCACAGGTCGTGTCCAAGGCCCTGCGCTTAAACTTATAGTTGACAAGGAAAAAGAGATAAAGGCATTTAAACCAACGCCATACTGGCAGATACAGCTTTTGGGAAAAACAAAAGGAACTGCCCAAACGAAGAAGGAGATTGACTTTGCGCCTATAGAAGCATGGCACGAAAAAAATAAGTTCTGGAAAAAGCCTGAGGCAGACAAGGTTTTTGATAATGTAAAAGATGAAGAAACAGCTTCAATATCAGATGTTAAAAGAAAAAGATTCAAGCAGGCCCCTCCAAAACCTTTTGATCTGACTTCACTGCAGACAGAAGCACACAGAACATTGAATATATCTCCAAAAAACACGCTGGCGATTTCCCAGGACTTGTATACTGCAGGATATATATCATATCCAAGAACATCTTCTCAAAAACTGCCGAAAAAAATAGGCTATAAAAAGATAATAAAAGCTTTAGAAAAAAAATTCCCAGAAGAAGCTAAACTGCTTTTAGACATGTATCAGTTAAAGCCAAACGAAGGTAAAAAATCAGACCCTGCTCATCCTGCTATCTATCCAACTGGAACCATACCTAGATTAAAAGACAAGAATGCGATGAACATATATGAACTGATAGCAAGAAGATTCCTTGCTGCATTTGGTTCGCCGGCTGTCAGAGAAACTATGCATATAAGGATTGACTGCAATAAAGAAATTTTCCTTACAAAAGGCACAACAACTGTAAAGCCGGGATGGCATAGGCTTTACGGGAGATTTACCCGGGCAAAAGAGGAAGAGCTCCCCAATGTAGTAAAAGGAGACAAAGTCAATATCAAAAAAATAAATCTTCTTGACAAAGAAACCCAGCCCCCAAAAAGATATACAGAATCCTCGATAATAAAAGAGCTTGAAAAAAGAGAATTGGGAACAAAAGCGACCAGAGCTTCTATAATTGATACTTTGTTCCGGAGAGACTATATCAAGGGAAAACGTATCGAAGCAACCGAGCTTGGAATAAGAACTATAAATACTCTTGAAAAACACAACCATAAAATAATTGATCAGGCATTGACAAGCCACTTCGAAGCAGATATGGAGAAAATAAGGAAAGGAAAAAAGAAAGAATCAAAAGTTATAGATGAAGCTAAATCAGTACTTAAAAAAATAATGGATAAATTCAAGAAAGAGGAAAAAGATATAGGAAAAGAGCTTGCTGAATCACATCTTGCCACCAGAGATGAATTGTCAACTTTAGGTCCCTGCCCAAAATGCAAAAAAGGGCAGCTTCAGATAAGAAAAGGTAAATTCGGACCTTTTGCAGCATGCAACCGCTATCCAAAATGCAAGACCACATTCTCTCTTCCCTCAAATGCGCTATGCAAGCCTGCAAAAGAGATATGTGAAATATGCGGCCACCCAAAAGTTTTAGTCATCAAAAAAAGAAAAAGGCCTCAAAAGGTTTGCATCAATCCAAAATGCCCTTCAAAACTTGAAGGATATACAAAAGAGCAGATCAAAGAGATAGAGGACATTGAATCAGGAAAGTTAAAAAAGAAATGCCCTAAATGCGGCAAGGGAAATCTTAAGATCAGAAAATCAGTTTACGGCTCTTTCATAGCCTGCGATGCCTATCCAAAATGCAGATACATAGAACATGTTGAAGAAAAAAAAGAAAACACTTCAAAAAATAAAAAATCCAAAAAAGAAAAAGATAATAATTAGACTTTTGTCAATTCCTGCATTTTACTCATATTTCTTAATTTTTTTAGGGATATTTTTTCCAGCTGCCTTACCCTTTCTCTAGTAACACCTATTTGTTCAGCAACTTCCTCTAAAGTATATATGCTGGAATGTTCAATACCATATCTTAATTTTATTATTTTTTTCTCCCTGTTAGGAAGGTTCTCAATTGATTTACAGATTAGTTCTTTAATCTCATTTTCTTCAATATTTTCATCCACTTTCTTTACATTTTTATTTTCTATAATTTTTATCAGTTCTATGCCTTCAGCAACATCTTTGTTTAATGAATTTTTATCTTCATTTCTGTAAAACCTGCTTATGCTGTTTCTTATCCAGTTTGTTGCATATGTACTGAATCTGTATCCTTCTGTTCTTCCTTCTTTTTTGTGTTCATCTTTTATAAAATCACATTTATAGTTTATAACTGCCACAAGCAAACCAAATATCCCCTCTTGAAGTATATCTGAATAGTCTATATGGTTTGGGGTCTTTTTGTAATATTCGTTTGCAATACTTTTTACCAGCCTTAGATTTCTTTCAACCAGTTCTTTTCCTGCAGGGTGCTGAATTCTTCTTTCCTTTTCTAAATCTCTGATCTGCTTGGCAAGATTATACTCCCTTTTTCTTCCTAAAGGTTCAGTGTAGATATCATCAAGCCCGTCTATATAATGAACTGTCTGCTCACGTATATAATCAAATTCAGAATTCTCTGCTTCTGTATCTATATTTTTCTTAATCATCAATAAGATATATAAAAATAATCCTATAAAATTTTTGCTTTTTTTGTTTTCTCTTTTACATATTTTTTCTTTATCAAACTCTTTACCAGTTTTTCAGGCTCCCTGTATTTTCTTTTTACTTTTGCAGATAACTTTCCTTTTTTTGTTGATGTATTTTTGTATTTCTTCTTGAATTTCTTTACATGCTCTTTCATCTCTTTGGGAGGCCCTTCTTTTTCAACATACATGCTTAATTTCTTTTTGTCTATAATAAACCAGAACTTTACATTTTTCTTTTTGTTCCACTTCCATCCGCTTGAATAAACTTTAAATCCTTTCTCTTTAAGCTCACTATCGATAAACTCAAAAGCCTTCAGCAGTTTGCTTCCAACCACATCTTCCTTTCCCTTCAGGCTTTCCACATCTAAAACTATAAGCTTGTCCTTTCCAGCTGTTTTCTTTAAATCTTCAATCTTGGTTTCTTTAATTTCAAAAAATTCTTTTGATGGTTTTTTCAAAAATTCTTTGCAAGCACAGATAAACTTAAGATATTTCTCTTCGCTCAGTGCAGCAGCTGCATTCCTGCTCTTGTCTACAGGATCAACTATCACCATCGGACCTTCTGTCTTTGCCTTGTTCAGGTTAAACAAAACATCCCTCTTGTTCTTATAATAGCCTTTAAAATCAATCACTGTTTTTGGCTTCCATTTAGCAGCTTTTTTCACCAGTTTCAAAAATCCGCCGTAGTTGATAGTAAGTATCTCGCACATATATCCGCTGAATCCTTTTATATAACTTTCAGCTCCGTATACTTTCTGTACTTTGCAGAACTGTTTTGTCAGCCTTATCTGGTCAGCCAAAGGTCCTGCTCTGTTAACCCATTGGGCATGCAAAGGACTAACATCAGTGATATTTACTGCGTCCTTTGCTTTTGTCACCTTTAATATAGGAACAACCTCAAATGTAAATCCTTTCTTTACTATCTGAAAATAATCTCTGCTTCCATGCAGTCTTTTAATACCTGAAAATGTTTTTTTTAGGTCTTTCTCTAAGATATCTGACAGTTTATCACTTTTATCCTTATATTTCTTGTAATTATACTGCACAAAGATATCAGCATCATGAACATCACTAAGCCATGTATCTTTTGCTCCGCTTCCACCAAGAACAGCCTTTCCATCTTTCAATCCTTTGTTCAGCCTGCTCACAAAATCAGATATTTTTTCTTTAACTTCCTTCTCTTCTTCCTTTGTCGGCTTTATTTCTTTAAGAACTTCTTTTAGCAGCTTATTTGATTTCATACCTTTAGCCTGTTTGCTAACTTTAAAAAAGTTTCTAAATATAATGGTCTGTCCCAAAAGTACGTCTGTGCCTTGAATTCTTTGAAATTATAAAATTTTAATGCATCTAAAATCTTTGATTTTAGTTTGGCTGCAGATTTGCGTAGCAAATCAATGCATGGCCAGACGTAGCTGAACAAGTTCCTAAATATAAGTTTAGGGTTTTGTTCAGCGAAGTAGGACTTTTGGGACAGACCCTAAATATAAATAAAAACACAAATTTAATAAACACTATCTATAATATTTAAAACAAACAATAAAAAGAGGTGTTATTTTGGAGCCAACATTAATATATATCATTTATTTTGGAATACTCCTTCTTTTAGGGCTTATTTCTTCTATCATCTCAAGAAAACTGAAGATTCCAAACCTTATTTTATTGATAGGTATAGGTATGCTGTTTGGATATCTAAGATATGATAATAAACCTTTGATACAGTTTTCTCCTATCTTTTTGACATCTATAGCAATCATTACATTGTCAATGATTGTTTTTGATTCAAGTTCAAAATTCAGGTTCAAGAAGTTTGATTCAACCACTTCATCAGCATTCAAGCTGGCCATAGTATTTCTTGTTTTAAATACATTAATTCTTTCAGCACTTACAAACTATCTTTTTGAACTTTCTTCAGTATTCCTTGCAGTGGTCTTTGCAGCTGTTGTATCTGGAACAGACCCTTCTGCCACATTGATGATACTTTCAGGAGCAAAAACAAAATTGTTTGAACTGCTTAAGGTTGAAGCAGTATTAAACACCCCTTTGATAGTTTTGATTCCTTTTCTGCTGATAGATATAATGCATGAGGCAGCCCAAACAACCGCATTTAACATATTGTCCAGCCAGGCTTTACCTTTTGCCCAGCAGTTTGTAGCTGGAATAGGAACAGGATTTCTTGTTGCTTTTATATTCTTCAGGTTCATGAAAAAATATTACAGCGCAACCCTCTCACCGCTGGCAGTGATAACAGCTGCTTTATTGACTTATGCATTGTCAGAAGCCCTTGGAGGAAACGGAGTTCTTGCAGTCACCACTGCAGGTTTGGTTTTTGGAAATCTTTATCATATCAAACACAAAAGAAAGCTGCAGGATTTTACAGAAGTTTTCTCTGAAGTCTTTGAGATACTTGTTTTTATACTAATCGGTTCAATGATAAAGATAGATTGGAGTCTTTCTTTTATACTGCCTGCATCATTAATGTTCATAGTATACCTTTTTATCAGGTTCATAACCATTTTAGCTTTATTTTTTAAGGATTTTGACTTAAAGGAAAAGATATATCTGACCTTAAATGCACCAAAAGGCATCGCAGTCGCAGTAGTTATCTTTACCTTAGCTACAAAAGCAGTGACTGGAATAGGGCTGATCCTTGATTTGATATTCTATTTTATGATACTTTCAATAATCATCTCTACTATTGTAACAAGATTCACTAAATTCTTCACAAAAACAGAATTAAAAGCAACTGAAAAAGAATAGGTTTAAATTTAACAGTTTTTAGCTTGATAAAGATGACAAAAATACTTTTTGGCTCTGCAGGCTCAGGCGGCCTTGGAAACGAGAAAGGAATAGAACATGCCAGAGAGCTTAATCTGGATGCCTACGAAGTTGAATTTACCTACGGGGTTAGAATGTCCAACTCCACAGCAAAAAAGATAAAAGAAATAGCTGAAAAAAATAACATTAAACTTTCTGTACATGCTCCTTATTATATTAATTTAGCCTCAAAAGACAAATCTAAAATCAAAGCCTCCAAAAAAAGAATCCTAAAAAGCTGTGAACGTGCCCATCATATGCATGCTTCTCCAGTTGTATTCCATGCAGGCTTTTATCAAAACAGAAATCCAGAGGATATCTATAAGATTATCAAAAAGCAGATCATAGATATAAAAAAAACAATAAAACAAAAAGACTGGAAAGTAAAGCTCGCTCCAGAGACAACAGGAAAACCATCTCAATTTGCAGGGCTTGATGATCTCTTAAGATTGAAAAAATCTACAGGGTGTTCTATTTGTATTGACTTTGCCCACCTTTATGCAAGAAAACAGGGAAATATAGATTATAATGAGATTTTAAAAAAGATAAAACAGCTTTCTCATATCCACTGCCATTTCTCTGGAATAACCTGCACAACAAAAGGCGAACGTTCTCATAAACTCATGGAAAAATCTTTCTTCATGCCCCTTGCTAAAGCAATCAAAAAAGTAAAGCCAAAATCTTTAACAATCATCAACGAATCTCCAGATGTCTATGGAGACGCAGTTAAGATGAAGGATTGGTTTAGTGGTAAATAATCCGTGAATTTCACGACGAGAAAAAGAAAGCTTTAAATATATCCCTTAATTTCTACAGCCATCATGAATAGTTTTAGTCAAGTTTCAAAACAAGTAAAAGATTTTTCTACTGTAAAGACTAAAACAGTGAAGAAGCAATAAGCTTCTCATATTTTCTTTAATTTTTTTTAAATAAAAAATGAGAATAAAAAATAAACTAGGAGGCAGACTAAAATGGGCTACAATTGTATATTGGGAATAACAATAGACAGATATTCTAGATCTGAAAGCCAAGAGCTTAGAAGAGATTTAGTAAGATACTTAGGAGGATTAGAAAAATTGTCTGGATTCGTCATTGCTAATGATAGCAATGGTCATTTAGGAATTTGGACTCAAGATGAAGAATCAGCATCAGAACTTCAGAACAACATAGAATCCACTTTCAAAGAATATATAGATAAATCAGAAATAAACATTGAATATGACATCATGAATATGGCAAGAATCTAGATAAACATACTTTTATAAACTTCTTTTCTATTTATATTTCAATGAAAAAAATACTATTAGACACAAACTTCCTATTAATCCCAGCACAATTCAATGTAGACATATTTGCAGAGATTGACAGAATCATTCATGAAAAATATGAGCTCTACACTCTAGACAAAGTAGTTCAGGAGCTAAATTCAATAACAAAAGACCCAAAACAGTCATTAAAAGATAAAAATGCAGCAAAACTCGCTTTGCAGTTAATAAAAGCAAAAGATGTTAAAATACTTGAAACAATATCCAAAAAACCAGTGGATGATATCATTGTAAACCTTAAAGGCTACATCATAGCAACCCAGGACATGGCTCTAAAAAGAAGAATCAAAGGGGAAAAAATAGTTTTAAGACAAAAGAACAGGTTAATGTTAGCATAATTCTCACAAATTCACTAAAATTTAAGCAATTTTAGTAAGTAAATTTGAGCAGAGCTCAAAAAACTTATAAAAATATGAAATTTTTAGTAAGTTTTATAAATACCCTCTAAATACTGCTCTAATATAAAATGTTCTATAAAACTCAAATTAAAGACTACATTAGAACACCGCCAAAACTATTCAACCTTTCAAAAGAAGAAGCAGTTTTAAAGCAGATAAAGGGGGAATATGAGGGATATATCTCCAAGGATATGGGTATAGTCATAGATGTATCTCAGATTGATGATATCAGAGAAGGAATTATCATCCCTGGAGACGGAGCTTCCTATTATGAGACAGAGTTTGAATTATTGGTGTTTAAGCCAGAGCTTCAGGAAGTTGTACCTGGTGTTATAAAGGACATCGCTGACTTTGGAGCATTTTTTACATTAGGTCCTACAGAAGGTATGATCCATATCTCACAGACAATGGATGACTATGTAAGCTTTGCAAAAGACAAGGTTTTGACTGGAAAAGAGTCAAAAAGAGCATTAAAAGTTGGAGACAAATGCAAAGCAAGAATTATTGCAATCTCATACAAAGACCCTACAAATCCAAAACTGGGTTTGACAATGAGACAGGAAGGTCTTGGAAAGCTTGAATGGATAAAAGAAGAAAAACAAGAATCCGAAGAAGAAAAAAAGGAATCAAAAAAATAATTAAAAATGGCAAAAAGAAAAGTATGCAAAAAATGCAAAAGATTTGTTGACGGAAATGAATGTCCAAACTGCAAGGGAAATCAGTTCTCAACAAATTGGCAGGGAAGGATAAATATTCTGGATCCTGAAAAATCTGAGATAGCCAAAAAGATAGGAATAAAAGAAAAAGGAGAATATGCGATTAAGGTGAGATAATGGCCATGAAGATAATATCCAAAACAGAAGAGCCTTTGTTGTCAAGAACAAGCGTAAAAGCCCATATCACTTTTGAAGCAGCTACACCTTCTAATGCAGACATCACAAAAAAGATAGCTGATGAGACAAAAAAAGACGAAAAGCTTGTTGTCATGAAAAAGATAAATACACATTACGGCTCGAAAGAAGCAGATATAGACGCTGTTGTATATGATTCAGCAGAAGCAAAGGAAAAGATTGAAAGAAAAACAAAAGCAATGAAAGAAGCTGAAAAGAAAGCTGCTGAAGAAGCTGAAAAAAAGGAAGAAGAATCAAAATCAGAAGCTAAAAAAGAAGAAAGCAAAGAAGCAGAAAAGTCTGAAGAAAAGAAAGAAGAAAAGCCTAAAGAAGAAAAAGCTGAAGAAAAGAAAGAAGAAAAAAGTGATTAATAATGGCAGACGAAGGAAAACAAAAAAAAGAAGGACCAACAGACACTATTCATAATCTTTACGAAGTTTCAGGAAAAGAACTTAAAAGAAAAAACAAATCATGCCCAAAATGTGGCAGAGGACATTTCTTAGCAAAGCACAAAGACAGAGAAACATGCGGAAAGTGCGGCTACACAATTTTCGATTCTAAAAAAGAAATCAAAGATTCTAAAAAAGAAGAAAAGAAAGAATAAAAAAGATAAGCTTGACTCTTTCAACAAACCAGAAGATTTGCTTTGCAAAACCCAACTTTTTTAAACTTCTTTTACTATATTCTCTAAATATGAAAAAACTATTTTTAGTTTTAATTGCATTGTTGATAATAACTTCTGTAAGTGCAGCAGATATAGACACTTACACTGCTGAATTTAATCTTGTAAAAAACAAAGCAGTTGTTGATATAAACATAGAGTTTCCAACAAAGATAGCAGGAACTTATGAATTCCAGCTTCCATCTGATCAAACAGCTTTGTCAGTTTATATTGACGGCAAACCAGCCTTATATAATTTAGAAGCAAACAATCTAAAACTAACTTTAAACGGAAATTCAAAAATTAGCTTCAACTATGTCACAGAAGAATTTACAGACAAATCAAACTTCCTGATAAGCTTTACACCCAACTACAACATAAACAATCTAAATCTAAAACTTGTCCTGCAAGAAGGAGCAACTCTTGAAAAACCTTTGACAGATGCAGACATCAATTCAGGCTCAATCTACCCCCTACCAACCAAGGCAACAACAGACGGCAAAAATCTTATTTTCATATGGGAAAGAGAAAATCTAACTCCTGAAGATGAGGTTTCAATCTTTGCTCAGATTAAACCAAAAACAAATTACTCACAACCTACTATAATCTTAATAATAATCATTCTAATCATAACAACATCAATCATAACAATAAAAAAACTAAAAAAACCAGAAAAAGAAAAAATAATAATAAAAAAAGAAGACCACGTCGAAAAACACCTTAAGCCAGATGAAGAGCAAATAATCAATGTCTTAAAGCTTAAAGAAGGCTCCTGTGAACAGGGAACACTAAGGATAGCAACTGATTTTTCAAAAGCTAAGCTTTCAAGGCTTCTTAAAGAATTAGAAGAAAGAAAAGTGATTAAAAAGGAAAAAAGAGGTAAAAAGAACCTTATTTTCCTTAAAAAATGACTATGGAACATAATGGAACAATAAAAACCATTAATTTTTATCCATAGTTAAATTAAAGAAACTGTTTCATCCCTAAACTATATCTATTTTCTTCGCTCTATACCTTACATGGAAAAAGAAAAAACAAAAGGATTCAAGCCAACTGGAAGATATGACTTCAACAAAAGGGAAAAAGAAAGCGGCCTTTATAATGATACTATCCCAAGTGCAAGTTACCAATCAGATTACAAAGCTTTGTTAAAATACAACACATTTAAGAAAAAAAACCAGTTGATTATAAATAATGGAGCAACTGAAAAAGCAGTCATAGTTGATGGAATAGATGAAATAGTAGGCTTCATTGTTCTTGATAGACTTAAAGAAAACAAAGAGGTTGCAGATATTGTTTACAACACAAAAAAAGGTCTGAAAAATGTAAGGCCAAAGGATATTCTTGAATCAATAAAGGAAGCATATAATTCTGTTGAAGATAATTACAGTGATATTCCGCTTCATCCTCCAATACCTGATAATCCCAACAATGAAAATCCAGATTTAGAAGAAGCAGTTGAACTAAACTTTGAACAGGAAAAAGATGAAAGTTTCACTAAGATAGTTGAAATGACAAAAAGCTATAAAAAAGATTAAATTCATCAGTCATGATTACAAAAAACCAAGGAGGTAAAAAATGAAAAACAAAACAATGGCAATATTTTTGGCAATGATAATGGTATTATCAATTCTGCCGTTGACATTAGCCCAAAACAAAACAAACGAAACTGAAGAAGATTCAGGTGTTACAATAATTTCACCTGATGACCAGGAAGATGAAAACGAAACAGAAGTAGAAGAAGATGAAGAGACTGAAATTGAAGAGGAAGAAGTAGAGATAGAGTGCGAAACAACCGAAGACTGCGACGAAGATGAAATCTGCGTAGAAGGCATGTGTGAAAGAGTTGATGACGAAAATCAAACAGACGAAGAAGAGATTATAGAGCTTGATGAAGAAGTTGAAGAAGAAGCCGGAATTACTCCAGATTCTCCATTATACGGACTTGAAAGAGCAATGGAAAGAATCAGCTTGGCTTTGACTTTCAACAAAGCAGCTAAAGCAAAGAAAGGACTTGCTCATGCACATGAAAGACTTGCTGAAGTTCAGTCTATGATAGCTCAGAAAAAAATTGACCATGCTGCAAAAGCTCAGGAAGATTATGAAGAGATTGTAGCTGAAGTTGAAGAAAATGTTGAAGAACTTGGAAATGGAGACGGAGAACAAGAACTTGCTGACACAGTTGAAATTGAAGAAGCAATGGCTAAAAACGAAAAAGCTGTTGAAGCTATCAACGCAATAAAGCTGAAAATCAGCAAAAAGTTAGGTGAACAGGAACATACTCAGCTTCAAGAGATGCTTCAAAGCATGGAAGGATCTGCTGAAAGATTCAAGGCTAAAGTCGAAGAGAACAAAAACAAGGCAAGGATAAAAATCAAAGCTGAAAAAGGAGCAACAGATGAAGAAATATCTGCTCTAGAAAATGCCTTAAAACAGGGAAGAAACCTTTCTGAAGTAAGAATAGTTAAGAAAGGTTCAGGAATATTGACTGACTCAGACAAAGGCAAAGGAGCAGACAAGGGAAAACCTGATGATTCTGCTGAAGTAGAATATGAAGAACCTGAAAAAGAACAAGAAGAAACTCCAAAAGAAAAACCTGTAGACACAGGAAAACCAGTAGGAGTAGGAAAACCTGAATAAGATTCAAAAAGAATACGAGGTGAAACAAATGAAAAATTTTAAACTATTGTGTGTATTATTAGCATTGGTGCTAATGTCAGTAAGCGTTTTTGCTCAGCCAGAACTTCATGACCCAGGAATTACGCCTGATAGTCCTTTTTATTTTTTAGATAGGATGTTTGACAGATTCCAGTCTGCTGAATCAGTTGCAGATGAAAGGGCTTCTGAAATAGTAGCTATGGCTCAAACAGCTAATGCAAAAGGCTTGGAAAAAGCAAGAGAAGGCTATGAAAAAGCTATGCAAAAAAGACAACAGGAAGCTGAAAAAGACGAAGATTCTGCTGAAAAAGTTGCAAAACAATCAAGCAACCATTTGGCTGTTTTGGTTCAAGTAAAAGAGCAAGTTTCTGAACAAGCAAGATCAGGAATTGACCAGGCAATTGCTCAAAGCACAAAAGGGCGTGAGAATGCACTGCAGACATTGAATAAAACAAATCCTGAACGAGCAGGAGCAGTTGCAGAATCTACATTACAGGAGATTATTGCAAATGCACCAGAAGCAGCTCAAGAAGGACTGCAAAAAGCTCTTAAATCAGTTAAAGAAAAAATACCAGGACCAGCACAATCTGGAAAAGTTGAAGAAAATTCTTCACAAAAAGCAGAAGATGCTCCTGAAGAAACTGGAAATTCGTCTGAAATTCCAGCAGGTAAAAAAGAAACCGAAGAACCTGAAGAATAATTAAAAATCTGAAAGATTTTTAATTCAAAAAATAGCGAAGCTTATTTTCGCTAAATTTTTTAACAAAAAGTAGGCTTTAAGCCGGTAAGCCTATAATTTTTTTTATTTTTTATTTCAAATATTTCTTAAATTTCTCAAAAGCTCTTTTTCTATGAGATATAGAATTCTTCTCCTCAGATTTCATTTGTGCAAAAGTTTTCTTAAAACATTTTGGCATAAACACAGGATCCCATCCAAAATTAGTCTTTCCTTTGGGACTCACAATAGTCCCGTCAACTTTTCCCTTAAATGTATGCACCTTCCTTCCGTCATGATAAGCAATAACACACATAGCATATCCAGTTTTGTCTTTAAACCCTTTCAATAATTTAAACAAACCTTCTCTTCCAATTTTCTCAAGAAAAAACTTGATATATTCCCCTGGAAGCCCGTTCAAAGCATTAAAACAAAGAGCAGTATCCTCAACAAAACAAGGTTTCTCCAACTTCCTAAAAGCTTCTCTAGCCTTATGTCTTGCAACAGCAACAGGATCAGCCTGAATCTCACTTACATCCAAATCCTTGCTTTCTATTTCATGCTCTGTTAGAATTTCTCTTGCTTCTTTTAACTTATTTTTATTTCCTGTTATAAAATAAAGTTTCATATTTATCTTCAAATTAAATGTAATATAAATATATATCGAAAAGAATTATTCATCCAATTCCTGCATCAAAAGCAAATCTTCAGTTGTTAACTTGCCGCCTTTTTTCATCTTCTCTTTAATGACAGCTTCTTTTCCTCTTAACTTGCTTTTCTTATATTTTTTCTTCTTTGATTCAAAAGCTTTTTTCTTTTTTCCTAATTTAGAATTTAATTTTCCCAGTTCTATAAGCTTTTCCTGAAGATTTTCATCTGCTTTCATAAACTTCATCTTTAGTTTGGCAAAATTCTTGAAAGCCTCTTCCTCTTTTTTCCTAATCTTATCAACTTCTCCGCTTTTTTCAATTATATCTTCATGTCTTTCCTGGCTTTTCTCTGCTTTCTCCTGAACTTCTTTGTGGATATTGTCAGCTTCTTTCTTAAGCTCGTCAATTTCTTTGCTTACTTTGTTTGCTTTTTCCCATATATCACTTACATTGCCTGCTTCTTTTAGTTTTTTCTTCAGCCCTTTGATGCTCTTCATCATCTTTTTTTCTTTGTCAAAAGAAACAGCTTCTGTCTCAATCTTTGTCTCTATTGCTTCAATCTGCTCTTTTATCTTAGAAGGGTCTTCTTTTATTCCAAATTTCTGCTGGATATCCTTCTTTTCTTTGTCCAGCTTCTTGAACTCTTCAATCTTTTTTCTTATCTTTTTGTTAAGCTCCCCTCTTTTCTCTTTGTTTTTCTTTACATCTTTTGTAAATTTGTCTCTGTTTCCTTTGGAGCTTTTGACTTTTCCTATAAGTTTAGAAATATGCTTACTATATTCGTTTTTCTTCTTAAACCAGTCTTCCTTTTCTCTGTTCAGCTGGTTTAATGTTTTCCTCAAGTTTTTGATTTCTTGCTTGCATTTATTGAGGTTTTTTTTAACGTTCTTCTTGTCTACCATTGAGCCTTCCCTATATTACTATATCTATGTTAAGGGCGGGACACACAAGGACAAAATCTGACGAATTATTTTTCGTCTTGCCCCTTAATTGATTAGGAGGTCCCAAATTCACTGAAAGCGAATTTTACCCAAACAAAGATCCTAATCCAGCAGCTGCTTCTTCTTCGGATTTTTTATCTTCTTCTTCCTTTTTCTTTTCTTCCTTGCCTTCTTCTTTTCCTTCTCCTCCTTTAGCTGCTTCTCCACCTTCAGCAGGTGCAGCAGCTGCAGCAGGAACAGCAGCGGCTTTTTCTATTGCTTCGTCAATATTTACTCCTTCAAGTGAAGCAACTAATGCCTTTATTCTTGCTTCGTCTGGTTTTACACCAGCAGCCTCAAGCACTTTCTTAACACTAGCTTCATCTACTTTTTGGCTGGCCTTGTGTAGTAACATTGCTGCATATACATATTCCATTTTAGCTACCTCCATTAATTATTATCTTTTTCTTTTTTTTTCTTCATCAGATCATGAGCAGATGGAACGTCTTTCTTTTCTTCCATCTTCTTATGAGCTTGAGCGATTATATCCTGCGGTGACTGGGGTTTTTTAGGTTTTTCTTCTTTTTCCCCTTTATCAACCCCTCTCAATGTCCCTTTTTTCTTAAGCTGTTCAAAAAGTTTCTCCCCCTCTTCAGCCATCTTCTTTTTTTCAGGGTCGATCTTCCTTTCTTCAGGCTTTTTCTTCTCTTCTTTTTGGATTATTATTTTTTCTTTAGGCGGAAGCTCTTTCTTTTCCTCTTCCACTTTGTCTAATTTTTTCTCAACATCCTCAACTTCTTTTTCTATCTTTTCAATATCTTTAGCATCAGGATGTTTTTCTTCTTCTTCTACTTCTTTCTTAATATCTTTGATTTCTTCTTTGATTTCCTTTTCTTCTTTCTCGATCTTTTCTTCAGGTGTTTCTTCTTTTTTCTTTTCTTCAGCAGGTTTTGCTTCTTCTTCAGGTTTTTCAGCTGACTTTTCTTCTTTTTTAGCTTCTTCTTTCTCAGGCTTTTTCTCCTCAGCTTTTTCCTCCTCTTTTGGAGCTTTAGGTTTTGGCTTTTCTGTTGGTTTCTCTTCAGGTTTAGCTTCTTCCTTAGGAGCTTCCTCTGCAGGTTTTTCCTCTTCTTTCTTTTCTTCCTTAGGAGCTTCAGTTTTAGCTTCTTTTTTAGGCTTCTCTTCAGCCTTTGTCTCTTCTGCTGGTTTTTCTTCTTTTTTAGGCTCTTCCTTTTTCTCTTCTTTAGATTCTTCTTTCTTATCAGGAGCATCTTCAATCTTTGCCTTTGTCTTCAAAGCCTGTGCCTGAGATTCAGCTTTTGATAATATCTCTTCTTTTGTTTCATCTGTCATAAATTCAGATTCCAAAGCAACTGATTTTGCTTCTCTGAATGCTTTTGGAACAAGAACATTGATTGTATCTTTTGTAAATATACCAGATTCAACAGCAAGATTGAAAGCCCATCTTGCAGCATTTTCCATATCCCGCATAAACTGATCTTCATCAATATCAAGTGTCTTTTTATCATAGATAACTCCGTCTTCATAAACAGCAACCAGATCTAGGCCAACTTCCATGGGCTCTATCCCAAACCTCTGCAGCAGACCTGCAATATTTGCGTCTATCTCTTCTCCTTCCTTAACAACAACGGCATCTTCCTTGATATGTACTTTTCCTTCTTTAACCTCTGTCTTCAGTCCGATGCTTCCCAACTCTCCTATGATTGGACCTGGTGCAAAAGAAGTTGGCCCTGCTTTAACTTCAATATCTTTTGGAGCCTCCTGTCCAGGTTTTGCCGGAGCAGGTGTTTTGTTCTTTTTTATAAATTTAAATAATTTAAATGGATTTTCATCTGTAAACAATAAAGCAGGCATCCCTTTAAGGTAAGGTATCAAATCTTTAATTCCTTTCTTTTCTTTTGCAGCCTCTTCAAAAACATAATTCATTATCCTTCTCTTAGCCATCATTAATACAGCGCTTTCTCTGAGCTTCTTTCTCATCCGCTGCAGAGCAGAGGCAGGCATATTCTCCATATTTACTGCTCCTACAATAGGATATTTCTTCATCAGCTCAACTAGTTCTTTCACTACTTTTTTCTTATAGTCGGAAACATGAGCTTTAGGTTTGGATTCTGTTTTAACCTGTTTTTCACTTTCCTTTTCTTGTTTTTCTTCTGGCATTTTATTCTAGTTTGACTGGTTTGCTCATTGTATATTTCAATAGAACTTTTTTGATGTTGTTCTTTCCGCCAGGCAGATGACGTATAAGATCATCATAGGTTGTAAGAATATTGTCTATGGTCTCTTTTTCTTCTCCTTTTTCTTTTCCCACTGCCAATTGTATCATAGGTGTGCTTTTTGCGCTTATCTTTACAGTTTTCTTCAGCTTTTCAGCGATAGGCTTCAAACTTGCGTTTGGAGGAAATACTGCTCCTGCCTTTGGATTTGGCATCTTTCCTCTTGGACCCAAGACTTTACCAAAAGTAGTAGCAACCTTTGGCATGATATTTGCCTGCGCAACAAAGAAATCATGGCTGTTCGCTATATTCTTTACCAGTTTCTTGTCTTTTTGATATTTTGGAAAATCATCGACAGAAACAGCAGTGTCAAAAACTTCTTCTGCTTTCTTGATATTCTCTGCACCTACAAATGCGCATATCTTTATATCTTTTCCTGGCATGTAATGAAGCCTGTGATAAAATTCAAATCCGTCTTTTTTCAAATCAATATTCCTTAGAACTATTATTAGATCAACTGTTTGAGTAAAATTTCTCTTCTGAGATTTCTTCAGTTCTTCTAATGCTTTCTTTATGGTTTCTTTATCCATTCTACCCTCCTATCCATTCCGATAGTATGTATGGGATTGCTAATATGATGTTGGAGAAAGAGGTAATTTATAAATGTGACGGTTTTAGTCGCATATGATTATTAGGCTCTGCTTAAACTTGTATAAACATTATGCTTTAACCCAAAATCATTTTCTCTTTCTCAAAACTCTTCCAGCTTATCTCTCCAAATTCACAACTGGAACAAACTGCATCAAGATTAACATAATCTCCCTTGTCTTTATATCTATTTAATGCCTCTGGAAGATAAGCCTGTACATAAACATGGCCTGGAATAAATACAAATCTACTTCTAATTCCTACAGCATCTAATAATGAAGCTAATAAAACACTTGCATCATCACAATCCCCTCCCCCAGAAACCAAAGATTGTTTTGCACTTTTCACATATTCATATTTGTTAGGATCAGATACATAATCAAAATTATCTCTTACAAAATAAAAAAGAGCTTTTGCATGGCATACCTTGCTGCTTTCCTTGCAGCTCCTGACAGAAACCTTGTCAGCAACTTCCTTAACAACATCATCTTTTCCATTGACCATCACCAAAGATATCTCATTAAAATGGCTTTCAGTGACATTGATATCATCAGGCAGAACCTCTCCTAATTTAGGGATAACATTCGGATGAGGGTCTAATTTAACAGAATATACAGGAAACAGCCAAAGTACAAGTATAAATATAATCCCAATAGCCAAAATATACTTCATCGGCCCTTTATACCAAGGCTCTTTCTCAGGCACCAGGTCATCTTCTTCCATAAAAAAACAGTAATTTCTTTCTGTATAAAAATTTAGGCTTTTTTTAAAACCTCCAATTCAACAACCTTTTTAAAACAAATAAAATTCCTAAATAGAATGACTCTTACATTAAAAAAATACAAAAACATTGTAGACAAGGAAATAGAAAAGTTCTTCAACAAAAAACTAAAAAAAGCAAAAAAAATAGATCCTTCTTCAGCAGAATTGATCAAAATCCTAAAGAAATTCTGCTTAAAAGGAAAAAGAATCAGAGCAGCGATGCTTT
This sequence comes from uncultured Methanosarcinales archaeon, assembly GCA_964521755.1. Classification (GTDB taxonomy): domain Archaea; phylum Nanobdellota; class Nanobdellia; order Woesearchaeales; family WJKL01; genus WJKL01. Next base: position 11,621 of record CAZFSZ010000006.1, on the reverse strand, counting down.
TTCACGGCTACAGATGTTTCAAAAACAAAAACCTAAGGGAGATAGTAAAAGCTTCCATGAGCATTGAACTTATACAGTCTTATTTCCTTATCCATGATGATATAATGGACAAATCAGACCTAAGAAGAGGAAAGCCGGCATTACATAAAGTATATGAAAAGATATCGAAAAAGAAGTACAAAAAATCAGGCCACGCACACTTCGGAGCATCGATGGCGATTCTTGCAGGAGACATATTGGTTGCATTTGCAGATGAGATTCTTGCAGACCTTAAAAAGATAAAACCAAAATACAAAAATGCAGCTGTGAAAAAACTCCAGCATATCAACCATACAGTCATATATGGACAAGTATTAGATATCCTTTCAGAACTAAAGCCAGTAACAACAAAAGATATTTCATTGATACATAGAATGAAGACAGCATCTTATACAGTAGAAGGCCCCCTGCATGTTGGAGCGCTTCTGGCAGGAGCAAACAAAAAACAATTAAACATACTAAAAAGATATGGGGTTCCGCTGGGAAAGGCATTCCAAATACAGGATGATATCCTTGGACTGTTCGGAAACGAAAAAAAGACTGGAAAACCAGCTGATTCAGACTTAAAAGAGGGAAAACAGACATTGCTTATCCTGAAAGCACTGGAAAAAGCAGACAAAAAACAGGAACAGACAATAAAAAAAGCACTAGGCAACCAAAACATCACAAGATCTCAGCTAGAGAAAGTAAGAAATATTGTAAAAGACACAGGTTCATTGCAGTACTGCCAGGATCTGGCTAAATCTTTGATCAAAAAAGCAAAATCAGCACTTTCCCACGCTAGATTCAAAAAACAGGGAAAAGAATTTTTATTGGGAGAGATAACCGATTATATGCTGGAGAGAAAATATTAAGATGGAAAGACAGGAACAGGTAAAAGAAATAGTAAATATGTTAGAATCAGCAATAAAAAAAGCATATCAGAAAAACCATTCAGATATAGAAAATGCAAAACAGCTGATAAATTCATCATCTCCTATATGTAAATTGATTGAAGATGTGACAAACTACATTCCTGATAATTCAATTGTAGGTATAACAGGGTCAACATTTCCAGAGTCAAAAACAAACCCTGCTCCTAAAGAACATGCAGAAGCAGTTACAATATATGAAATAATAGAATATGTTTCAAAAAATTAATCAAGAATAATCTATCTTCCAAACCTTCTTTCTCTGTTGGAAAAATCCTTAACACAATTTACCAGATCTTCTTTTTCAAACTCTGGCCATGTCTTCTCTAAAAACACCCATTCAGCATATATTCCCTGCCATGCCAAAAAATTAGATGTTCTGTGGTCTCCACCTGTTCTTATTATCAGTTCAGGCTCAGAATCCATGTATAAAAACTTCTCAAAAACCTTTTCATCAAGTTCTTCAGCATTTATTTTTCCTGCTTCAATATCTCTTCCCAGTTTCTTTATCCCGTCAATTATCTCTTCCCTTCCTCCGTAAGCCATAGCAAAATTAATCTTATATTTAGGATAATCTTTTGTATCTTCCATCAGCTTAAGCATCATTTCATATATATCCTTTGGAAAAAGATGTATCCTTCCGACAAACTTCACTTTTATCTTGTTTTGATGTATCTTTTTGTGGTATTCTTCATTGTCAAAAAATTCCTTAAATATTCTCATAAGATAATTAAATTCTCTTTTTGGTCTGTTAAAGTTCTGCATAGAAAAAGCATACAGGGTTAATTCCTTTACATCAAGCTCTTTGCACCATTCAAGCAGCTTTCCTACTTTCTTTGCACCATGTTTATGTCCTTCCCATGGCTTTTTCATCAGTCTTTTTGCGAATCTTCTGTTTCCGTCCAGTATTATTCCAATATGTTCCGGATTTTTAGCCATATAAGACCACACCTGTAAAATTATTTATAAACTTTACGAAATTCATTCTAGCACCTTCTTAAATATCCCTACAAAAACCCCTTTTGGAACATTTATCCCAGCTTCGATAAACATCTTTGCAAAATCATACCCTTCTTCTTCATCTTCAGCAGTGAAATTATGCAGTTTTCTCATGGCATACCCTGTCAAAAAACCCTCATTAAACCCCAGTGCAATATCATTCCCTCTTTCATTATAAACCTTTTTTTTACCTATATCAAGAAAACAGCTTTCTTTTATTAATCTTCCTTCTTGTTCTTTAAATCCGTGATTGCTTAGCTCCCATCTAACTAAGTCATTTATTATCTCTTTTTTATCTTTTTCAGCTATATAGCTCTCAATATCTTCTATGTTTAAAAAATCACAGAAATCCTTTTCTTCAACTTTGCTGTGCCTGTATACTCTTCCAAGGTATTTCTTTGTCTTTTGTTTTACCTTGTTTCCTCTTTTTTTCCATTTATTCTCTACAATATAAGCATACTCTTTTCCTTTTATTTTCTTGGTCCGAATAAATGACATTTTTACTTCTTTACTTTCTCTATTTTTGGACAAGTATTTAAAATAACCTGTGCATATTTACCATTATAACTCTTTTCTTGACTGATATTTTCAAATAATTCATATAGCTCTAACATTCCTCTAAATGTATTATTTACAAATCTTTGCCTTACTTTTCTTTTTCCATCCTGTATTTGCCTATATTGGTGAGCAAAACTTAAAAGCTCTTCAGATTTATATATCAGTTCCTTATCAGCATTTTTTAAAATCTTATCAAGCTCTTTCTCTGTAACCCCTTTTTTACTTAATACAAGCTGCCCAGTTAACATCCTGTGTGCATGATATGCTTCATTATCTAATAAAGATTTAAATTCGTTTTCTTTCATCACAACTTTAGTGTCAAATCCAAGTTCAGAAATATAACAATCACTTTTCTTAAAAGGCCTATCACTATAAGTTGCTGCAACAGCAGTTAAATCTATACCATACCCGTGGGGCATATCACCTATTCTTTTTTTAAATTGCTTGAATCCAGGATCATAGATAAATCCATTGAAACATTCCCAGCCCTCACTTGTTTGGGCTTCATCCTCAAGCAGCTGTTCAAGATACTCTTGCCTTAATTCACTCTTATTAACAGCCTGCTTAAAACCGATATCCATAGGAATTTCAACAGCATCTTCAAGTTTTCTTTCTAATTCAGCAGGTTCAACAACAGGCAAGAAACTGTTATTATTTTTAGTCAAAGAATAAACGCCGATTGTAGTACCTAAAACAACACTTGGTATTCCAAAGATTAAACCATTTTTCTTGAAGAATTTCTTTCTTTTCTCTGCTTTCTCAGCCTTTAATCTTTCACGTTTTTTACGCTTTTTTCTTGCTCCCATAAAATCAGTTAGGCACTAGTAATATATAAACCTGATGCCTTTCTAAACCCTTTCTAACCCAAGAATTATACAATCTAAGCTTTCAGCTTTTGTTCCTTTTTTATAGAGCATTATTGGATTTTGCCAACTTTTTCTCAATAACTTTTCCTTTTTCCTCAGTAAACACCTGAGCTTCAAACTTATACACATTCCTTTTCATATTGTTCCAGCAGTCAGGTGATAATCCTGCTTTTTTGCATGTATTATCCAGAAATTCCTTTGAATTCCATCCCCATTTAACAGCCACCTGAGGCAATAAAAGACCAGCCCCAAACCTATCCCTTATCATAAGCCCGTCTTTCCCTATCTTTACCTTTTTAGGGTATTCAGAAGCCTTATTAACCTCTATTTCCTTGGGCTCAGTCAATATTGACAATTCAACCCTTAGGTCATTCATCTGCTTTTTCTTAAGAGGTGGAAATCTTGGGTCTTCAAAAGCAGCTCCCTGCGCAGCATTTACAACTGCATCTGCAAGCGACCTGTCAGGTTCAGGAAAGCCTATACACCCTATCAGCTCTTCATCTATATATAAGCTTACAAACACGCCTTTTTCTTCCTTAAACTCTTTCTTGTGTTCTTCTGGTATCTTAAATTCTTCTTTGCCTTTGAAAACAGCAGAAATAGCATTTCTGGCAAGTTTGATTAGTTTCTCTGCCTGCTTTATGGTTATCTTCATCTAAACCTCAAACCTCTAGATTCTTTGAAAATCAGCTTTATTTTATCTTTTTAAGAAAAACAGTCTTTAGATCTCCTGCCTCTTTTTTAAGGTTTTTTGCTGCATTCTTAAGAGCTTTTTTGGCGCTTTCTTTGCCGTCAGTCTCAAGGATAAACTTGGGAACACCTATCAAAGGATGAGCAATGTTATAGCTTGCAGCTTTTACATGACCGTCATTCCAAAGTTCGTTCTTCAATGCATTGCAGAAAGTGTGTGTTTCCCCTTTAAGTTCAAAAACCATCTTGTTCTTTTTGTCTTCTAATATCTTAAGTTCCATTTCAATATCTAGGATTTCTTAGTTATTTATATACCTTATGGTTTTTTCATCCTGTTCTTCATTTTCAGGAAGATTGTCATTCTTTACAGCGCCTAAAAAAGCATCAAGCTCTTTTTCTCTTTTTTTCAGTGGTCCAAAGCCCATCAACTTCTCAATTTCAGCAAGCCCCTGATATGCCGCTCCCAGTGGGATAAGCATACCTATTGCAAAATTAGGCAGCAGTTTTACAGGATTCATCCACCATCTTAATCCTCCTGCTTTTGCAGCTTTTTTTAATGCATAGTCTTTTGCACCTTGATTTGTCAAAGCCCCCTTGTACATCCTTAAAACCGCCTTCTTCCAGTTTTTTTCTAGGTCTTCAATTATCTCCTCTACACTTCTTTTTTTAGCATCTTCATCTCTTATATCAACATAATGGTTCCTTTCAATTTCTTCGACAAAATTAAAATAGTCCATATTGAGAAATTCCCTAAAAACAAGATTATAGCTGTTCCCTCCGCCACTTTTGTCTTCATTGTGGTATATATCATCTATTTTTTCTGTAAGGTTTTTGTCCAGCCTTCTGTCAGTAAAATAACTTGCCCCAAGCAGTGCATAAATCATCTGTTTCAGGTTAAATTCTTTTTTATCCTCTGTAACGATATCAACAGCCATCTCCACACCTTCCAACATTGATTCATAATAAATGTCCATCAGCCTGTATTTTATGCTTTCATCAACATCTTCCATTATCCTCATACCTTTCATAAACCTTCCTGTAAGGCTGAAATCCCTCTCAACGACTGCGTTTTCAAGCTCCTTTATCTCGATAGGGCAGTATTTGAAATGAAAATCTTTGTCTTTATTTTTTCCTTTTATATCCTTTCTTTTTATCATTATATGATAATAGTTTGGAGCGCATATTCCCTCTAAAAAGCTGTGGTATCCAGATAATCTTCCAATCCCAAAAAAATTTTCTTTGTAGATGGGTTTGCAGGATTTGTGGAACTCTTTTCTGTTTTCAGTTATCACAAAAGCATCAAGCCAGCTGTCTTTTCCATCATCCATGTTTATCATTGATCCGTAAGGCAGAACAGCTAAAATATTGTCCCCTGCAAAATGTTTTAATAAAGATTTTAATTCAAAAAAAGGCTCTGGAATCCTTGAATCTTCAACAAAACAAAAATTCAAAAATTCGATTACATCTTCACTGGTTGTTTTACTGTAATCTATTTTATCGTCGACAAAATCATCATTCTCGTTTTGTCCCAGCCTGGGACTGATGGGACTGTCTATTTCTTGGCTAATTTCCAGCACCCCACTGGAATATATTCTATCTTCTTCTTATGGTGTTTCATAGTCTGCTTCAAAGGCCATTCAAATTCCCAGTATTCTTCAACCTTAAACCCGTTGTCTTTAGCTATAGCATCAATAAATTTCTTGCTTTCAGCCTTGTGAAAAGAATAAACAACATCTGTAATCTTAAATGCTTTCTCTAAAAAAACCTTGTCTGCATGCTTATCCCCTTGTATTCCAAAAGGAGGGTTCTGCATAACAATGTCAACTTTCTCGTCGAAAAAATCAACATCAGAAACAATAAACTCAGCCTTTTTCTTAAGATCAACCCCTAGCTTTTTCTCCAAGAAATCAAGGTTCTCTTTGGCAGCATCAACTGCTTTCTCGTCTATATCAACAAAAAATACCTTCTTTGCACCCATCAGCAGCACTGCAAACCCGAGTATACCTGTTCCGCATCCAATATCTGCAGCAACCTTGTCTTCTATCTCTCGTTGATAAAAAGCATTCCATACAGCTTCTGAAGCAATCTCAGAGTCGATCTCATACTGCTCAAGCCTTGATTTCGGGTCTTTGAACCCTTTCAGCTGGCTTAAAATCACAGCCAATCGCTTTTTTGTATTAATTTCCACACCAATCCCTCACATTTCCGATTTTAAACAAACATCTCATTTTCAAAAAATCACTTTTTTATTATTTTTTGGTTTATATCTCACATTCTATGTTTTATTTAATTCTTACTCTTTTTGCCTCTAACCAATTTTTACTATACTCACTTTTCCTTTCTTCATCATATTTACCCTTTCAAAACCTTTATTTTAACCTTAAAATCCTCACTTTTCACATACCTCTGTTTTGCTTTCAAGATTATGCTCATTTTTCCTCTTTTTCTGAGCTCGATCAACCATCACCCAATTATTTAACTCTCACTTTTCAATTTGCCAAAACTGCTCAAATGCTTAAATTATGCTATCTAAAGCCTTCTAAAACCATTTTAGCCCTTTTTTGACCCTTTTTCAGCCTTTCAAAATTTGCTAAAACCCCTCTAGAGAGCCTGAAACACCCGAATTCAGCCATCTGAGATTTTCTAAATATTCTAATTATGCCTTAAATCAACAAAAATAACAATATTTTACATATCCAGCTCTCAAACCCTTGAATTCGACCTTCTCAGCCCTCCTAGTCTTATTTTAACTCTCACTTTCCTTAAACCCCAGCTTATTTAATCAAAATCTGCCCTTCTTTTTAAGCTCTTTTTCAGCTGTTTTCAATATTTTCAAATATCTCACTTTTTCTTTAAGCAGGCAAAAAACCCACATTTTTCACTCAGCCCTGGATAGGTTTTTTTTCAAAAAATTAATCCCCCCATTTCAAATTTTCTCTATATTTTTTTTCAAAAAATTTCTTCTGATCTTATCTGCAAAATTTTTTACAATCCTGATATTTTTCCAAAAATTTATTGTTCCAGCTTTGTCCCAGATAGTCTCATTCCCATTTGGGATTGTCCCAAACCCTCAAACCTTCAAATTCAGCTATCTGAGCACTTTCTCAGCCCCATTTTGTCCTGGGACTTTCCCAAGACAATCCCATTATATTCCCAATAAAATATTTTAAAAGCTCTCTTTTATTTAAATTTAACTATTTGAAGAAAAATATATTCCCAAAAATAGTCCCAGCTTTGTCCCAAAATAGTCCCAGAACAAGCGAAAGATTTATATTGTGGGAATGATTTTAAAACAGACATGGTAGGTTTATTCACAAAACAAAAGCACGATATGGGCAGAATCCACTATATTCTAAAGCTTGCTTTTGAAAGGGTCAAAAGCGACATGCACAACATTTTCAGCTGGATAGATTATTTTCACAAAAAACACCAGCAGCACGACGAGAAACTCGCCAGTATAGAAGAAAGGTTAAACCAGATATTACACCATAGAAACAATCTTTCAATGGAAGAGATAAGACAGATGATAGATTATCACTCTCCTGAAGAAAAAATTTCTAGGATATACAAAAAGATAGAGGAGCTTCATTCCAGGATAGACAATCTTGAAACACATAAGCCGCAGAAAAAAGCAGCATTAAAGGAAAGGCTTATGAAAAAGATTTCAAGAAACTCAAAAGATTACATAAAATCAGTGGTATTGGGTACAGTAAAGAAATACGGGCGCATCTCAGGCCCTCAGTTAAAGGAAATTATCGTCGAGGAACAGGGTTTGTGCTCTAAAAGCTCTTTTTACAGGATATTGAATGAATTAGAGGAAGAAAACAGCGTTTCCAGCTTTCAGGATGGAAAAGAAAAGACTTTTTTCTTTAAAACACAGATAACAAATTAAATATTTGCATCTGAAAATAGATTTTGTAGAACAGAAATATATTTAAAGGACCTCTCTAATTATTAAATTCGGGGGTGTTTAGATGACAGAGCTTATTGTTGAAAGAGAGGGCTCTAATTCTGACAAAGTGTCAGAAGTAGAGCAAAAGATGAAGCTTGCTGTTGATGAGATTCATGGGGAGTTTGAGGATCATCTTCTGGCGATAAATGAAAACACATCAGAGATACAGTCTAATTATGAATTTTCTTGTGAACTGGATAACAAGATAACCAAATTAAACGAAAGGATAGATGAGATATACTCGATTCTTGGAAAATTAACAGGTAAAAAGATAAGAAAGATTTCAAAATATGAAGATATTGATCCATTAACAACAATGGAGAAAAATGTTTTCCTTAATCTGTACACAGAAGAAAACCCTGTTAATTATGCAGAGTTTGCAAAAAAGATGAATATGTCTATTTCTTTGACAAGACAATACATCACAAATCTGCTTGAAAAAGGCATACCTGTCCAAAAGAAATATATCAAACAAAGGCCGTATATTTATCTTGATCCAAAATTCAGAAATCTGCAGGCAAAGAAAAATATACTAAAGATAGAGCAAAAGATACTTTCATAATCCAACTAAAATTTTTAATTTTTTATTAAATCTTTTATTCTACATAATATTTAATCTTTGATTAAAACTTTTAGACATAAAAATCAAACCATTTTTTTATCTTTTTACAAAAAAAGATACACCCTTATTCTGCATCAAAAACATGGCTTTGATCTGTTATTTGGAGCAAAAAAACAATAAAATCCATTGTTTTCCAAGTTATATAGGGAAAAGTTCGTATAATCATCATTATACGCCCTATGCTAAATAACGCTCCTAATATATTAACCAATATTTCATCATTATAAAACATTTAATCTTTGATTAAAACTTTTATTGCAGTATAAATCACAATATTTTTATATTTTAGGTGCGTATAATCATAAAAAGAGGCAATAAAAATTTTAGACCAACTAAAAACAGAATTAAAATTAAGGGGTTTTTCAGAAAAGACCATAAATTCATATATTTTCTATAATAAGAAATTTCTTGATTTTATAAAAAAACAGCCAAAAGATATACAAGAACAGGATATAAAATCTTACATAGCTTATCTGATGTCAGACAAAGAGCTTAAGCCTGCATCGATCAATTTGATATTATGCGGACTGAAATTCTTTTATAGTGATGTTCTTGAAAAAGACATTTTCAAAAAGATAAAGCCCCCAAAACCTGAAAAAAAGCTTCCAACTGTATTGACAAAACAGGAGATAAAATCTATGATAAAAGCTGTAAAAAACAAAAAACACAGACTTTTGATAGAATTTCTTTATTCATCTGGATTAAGGGTGTCAGAAGCAGTTAAGATAAAGATAGATGACATTGACTTAGATGAAAAGATAGGAAGGGTAGTTTCAGGAAAAGGGAAAAAAGACCGCCTTATCATACTTTCAACCAACCTTATTGATCATATCAGGGGCTATCTTAAGAAAAGAGACAAAAAAAACAGGAAAAGTGAGTATTTGTTTGATGTCAAAAATCCTGAAAAGCACCTCAGTATAAGACAAGCCCAAAAGATAATCAAAAAATCAGCTCAAAAAGCAGGCATCAACAAAAGAGTCTTTTGTCATGCATTAAGAAGCTCATTTGCAACCCACCTGCTGGAATCAGGGGTGGATATCCGTGTTATCCAGGAATTATTAGGGCATGCTAACCTTCAGACTACACAGCGTTATACAAAAGTTTCAACAGAAGAGATAAAGAAAGTAAGATCTCCTTTGGATAATCTTTAATCACTTAGGCCAAATCTATCTTGAAACAGATAAACCATATTTTCAAGCGCTTTTTCAGCATCAGAACCTTCACTTACCATTAAAACCTTTTTATCATATACAACACCAGAACTCATAACATCTATAACTCTTTTTGCGTTAAATTCAACATCTTCAAAACTGGAAATCTCTGTATATTCTCCCATAGAAATTGAACTCTCATGTTTATTAGCTTTCTCAGCAATAATACTTGCAGGACTAAGATGGATACCTCTTTTATGTGTTACAGGAAGAACAACAGCATACCTGTCTTTACCGATTTCTTTAACAACATAATCTGTTAGATCTTCAGGTTTGCAGTCAGAAATATCTTTTTCATAGCTTTCATCAACTTCAGTGTTAAAATAATTGTCTCTGTTTGTTTCTTGTTCTGCTGTTCCTATCAATATTTCATGATCTACAGTTGAATCTACAGTTACCTCTCCGTCAGCACTTTTAACTTCTGGGTGCTCTGTATCAGAATTCTCAATTTCTGAGAAGTCCATTATTCTGGAATAAAGGCTTCCATCTTCTGCATGTTTAGCTATTTCTTCTGGATTCATTTTCAATGTTAAAATTTTAGAAACTGCCTGGAAATTAAAAAAATTTACAAGGCAAGTTTACTATATGTTATATATATGTTTTAAGTAAAACCCCTTATTTATAAATCTTATGCTTTTCAAAATTATATCGACGAGAACATACTACATATTGTATGCAAGTAATCTTGTTTTTAACCCACATAGCTGAGTTTTTTCTTTTCTTGCTCTTTGGAAAGGCTTTTGCTTTTCTTCATCAGCTCTTTTAGCTTGTCTTCAAACTTCTCAGCCTGCTTAAGCAGAGGCTTTGGATCAACTTTTAATTTAAGATAACTGTCTATAACCTTTATAACTTCTGCAGATGCTTTTGAATCAGGAAGCTTGCTGTGTGTTTCAGCAAATATGCTTGTTACAGGCATATTTTTTTCTGATTTCAGCAGCATAACTCCTGTTGTTCCCATTATAATCCCTTCTTTCAGCTGCTCGCATCCTGCATCCCCAAGTTTTTTAGCTTTTTTCTTGTTTGAACTGTAGAAATAAGTTTTTGTTTCTTCTGTCTGTTCAGGGCTTCCAATACCCTCCAGGCTTATAATCTCTTTAGCCTTAAGCTGCTCAGCGATCTTTACCACAGCATCGGTTATCTTCCATTCTAATCCAGCGATGCCTGTAACTCCATGAACTATTACTAGATTATGTTTCTTGTTGTAAAATATACCTATAGGGTCAACAACTTCACCTTCATGGACTGCAACCATCGGAGGAAGCTCTTCCAGCCACAAGCTTCCAATCTGCTCTGTGTCAAGATGATCAATCAAAAATTCAGAAGCAATTGTTCCTACCAGACCAAAACCGGGAAAACCTTCTATCAATATAGGATTTTTTGGTTTCTTTTTTAGTTTTATTTTCATATATTAACACCTCTTTATCATTAACTTAATTATTTCTCTTCTTTATTTAAATTTTTTTATTATATATTTTTAAAACAAACACACAAAACAACCCCATTGAATAATTCGGAAATTAGTTGTCACTTCTAGAGTATATAGATTGATGCTATTCTTTATAAATAAACCTCACGAGAACCTATCACAATTAAAATCTTATTTTGTCAACTAATTTCCACATTGAGAAAGATTTCCAAGACGATAAACGGCATAATTCGGAAATCAGTTTACAATTTGATAATTAGTTTACAGTTTTTCCCAATATACTTTTTCAGGAGTATCATACGCAAGTGCATGATGTATCCTTCTTTCATTATACCATCTCACAAAAT